>JAYVEB010000388.1:0-20873 GCA_043749095.1 Burkholderiales bacterium | reverse complement strand
CTCCTGGCAAGGTCAGCAGGCTGGCATAACTCACATCCGGGCGGCGCAGCAACTCATACAGCGCATACTCACGGTCTATGCCCTTGCCCAACACCCGCTCTGCGTCTTGCTGTGGCAGGAGTTTGGGATTGACCCAACAGGATTTCAACCGCTCTTGTTCAGCGGTAATCGCGTCGCGTTTTTGCGCAAATGTCTGCCAACGGAAATCGTCCACCACGCCCAGATTGCGGCCGATTTCGGTCAGGCGCAGATCGGCATTGTCTTCGCGCAATTGCAGCCGATACTCGGCGCGACTGGTAAACATGCGGTAAGGCTCCGATACACCGCGTGTAACCAAGTCATCCACCAGCACGCCCAGATAGGCCTCGTCGCGGCCCGGCGTCCAGGCCAGTAGCTCGCGCACCTGCAAGGCAGCGTTCATTCCGGCGAAAAGGCCCTGCGCCGCCGCTTCCTCGTAGCCGGTGGTGCCATTGATCTGCCCGGCGAAGAACAGGCCGAGGATCGACTTGGTCTCGAAGCTGGCCTTCAGCGCACGTGGGTCGAAGTAGTCGTACTCGATCGCATAGCCGGGCCGCAGGATGTGCGCCCGCTCCAGGCCGACCATCGAATGCACGGCAGCGAGCTGGATGTCGAACGGCAGCGAGGTCGAAATGCCGTTCGGATAGAACTCGTGCGTCGTCAGACCTTCGGGCTCCAGATAGATCTGGTGCGAAGTCTTGTCAGCGAAGCGGTTGACCTTGTCCTCGATGCTCGGGCAGTAGCGCGGCCCGACGCCTTCGATCACGCCGGTGAACATCGGGCTGCGGTCGAAGCCGGAGCGGACGATCTCGTGCGTGCGCTCGTTGGTGTGGGTGATCCAGCACGGCACCTGCGCCGGGTGCTGCGACGCATCGCCCAGGTAGCTGAACACCGGCATCGGCGTTTCGGATGCGCTGCCATCGACGCCCGGAACACCATCGCCATGCTGCGGCGTCAGCCGGCTGAAGTCGATGCTGCGCCCGTCGATGCGCGGCGGGGTGCCGGTTTTCAGGCGGCCTTGGGGTAGCTTCAGCTCCTTCAGGCGCGACGACAGCGTGATCGCCGGCGGGTCGCCCGCGCGCCCTGCTGCGTGATTGTCGAGGCCCACGTGCACCTTGCCGTTCAGGATGTGCCGGCCGTCAACACCACGGCCCGCGACTTGAAGCGAACGCCCACTTGCGTCACAACGCCTGCCACAGAAACGCCTTCGACGATCAGGTCATCACAGGCCCCTTGAAACAGCCACAGGTTCGGCTGGTTTTCGAGCCGCCGCCGGATCGCCGCGCGGTACAGCACGCGATCGGCCTGAGCGCGGGTCGCACGCACCGCAGGGCCCTTCGAGCCATTCAGGATGCGGAACTGGATGCCGGCCTCGTCGGTCGCCGCAGCCATCGCGCCGCCCAGCGCATCGATCTCCTTGACCAGATGCCCCTTGCCAATGCCGCCGATCGACGGGTTGCAGCTCATCTGGCCGAGCGTCTCGATGTTGTGCGTCAGCAGCAAGGTGGCGCAACCCAGCCGAGCCGATGCCAACGCCGCCTCGGTGCCGGCATGGCCGCCACCGATCACAATAACGTCGAAGACTTGGGGGAACCACATGGCGCTGCCTGTTTTTGAGCAATCCGCAATTGTAGGGAGCGGCCTGTATGAAGTCACCCTGCTGTTCGCAACCCCGTGGATCTCGAACCGCCCCATGCCACGCTACAGCACTGTTTTGCCGGTTGACGGCACACCCTCGCCCGAGGCGATCTGCCGCCCCGGCTGCGGCGCCTGCTGCACCGCGCCGTCGATTTCCAGCCCGATCCCGGGCATGCCGTTCACCGACGGTTTCGGCAAAGCTGCAGGTGTTCCGTGCGTCCAGCTGACCTCCGAGATGCGGTGCGCACTGTTCGGCTCGCCGCAGCGGCCGGCGGTGTGCGTGTCGCTGCGGCCGAGCGCCGAGATGTGCAGAGAGACGCGGTCCGATGCCCTCGCCTGGCTCACCGCGCTCGATCGGGACACCGCGCCTGAGCCGGTTCGCACCGTCTGCCGAGCAGACTGACCGGCTCGCTGTTCCAGCCTTCAGCGGCCGACCGCCCCTCCGCCCGGCACGCTGCGCAGATCCTGCGCGACCCGCCCCTCGTGGAGCACGACCACGCGGCTGGCGGTGGCGATCGTCTCCGGGCGGTGCGCGACGATGACGCGCGTCAGGTCGAGCTGGCGCACTGCCTGGTTGACCAGCCGCTCGCGGTCGACGTCGAGCGCGCTGGTGGCCTCGTCCAGAAACAGGATGCGCGGGCGCTTGTACAGCGCGCGCGCCAGCAAGATGCGCTGCTTCTGCCCGCCCGATACACTAGTGCCCATGTCGCCGATCAGCGTGTGGAAACCCATCGGCATCGCCTCGATTTCCTCGTGGACGGCTGCCAGCCGGGCGCATTCCTCGACCCACGCGTTGTCGGGTGCTGCATCGAAGAAGCTGATGTTGTCGATGATCGAGCCAGCAAAGAGCTGATCGTCCTGCATTACCGTGCCGATCATGTCGCGCCAGGCGCGCGAGCCGAGCCGCGCCAAGGGCAGGCCGCCGACACGCACCTCACCGGCCTGCGCCTCCAGTGTGCCCAGCATCAGCTTCAGCAGCGTGGTCTTGCCGCAGCCAGAGGGCCCGGCGATGGCCACCGACTCCCCCGGCTCGATGGTCAGGCTCAGCCCGTCGATGACACAGGGCTCACCGTCCGAATAGCGGAAGCGGATGCCACTGAGCTGGAGTTGGGCACCGAGCTTGTCGACATCGACCGAAGCAGCCACGTCGACCTCGGGCGCGGTCAGCACGATGTCGGCCAACCTCTCGCCCTGCAGCTTCAGCATCCGCAGCTCGACCAGCTTGTCGATCAGGCCGCTGACGCGCAGCGCGAACTGTTCCTTGTAGGCAAAGAACGCGAACAGCATGCCAACCGAAAAACTGCGGTCCAGTACCAGCAACGCGCCGACCCAGATCACCGCCACCCTCTCCAGCCCGAACACCAGCTTGTGCGATACCGCGAAGGTCAGATCGAGCTTGCGCATCACGATGTGCGCATTCAGCGCATCGACCGCGCGGTTCATGTACTGGCCCTGCCGTTCCTCCTGCCGATTGAACAGTTTGATCGACTGGACACCGCGCAGTGATTCCAGGAAGTGAGTGGACACTTTGGCGTCATGCACTATGGATTCTTCGGTCGCGTCGCGCAGCGGACGGAAAAACACCCAACGCAGCAATGCGTACAGGCTCACGCCCGCCAGCGCGATCAGCGTCAGCTTGACGCTGTAGAACGCCATCATCGCGAAGGTCAGCACGACCAGCAGGCCATCGAGCACCACCTCGATGAAGCTGGTGGTCAACGTCTGCTGGATCTGCTGGATCGCGCCGAAGCGCGACATCACGTCGCCGGTGTGGCGTTTCTCGAACCACACCACCGGCAGCCGCATCAGGTGCGCAAACACGTTCGACAGCCACTGCAAGTTCAGCGTCGCCGACAGGTAGAGCACCGCCCACGACCGGATCGCGCCG
Organism: Burkholderiales bacterium; assembly: GCA_043749095.1. GTDB lineage: Bacteria > Pseudomonadota > Gammaproteobacteria > Burkholderiales > Burkholderiaceae_C > PBB1. The sequence continues at coordinate 17,329 of JAYVEB010000388.1, read as the reverse complement.
GTCGCCACCTGGACCAGCACCAGCAGCGTGAAGCCCAAACCCAACGTGACCAACAGGTCGCGGTCGGCGCTGACCAGCACGCTGTCGACCACCCACTGCATGAAGAAAGGCGACAGCAGCATGAACAGTTCTAGCGCCAGCGCCAGCACCAGGATCTGGAACAGCGAGCGCTTCAGGCCGCTGACCCGACCGAGCAACTGCCGCACGGTCACCGATTGCCGATCGACGCGCGGCCGGAATTCGGGTGTCGGCGTCAGCTCCAGCACGACGCCGGTGAAGTGGTTCGACAACTCGGTCATCGACAGGCGCCGTATGCCGCGCGCCGGGTCGTGCAACACCGCCTTGCCGCCGCGCAACGCGACCAGCACGACGAAATGATTCAGATCCCAATGCAGCACGCAGGGCAGCTGCAGCTGCGGCAGGTGCTCGAGCTCGGCACGCAGCGCGCGCGGCATCAGTTGCAGCTGGCCCGCCATGCGCGTCAGGTCCATCATCGTGACGCCCTTCAGCGACAACGAGAAGCGCTTGCGCAAGGTCGGCAGGTCGGTCTTCAGCCCATGGTGCGTGGCCACCATCGCCAGGCACGCCAAGCCGCATTCGGCCTCTTCGGTCTGCAGCAGTATCGGGACCCGCGATTTGCCCCACCCCATGCGCAGGGCCGACAGGGCGGCCGCGCTGAACCCCGGTTCCTCGGTGCCCATCACAGCCGACCCGTGACGCTCAACAGCGGCTCGAAGATCCACTCGATCAGCCGGCGCCGGTCGAGCAACACATCGGCTTCGAGCTGCATGCCGGCGACCAAGGGCTGCGCGACACCATAGGCCTGGACCGTCTGCTCGTCGAGCGTGACGGTGATGCGGTACAGCGGCTCGGCGAACGGCGAGGCGCCATCCGCCTTGGCACCGGGTACGGCATCGGCCGACAAGGGCAGGCTCGCCAGCTCAGCCGCCTGCAACGGCGTGCGCGACACCTGCAGTATCTGCCCCGGGTGATGGCCAAACTTCTGGTACGGAAACGCCTGGTAACGCAGCTGCACCGTCTGCGCGAGCCGCAGGAAGCCGACCGCGCTCGACGGGGCGAACAACTGCGCCTGCATCTTCGCGCCCTCGGGCAGCAGGCTGGCCAGCGCGGCCGACGGGGTGACGCTGGCGCCGGGCGCCGCCAGCACCGCCGTCACCACGCCCGATCGGGGCGCTCGCACGACGATGCGCTGCAAGGCGCCGCTCTCGGCCGAGGCCTGCGTCAGCTCGGCGAGGCTGCGTTCGATGCCGCCACGCTGCGACTGAGCCTGCGACGCGCGTTCTTGCCGCTGCGCTTCCAGCACGCCGATTTGCCGCTGTTGCGCGAGGCGTTGGCGCACCAGTGCTTGCGCCTGCGCGCGCAAACCGAGGATCTCTTCGGCCTTGGTTTGCACATGAGCGCCCGAGACGAAGTTGTCTGCCTGCAGGGATTGGAGTTGGGTCAGGGCCTTTTGCGCCAACGCCAGGCGCTCTTGTTGCAACTCGCCTTCCGCGTCCATCTGCTTCAGTTCGCGGCGCATGTCAGCGATCTGTCGCGTCAGGGCGGCGACCTGCTCTTCTTCGAGGCGCTGACTCTGCCGGCTGGCCTCTTTCAGGCTGTGTGCGCGCGCATCGATGCTGCCCTGCACCGCGGCTTGTGCATCACCGGACACAGTCGATCGGTCGACCGAAATGACGAACAGGATGTCGCCCGAACGGACTGAGTCGCCTTCGGACACACGCCGTTCGACGACCGTGCCGGCCTGCGGTGAGGGCAGACGCAGCACGCCCTGATCGGGCACCAAGACGCCCACCACATGGGCCTTGCGGGTGTACTCACCATGGAACAGGAACCATCCAGTGACCATCGCGGTGATGGCGACCAGTCCCGTCAAGACCGAAAACGAAACTGGCCGGACCAGTTGAATCCGGCCCAGCCAGGCATTTCTGCGGTGCTCCAGCGCTTCAATGCGAAACAGGTCGCTCATCGTTACGAGTGTCGTCGCCAGTGAGGCGACCAAGCAGGGTCACCGCCAAGAAAGAATCACTTTCACCACCGGCGGCCTGGGGCGCCACCGCTGACTTCACGCAATTCGTCTGATTTCAGTTCCCGTGGGCCATTCACAGGCTCACGACGCGTCTTGACTTGGGTATCGACGGTCCTGGCGACAGGGGTTTGGCGAAACACCGGCGCGTTGAAGGGCAATTTCCGCATGTGAAACTCCTGAGAGGGATGGGTTGGATGCACACCATGTGCATACCCGCATTCCAGCAGTTCCCCCGCGATTTCATAACTGTCAACTCTTACAGCTTGTGCTCAGCCCCGCAGACGACTGTCTGTTCACGCGGGCCCTCAAAAAATCAGCTTCAGCCGCAGCGCCTTCAGCACGGCTTGGTGCTTGTTGACGCAATCGAGCTTGTGCGTGGCGTTGGTCAGGTGAAGCACAGCGGTGCGTTCACTGATGCCCAGGATGTTGCCGACTTCCCACGCAGTCTTGCCCTCCATGGTCCAGCGCAGGCTTTCCAGTTCTCGAGGCGTCAGCGATACCGCACTGGCGTCGGGAACGGTCGGCAGCAGCACCCGTGAAGCCGCATCCTGGGCCAGCACCGCAAACAGCTGCAGGTCGGCGACCATGCGGGTGAGCTCCTGCGACGCATGGGGCAGCGGGCGATCGCGGTCGACGCCAAGCACGAAGTGCCGTCCTTCCGGCAGGTGCAGTGCCAGGCAAATGCCGGTGCGGTAACCGTAGCGTGCCTGTGCCTCCCACATCTCCGCTTGGCCGGCCGAGATGTAGGTGGTCTGATCCCAGATGATGGGCACGCTCTTGCGCTTGCAGTGCTGCATCACGGGGTCGTTCATGCATTTCGCACCTTCTTCGAGCGCCGCACTGAATGCCGGGGGCGCGTTGTCAATGGCGATGAATTCGGTGTCGCCCAGGAAGTGGTCGATGACGGTGATCGCCGACACGGTATCGAAACCAAGGCCACGGGCAAAGCCGACAATCTCCGATTGAAGATCGTCACGGCTTTGCGCCTCGAACACCGATGAAAAGCCACCCTGAAGCATCAGAAACCGATCACTCCCGAACGCCAGACAGTCGCTGTCTCCCCGCTGCACACCTGCAAACATTGACAGGTGGCAAGCTCGACAAACCCGCAGACACTGAAGTCGGAGGCAGTTTGGTGACTGCCGTGTGAAAGGCGGTACCTCATGACTCCTCCGTGGACAGTGCGTGCATGGCCCCCTCTATTGTGGCAGGCGGACTCTACGATGGATTTGTGCCTGACACACATGCACACCCGTGTCGTCCAAACCGGCTTGTCCGACGCGCCCTGTTGTGGACAGACCTTGTGGGCACGCACCAGCGACGAAACGACCGCTGGTGTGGCTTGGGACTGGGTGCAACTGCATCAAGGGGTGGTCGCGATGGCCGATCCGATGGGCCTGGTGACCAACCTGATGCTGCTGGACGCACACGGCGAACCGATCCCCGCGCTGCAGGCAACGCTGCACCTGAACGAGATCGTGCATGCGCTGCCGTGGCAGACCGAGGTCGAACGTGCGCTGGCGAGGATGGCGGCCTGACGGCATCGGGGGTTTGCATCGCCACGGGGTGCATGACCGGTCAGCCGGACCGGCACATTTCGATGTGCGGGATGGTGTCTTCGAGGTAAACCTCACCGACGGCCCGAAACCCTTCCGAGCGGTAGAAATCCTCCAGATGGCTTTGCGCCGACAGCCGAATGCCCTGCCCAGGATATTCGGCCCCGGCCTGCGCGATGGCACGTTGGACCAACACTCGGCCGAGCCCGACACCGCGACCCGCGCCGAAAGTCAGCACGCGGCCGATCGCTGGCTCGGTGTACTTGACGCCAGGGGCCAGCACCCGGGCATAAGCGAAGGGCATGCCCTGCACGTCTGACCAGGCGGCCAGGTGCCAGGCGGCCTCATCGCGCCCGTCGACATCGAGGTAGGCGCAACGCTGCTCGACGCAGAACACCTGCTGACGCGCCATGTAGATGTACTGCAATTCGCGCACGCTCAACGCGTCGAAGCGGCAACAGCGCCAGCGTGTCGTGAGGGCGGATGGGGTCAGCATCGGCCAGATCATGCCGTGTCGCCGGCTGAATTTCCATGTCGACGTGATAACAGTGGCGTCTTTGCTGCGTCTCAAGCCCACAGGCCATGCACGGCTCAGCGCACGGCCGCGTCGTTCAACCGCCGCGCCACCCACATCAGGCCCAGCACGGTCAGACCCGCGCAAACCGCCAGCGGCACGGCCAGGTCGGCAGCACCCAGGGCTTCGCCCTTCAGCACACGTGCCATCAGCGTCGACTGTGCCAGGGCCGGCACCCACAGGTGCCACGGCGATTCGCCGCGCTGATCGAACACCGACACCAGCGGCAGCAGCGAGACCGCGGCCAGCACCACGGTACTGCTGGCTTGGGCTTCCTTGAAGCTCTTGCAGCGGATCGCGATCGCCATCAGCAGCGCCGACATCGCCGCGGCGAACGGCAACAGCAACGCCAGAAAGGCCAATGCCTCCCGCCAACCGTACTGAAACATCGCCTGCAAGGTGTCGCTGCGCAGCAACCACTGCGCCGGGATGAAGCTGAAGCAGCTCAACGTCGCGATCAGCACCGCCACGCTGGCGACCGCGCCCCACTTGCCCAGCACGATGGCGCTACGGCGCGCCGGATTCATCAGCAACGGCTCCAGCGAGCCGCGCTCGCGCTCGCCGGCCGTGGTGTCCAGCGCGGCATTCAGCGCCCCATACAGCACCGCCATGATCACGAAGAACGGCAGCATGCCGGTGATCTGCGCAGCACGGGTGCGCGCACTGGCCAGGTCGCGCTCCTGCACCTCGAAGGGCTCCAGCAGCTCGGTCGCCACGCCGCGCAGCGCCAGCGTCAGCGTCGTGCGCTCCTGCGCATAGGCCGCGAGCAGCCGCCGCACCCGCGCCGCGCCTGCCTGCGCCTGCGCATTGCCGCTGTCGCTGACCACCTCGATCGCCGGCGCCTCGCCGCGCTGGACGGCCGCATCGAAGCCCTTGGGCACGACCAGCACCGGGTCGGACCATTTGCGCGCGCGCAGCTGCGCTTCGTAGTTGGCTGGTGGCGGCTTGACGATGCGGGTCTGCCGCTGCAGGAAGTTGATCAGGCCAGGCGCGTTCTCCGCCCCATCGACATAGACGACACGGCCCTCCGCGCTGGCCTCGAAGCTGGCCAGCAGCGCCGAAAGCGCCACCAGCAGCAACGGGCCCATCAGCACGCTGCTGAACAGCACGACCATCAGCGTGCGGCGGTCTCGCAGCGCGTCGACGATCTCCTTGCGGTAGACGGCCCAGGCCGCGCGCGAGGCGCTCATGCTTGCACGCCTTGTTGAGGCGGGAACGCCAGCTGCACGAACGCCTCCTCGAAGTCGCTCTGCCCGGTCTGCGCCAGCAGCTCGTCCACCGTGCCCGCGGCCACGCTGCATCCGCGCGACACCACGACGACTTGGTCACACAGCCGCTGAACCTCCTGCATGATGTGCGTCGAGAACACGATGCACTTGCCGCCGCCCTCTGCGGTGCGCAGGAAACGCAGGGACTCCCGCAGGCTGCGGGTGGCGGGCACATCGAGGCCGTTGGTCGGCTCGTCCAGCACGATGTTCGCAGGATCGTGCACCAACGCGCGGGCCAGCGCGATCTTCATGCGCTCGCCCTGGCTGAAGCCTTCGGTGCGGCGGTCGAGCAGCGGCTTGAACGTGAGCATGTCGGCCAGAACATCGGCCCGCGCCTCGGCCTGATCACGGCCGAGGCCCTGCAGCGCGCCGTAGTAGACGATGTTCTCGCGCGCGGTCAGCCGCGGGTACAGCCCACGCGCATCACTGAGCACACCCATGCGCGCCAGCGCCTCGCGCGGACGACTTGCCACGTCGATGCCGTCCACCGCCATACGTCCCGCGTCGGGTGCGATCAAGCCGGCCAGCATCCGCAAGGTGGTCGTCTTGCCTGCGCCGTTGGGCCCGAGCAGGCCGGTGATGCAAGCATCGGCCGCGGTGAATCTGACCTGCCCGACCGCAGCGATGCCCGCCAGCACAGGCTGGCGGGTCAGTGCATCGCGCAGGCTGCGTGCAGGTGCGGCGAAGCGCTTCGCGAGCCCGTCGACGACGATCACCGGACGCCCATCTCGACCGCCGGAGGCACTGGATTCACCGGCTCGACGGTCAAAGGCTTAAATGCTGGTGGTCGTGGAATGTCAGCAACGCACGACGCATCGACGGCCAGCGCTGCGGCGTCGTCTGCGGCATCGATGAAACGGAACATCACATCTCGCACGCAACCGATGCCCATCAGGCCGTGGCCGGCGTTCGCCACCGTGACCTGGCGCGCTTTCGGCCCCAGCGCCCGTGCAACCCGGTCGGCATGGCGCGGCGGTGTGGCCGGGTCGAGCCCGCCACTGAGCAACAGTGTCGCCGTCGAAGCGGGCGGGATCCGGTAGAACGCCTCAGGCACCGTGCCGCGTGGCCAGAAGGCGCAGGCGCGCTGGTAGAGCCTCGCCGCGTGGTCGGTGAAAGGTGCGGTCAGTGATGCCGGGCCTGCGTCAGGCGCCTCGGCCAGCATGTCAGGCTCCAGCCGTGGCCCGTCCTCGGCGCACAGCACGCTGAAATGCATGCCCATCGCCACCGTGCCGCCGCGCCGGCTGGACAGCGCGTTGGCCAGCCCCAGCAGCGCCTCGTAGCGCCCCTGCGCCGCCTCGCCGATCGCCTGCGGCAACCCGGCCGCCAGCGACGGCGCATACAACGGCCCACGCACCGCGCCGAGTACCCGGTCGGCATCCAGCGTAAAGGCCTCGCTCCGGCCGGTCAGCGGATGGATCGCACTCACCGGCTTCGGCAGGCTGGCCAGCAGCTCCATCCAATCGGCACGCAGCGTCGGATGCGCACGCTGGCAGGCCGGGCTGCGCTCGCAATCGGCCAGCATCGCGTCGAAGGCGGCCTGGGTGTCGATGCCGCCGCTGGTCGGCAGCACCATGTCCGGCGGCGCGACGCCGTCGAGCACGCTGCGGCGCAGCCGTTGCGGAAACTGCCGCGCGTACTCCAGTGCCGCGCGGGTGCCGTACGAGGCGCCGACCAGGTTGATGCGCTCGGCTCCCAACTGCGCGCGCACCGCATCGAGGTCATTCATCGCGATCGTTGTGGTGAAAAAGCGCAGGTCAGCGGCCGAGGTCAGCGGCGCGGTCGTCGACAGCCGGGTCAGGCATTGCCGCAACTGCGCCAGTTGCGCGTCGAGGCCGGCCGGCTCGGCCAGCGGTGCGTGCCGGTGGTCGTCGCATTCGAGCGGCGCCGAGCGGCCGGTGCCCCGCTGGTCGACGAAGACGATGTCTCGCCGGTTGTTCAGCCGGGCAAACAGCGGCAGCACCGCGGGCGCTAGCGCGATCGCGCTCTGCCCCGGCCCGCCAGCCAGCAGGAACACCGGGTCGGGCAGGCGGCGGCGCGCCACCGCAGACACCACGATGAAATGGATGTCGAGCTGCGGCCCGCCCGCCCGCGCCGCATCGAGCGGACGCCGCACCACGCCGCAGCGCACCTCGTTGGCCAGGCCCGGGACGCGGCACGGCGCGGTCACCTCGCCGGATTGCGCCCACAACGCCGGCGCCGACAGCGTCGCCAGCAACGCGATCGCCGCCGACCGCCACGCCACGGTCACGCTCAAGCCAGCAGCCGCTTCAACTCGCCGCTGGCGATCAGCTTGGCCAAGTCGTCGGCACCGCCGATAAGCACGCCCTTGACGAAAACCAAGGGGAAGGTCGGCCAGCCAGACCACATCTTCAGCGCCAGCCGCTCGCGCCACTGGCTCAGGTAGCTGCCGTACTCCAGGTAATGGTGCGGCACCGCGGCGGCATCGAGCGCCTTGCGCGCCCGCTTGCAGAACGGGTTGCCGGACATGCCGACCACCAGCACCGCGTTCGACATCGACGCCGCCTGCACGTTGTGCACCACCTCGGCGTGCAGGTGTTCAACGGTGTCGCGGATGGCGGGGTGCAGGCGAGATTCATCGAGCAAGGGGCGAGACATCGGGGGCTCCTTTGGTGCTGTCGCGGGCGTTGGCGACAAGCGCCAAGCGTAGCCGAGTGCGCAGGTCATCGAAACCAGCCGGTGCTTCGTTACCCCGGTTCTCGTACAGAATTTCTGCGCCGCGATGCCGGCTCGGTTTCTGCTTCGAGGCTATCGACCCGTCACCCCTCTGATTGCAACCTGACACGACAAGGATCACACCGCCATGCGCAGTCATCTCACCACCCGTCGCCTCAAAGCGCTCGGCCTCGTTCTGGCCGGCCTTGGCTGCCTCGCCGACCTGAACGGCGCGATGGCCGCCGAGCCCAAGGTCCTCAACATCTACAACTGGTCGGACTACATCGCCGACGACACGATCAAGAACTTCGAAAAAGAAACCGGCATCAAGGTCAACTACGACAACTACGACACCAACGAGGTGCTGCACGCGAAACTGGTCGCGGGCAAGACCGGCTACGACATCGTCGTGCCCGGCGCGCACTTCGCGAAAGCACAGATCGAAGGCGGCCTGCTGCAGAAGCTGGACCGCAGCAAGCTCACCAACTGGGGCAACCTCGACAAGGGCCTGCTGGAACAGCTGGCCAAGGTCGACCCGGGCAACGAGCACCTGGTCGACTGGCTGTGGGGCTACATCGCGGTGGGCATTAACACCACCCGGGTCAAGGCCGCCCTGGCTGCTGACCCAAACCCGCTGCCGATGCCCGACAACGCCTGGAGCCTGGTGTTCGACCCGAAGTACGCCAACAAATTGAAGGGCTGCGGCATCAGCTTCCTCGACTCGGCCTCGGAAGTGCTGCCGATCGCGATGCTCTACGCAGAAAAGCCACCGTTCAGCCGGGAGGCCGCCGACTACGACGCCGCCGCCAAGGTGCTGAAAGCGGCGCGCCCGTACGTCACGCGCTTCTCGTCGTCGGGCTACATCAACGACCTGGCGTCCGGCTCGGTGTGCGTGGTGATGGGTTATTCAGGCGATATCAACATCGCGCGCGCCCGCGCGATCGAGGCGAAGTCCAAGTTCCAGATCCTGGCCCTGGTGCCGAAGGGCGGCTCGACGCTGTTCTTCGACACGATGGCGATCCCGAAGGACGCCAAGAACGTCGAAAACGCGCACCTGTTCATCAACTACATCCTGCGCCCGGAGGTGCATGCCTCGCTGACGAACAAGGTGTTCTATGCCAACCCGAATGCAGCCTCGCTGAAGTTCGTCAAGAAGGACGTGGCCGAAAACACCACGATCTTCCTGAGCGATGCCGACAAGAAGCTGATGACACCGCCTGATAGCGTGCCACAGCCGATACGGCGTGTGCAGACACGGGTGTTCACAGCCTTCAAGGCAGGGAAGTAGTCACTTGCGAGACCGCTCGCCGGGGTTCGCCTCGGCGGGCGGGGTTTGCCTCTTGCTGCAGCGCGCCAGGTCTCGGCCCGGTTGCCGAGTAACGTTGACTCCACCGAAACGTCGTTTTCATTTGCGGGCCCAAATGAAAGTCACCAATGAAAGGGGCCCGAACACCAGCCATTTGAGCAGCTCGCTTCGGCTACACGACTACTTCAACGGCTCTGGCACGACAACACAAACCGAACTACTTCTTCGGTTACCTCCTTCAAGCGGCCGGTGTCCGTTCGATTCGCGGCTGTCTGTCTGATCGGTACGTGGCCGGCAGCAGGCGCGAGCACGCTGATCCGGCAACTTACGGCCATCCCGTTCGCGGCCATCACCTTTCACGCTGGCGGGCTCGCCTTCCTGGTGGCCGGATGGCGGAACTACCACACGTCAACGGACGTGCGTGCGGCCTGGTCGTTTTTCAAAACCCGCCGTTGAGTTGTGCGCTGCGCAAGTCTCGCGGCCAATGCATCGGCCCGTTCCGCGTGCTCGTGCGGCGCGATTTGAAGGCGCGTCCTGACGGCTGATTGCCTCTGCCGGAGCCGCCAGTAACGCCTGCTCACATCTCGGAGATCACCCCGTTTCGGCGGGATTTGGTCCCAGCAAGGACAATAGGGGTTTTCGTTGGCACGTTCTCGCTCCGACGTGCCGGCTCAACCTGAGAGGTTTACTCCCGCGCCATGGCCACACAACGAACCAAGACTACCGCCAATTCCACCACCATTCCGGTCGCCGCCAGCGCTGAGAGCATCAAGCTGCGACAAACCCAGGCCGAGTATTCGGCCGCCCGGCCATCGTCCGAACCTGGAATCAAACCCATGATGTCGAGTTCGAAGATGTACGTCTGCCGCCGCTGCCAGGCCAACTTCAAGACCGGCGAAGGCCGGCCCGATCCGCGGCTGCGCGGTCTCGGCAAGTGCAACAAGTGCCTGGACGCGGCGACGGCGGCGCAAGCTGCACAGATCGCCGCCTGACGGCCCCAGGGGCGGGTCAGAGGTAGGCATCAGAGGTAAATCTGGCCGCCCCCTTCGCGGAACTGCTGCGCCTTTTCTTCCAGCGCGGCATGAATGGGGATCACTGGCGCGGTGGCTGAGGCGGGCGCCTCGGCCTTTTGCAGCCGTGCGAAATCGCGCACCTCTTGCGAGATCTTCATCGAGCAGAACTTCGGCCCGCACATCGAGCAGAAGTGCGCCACCTTGGCGTTCTCCTTCGGCAGTGTTTCGTCGTGGTACGCCATCGCAGTGTCGGGGTCGATGGCCAACTTGAACTGGTCTTCCCAGCGGAACTCGAAGCGCGCCTTCGACACCGCGTTGTCCCACATCTGCGCGCCGGCAAAGCCCTTCGCCAAGTCGCCCGCGTGGGCGGCGATCTTGTAGGCGATCAGCCCCTGCTTCACATCGTCGCGGTTCGGCAGGCCCAGGTGCTCCTTCGGCGTGACGTAGCACAGCATCGCGGTGCCATACCAGCCGATGTTGGCGGCACCCATCGCCGATGAGATGTGGTCGTAGCCCGGCGAGATGTCGGTGATCAGCGGGCCTAACGTGTAGAACGGCGCCTCGTAGCAGGCCTCGAGCTGCTTCTCGACGTTCTCCTTGATCAGCTGCAACGGCACGTGGCCGGGGCCTTCGATCATCACCTGCACGTCGTGCTTCCAGGCGATCTGCGTCAGCTCGCCGAGGGTGTGCAGCTCAGCAAACTGCGCTTCGTCGTTGGCGTCGGCGATCGAGCCAGGGCGCAGTCCGTCGCCGAGCGAGAAGCACACGTCGTAGGCCTTCATGATCTGACAGATGTCGTCAAAGTGCTCGTACAGGAAGCTCTCGCGGTGGTGAGACAGGCACCACTTGGCCATGATCGAGCCGCCGCGCGAGACAATGCCAGTCAGCCGCTCGGCGGTCAGCGGGATGTAGGCCAGCCGCACACCGGCATGGATGGTGAAGTAGTCGACACCCTGCTCGGCCTGCTCGATCAGCGTGTCGCGGAACAATTCCCAGGTCAGGTCCTCGGCCTTGCCATTTACTTTTTCCAAGGCCTGGTAGATCGGCACCGTGCCGATCGGCACTGGCGAGTTGCGCAGGATCCATTCGCGCGTCTCGTGGATGTTCTCGCCGGTCGACAAATCCATCACCGTGTCGGCGCCCCAGCGGATCGACCAGACGAGCTTGTCGACCTCTTCCTCGATGCTCGAGGTGACCGCCGAGTTGCCGATGTTGGCGTTGACCTTCACGAGGAAATTGCGGCCGATGATCATCGGCTCGCTCTCCGGGTGATTGATGTTGTTCGGGATCACCGCGCGGCCGCGGGCCACCTCGTCGCGCACGAATTCCGGTGTGATGTCCTGCAGGTTCGCACCGAACGAGTGGCCGCGCTTGGGCACGCGCTCGGTCGCCAGCCGCTCGCGCAGCTGCGCCTTCACCAGGTTCTCGCGCACTGCGATGTAGTGCATCTCGGGCGTGACGATGCCGCGCCGCGCGTAATGCATCTGCGACACGTTGGCGCCGGGCTTGGCCACGCGCGGCAGCGGTGCCTGCGCCATGCGCAGCGCGGTGAGTGCCGGGTCGTGCAAGCGCTCGCGGCCGTAGGCGCTGCTGATGCCGGGCAGCGCCACGGTGTCGGCGCGGTCGGCGATCCACGCGGCGCGCAGCGGCGGCAGGCCGCGGGTGATGTCGATCGCGGCCTGCGGGTCGGTGTACGGGCCCGAGGCGTCGTAGACGCGCAAGGGCGGGTTGGGCTCGCGGCGCGAGCCACCGGCACCGTCGTCCACCAGCGTGTCGCTGAGCGTGATCTCGCGGAACGGCACGCGGATGTCGGCGCGCTGGCCCTCGAGGTAGACCTTGTGCGAGCCGGGAAAGGGCGCGCGGGTGATGCGCTGCGACAGTGCAGCGCTGTCGACGTGTTGTGCTTGCTTGGCCATGTCAGCTCCAGGTGGCGTGTCGTTGTGCGCTTGCCTGGCACCGATGCTGGATCGGAACCCCGCCGCGATGGCCGCTGCACTTGATTCCTACGCGGGAATGACCCCGATCAGGTTCAGCGGGTTCCACATCGATGTGGTCTCAGCCATCGACCCGACGGTCCACGGCGCCCCGGCAAGCCTGTGCAGTGTAGGCGTGTCGCACCAAACAGCCGCTGGCAAGGGTCGCTTCCTATAATGAAAACTCACGTCCCCGAGCGCACCGCGCCCCCTCATGAATTCCGAATTCAAGCCGACCGAGGTCGAACGCGCGGCGCAGACCGCCTGGAACGCACGCGACGCCTACCGCGTCACCGAAGGGGCTCTCGACAGCCGCGGACAGCCCAAGCCGAAGTTCTACGCCTGCTCGATGCTGCCGTACCCCAGCGGCAAGCTGCACATGGGCCATGTGCGCAACTACACCATCAACGACATGTTGACGCGGCAGTTGCGCATGAAGGGCTACAACGTGCTGATGCCGATGGGCTGGGACGCCTTCGGCCTGCCCGCCGAAAACGCGGCGATGAAGAACAAGGTGCCGCCTGCCAAGTGGACCTACGACAACATCGCCCACATGAAGGGCCAGATGCAGGCGATGGGCCTGGCGATCGACTGGAGCCGCGAGGTCACGACCTGCCGCCCCGAGTACTACCGCTGGAATCAGTGGCTGTTTTTGAAAATGCTGCAGGCCGGAATCGCCGAGCGGCGCACCCAGGTCGTCAACTGGGACCCGGTCGACCAGACGGTGCTGGCCAATGAACAGGTGATCGACGGCAAGGGCTGGCGCAGCGGCGCCACGGTCGAGAAACGCGAAATCCCCGGCTATTACCTGAAGATCACGGCGTATGCCGACGAGCTGCTGGACAAGGTGCAGCACCAGCTGCCCGGCTGGCCCGAGCGCGTGCGGCTGATGCAGGAGAACTGGATCGGCAAAAGCGAGGGCGTGCGCTTCGCCTTCACCCACGACACCCAGGACAGCAGCGGCCAGTTGATCCAGGGCGGCCGGCTGTATGTGTTCACCACCCGCGCCGACACGATCATGGGTGTCACCTTCTGTGCGGTCGCGCCTGAACATCCGCTGGCACAGCACGCCGCCGCGTCGAACCCCGCGGTGGCGGCGTTCATCGCCGAATGCCAGGCCGGCGGCACCACCGAGGCCGAGCTCGCGACGCAGGAAAAGAAGGGCGTGCGCACCGGCCTGACGGTGCAGCACCCGCTGACGCACCAGCCGGTCGAGGTGTGGGTCGGCAACTACGTGCTACTGAGCTACGGCGATGGCGCCGTGATGGGCGTGCCGGCACACGACGAGCGCGACTTCGAGTTTGCGAAGAAGTTCGGCATCGACATCCTGCAGGTCGTGCAGGTAGATGGCGAACCTCATTTCAGCTACGACCACTGGCAGGACTGGTACGCCGACAAGCAGCGCGGTGTGACGATCAACTCCGACTACTTCAGCGGCCTGAGTTGCAAGGCGGCGGTCGATGCGGTGGCCAAGGCGCTGGCCGCACACGACCTGGGCGGCAAGAAGACCACCTGGCGGCTGCGCGACTGGGGCATCAGCCGCCAGCGCTACTGGGGCACGCCGATCCCGATCATCCATTGCGACACGCATGGCGCGGTGCCGGTGCCCGAAGCCGACCTGCCGGTGGTGCTGCCGGAAGACCTGATTCCTGACGGCTCGGGCAACCCGCTCGCCAAGCACAGCGCCTTCCTGAACGTGCCCTGCCCGACCTGCGGGCGCCCGGCGCGCCGAGAGACGGACACGATGGACACCTTCGTCGACAGCTCGTGGTATTTCATGCGGTACTGCGACCCGCGCAAAACCGAGGCGATGGTCGGTGATGGCGCCAAGTACTGGATGCCAATGGACCAGTACATCGGCGGCATCGAGCACGCGATCCTGCACTTGCTGTACGCGCGCTTCTGGACCAAGGTGATGCGCGATTTGAAGCTGGTGTCGGTCGTTGAGCCGTTCACCAAGCTGCTGACGCAGGGCATGGTGCTGAACCACATCTACTCGCGCAAGACCGAACAAGGCGGCGTCGAGTACTTCTGGCCGCACGATGTGGAAAACACCTTCGGCACCGATGGCAAGATCGACGGCGCCACGCTGAAGCGCGACGGCTCGACCGTGACCTACGAAGGCGTGGGCACGATGAGCAAGAGCAAGAACAACGGGGTCGATCCGCAGGCGCTGATCGACCAGTACGGTGCCGACACCGCGCGGCTGTTCGTGATGTTCGCCTCGCCGCCGGAGCAGACGCTGGAGTGGAACGATGCGGGTGTCGAGGGCGCGCATCGGTTCCTGAAGCGCGTGTGGGGCTTTGGCGCCAAGCATGCTGAGATTCTCAAGGGCGCCACCACGCCGTCTGCTGGACTTTCCGAGGCGGGCAAGGCCCTGCGCCGCGAGGTGCACCAGGTGCTGCGCCAGGTCAGCTTCGACTACGAGCGCATGCAATACAACACCGTGGTGTCCGGCAGCATGAAGCTGCTGAACGCGCTCGAGGCCTGCAAGGATGCGGATGCAGCGCCCGTGCTGCGCGAGGGCTACGGCATCCTGCTGCGTGCGCTGTACCCGGCTTGCCCGCACACCACCTGGACGCTGTGGAACGACCTGGGCTATGCCGCAGTCCACGGTGACCTGCTCGATGCGCCGTGGCCCGAGGTCGACGAGGCCGCGCTGCTGCAAGACGAGATCGAGCTGATGCTGCAGGTCAACGGCAAGCTGCGCGGTGCGATCACCGTGCCCGCCGGTGCTGACAAGGCGGCGATCGAGACGGCCGCACTGGCCAGCCCCGAGTTGCTGAAGTTTGCCGACGGCGCGCCGGTCAAGCGCGTCATCGTCGTGCCCGGCCGCCTCGTCAATGTGGTGCTCTGAGACCTGCCCGCAGATGCCCACACACCTGATGACCCCGCCCGACCGCATCGCATCCACAGGACGCCGCGGCTGGCTGATTGCCGCAGCATCACTCTCCATCGCGCCACTGGGCGGCTGCGGCTTTCAGCTGCGCGGTGCGCAGGAGCTGAAGTTCCGCACGGTGCAGCTCACTGGCTTCAAGCCGCATTCGCCGCTGGAAAAGGAATTGCGCCAGGCCATCAATGCCAGCAAGACCACGCTGGTCGTCGATTCGGGCGGCGAGGCGCAGGTGATTCTGGAGGCCGTTTCGGATCGCCGCGAGCGCAATGTGGTCGCGACCACGTCGGCCGGCCAGGTGCGCCAGATCAGCCTGCGCGTGCGCTTCACCTTCAGGCTGCGCACACCCTCCGACCGCGAACTGATCGGCTTGACCGAGCTGCTGCTCGGCCGCGACATCAGCTACAACGAATCGGATGCGTTGGCGAAGGAGCAGGAGGAGGCCCTGCTGTACCGCGAGATGCAGACCGACATCGTCTCGCAGCTCATGCGGCGGCTGGCCGCGGTGCCAGCGCTGTGAGCGCGGCTGAGTCGTAACCGCCGATGCAGTTGCGCCTCGACCAGCTCGGCCCGCACCTGCAGAAGGGTCTGCGGCCGCTATACACCGTTTGGGGTGACGAGCCGCTATTGATGCAGGAAGCCTGCGACGCGCTGCGCGCTGCGGCGCGCGCCGCCGGGTACGGCGAACGCCAGGTGCATGCGGTATCGGGCGCCCATTTCAACTGGAGCGCACTGCTCGGTGCCTCGCAGGCGATGAGCCTGTTCGCTGACAAGCAGCTCGTCGAGATCCGCATCCCCTCGGGCAAGCCCGGCAAGGACGGCTCGGACGCCCTGCAGCGCTATTGCCAGACGCTGTGCGACGACATGCTGACGATCGTGCAGCTGCCGAAGCTCGACCGCCAGCAACAGCAAAGCGCCTGGTTCAGCGCGCTCGATACGGCTGGAGTGACGCTGCGCATCGATCCGGTCGAGCGTCACGCGCTGCCGCAGTGGATCGCGCAGCGGCTGGGCGCGCAGGGTCAGCGGGTGCAGGGCGGCGAGGCCGGTCAACGCACGCTGGCGTTCTTCGCCGACCGCGTCGAAGGCAATCTGCTGGCGGCGCACCAGGAAATCCAGAAGCTCGCGCTGCTGCACCCACCCGGCGAACTGAGCTTCGAGCAGGTCGAGTCGGCAGTGCTGAACGTGGCCCGTTACGACGTGTTCAAGCTCGGCGAAGCGGCGCTGGCCGGGCAGGTGACACGGGCGCTGCGCATGCTCGACGGCCTGCGCGCCGAGGGCGAGGCGGCGGTGCTGGTGCACTGGACGCTGGCCGAGGACGTGCGCGCGCTCAAACGGGTGCACGATGCGATGAATGCCGGCCGACCGCTGCCGCTGGCGCTGCGCGAGGCGCGCGTCTGGGGCCAGAAGGAGCGGCTGTTCGAACGCGCGCTGCCACTGTTCACAGAGGCCGCACTGGCCCAGCTGCTGCATGCTGCGCAGGTCTGCGACGGCCTGGTCAAGGGCCTGAAGCACCCCGACTGGCCCAGCGATCCGTGGGACGGTCTGAAGCGGCTGGTGCTGATGCTGCTGCAACACACGTCGGCGACCGCCCAGCCGGCGTCGGGGCGCGGGCGGGTGCTGCCGCCGCGGCTGGCCTTGGGTGCCTGACACCGCTTCAGCCGGCGTAACGCGCGTGTGACGGTCGTCGGCGTACAACCGGTCATGCCCTGATTCCCAGGGCGTCACCGGAGGTCAACGGCCATGGAAACCCGATTCGACAACCAAGCCATCCGTGCCATCGCGCGCGGCTCTGGGCGCTGTCATGTTCTGGAGCGTCGTCTGGGGCCAGAGCGGCTGCGCGCCGCACCCCCCAGTCGCCTGCACGACCCACGGCAACTCGTCGGTGGTCAGCCTGAACGTCCCCGTCACCGCAAGGAGTCTCGCCGCATGAATACCCCCTTCAGTACAAGCCCGGCGGCGCGCCTGCCCCGGCTCCTGCTCATCGCAGGCATCTTGGCAGTGGGCACAGCCCACGCCAGCCTGATCG
>JAYVEB010000387.1:0-7604 GCA_043749095.1 Burkholderiales bacterium | reverse complement strand
TGTGCATGTGCTGGCCGACGCGCTGACCTCGGTACTCGCGATCCTGGCGCTCGCCGCGGCCTTGTGGCTGGGCTGGCAATGGCTCGATCCGCTGGTCGGCGTGCTGGGCGCAGCGGTGATCGGGGTGTGGTCGGTCGGGCTGCTGCGCCAGACTGCGGCGGTGCTGCTCGACCGCGAGATGGACCACCCGCTGGTCGATCAGATCCGCACCGCCATCGAGTCCGACGGCGATGCCCGGGTGGCCGACCTGCACCTGTGGCGCGTCGGTCGCCAGCAGTACGCCGCCATCGCCAGCATCGTCGCCGATGTGCCGCTGCCGTCGGTCGAGTACCGTGCGCGGCTGGCCGGCTATCCGGCGCTGGTGCACCTTTCGCTGGAGGTCAATCAGTGCCCGGGCGCCGGTCAGGCGCCGGCGGCGTTCAACGCCTCCCACTGAGCCGGCGTGCCGACGTTCTCCCACGGCCCGCGATAGACCTCGGCGCTCACGCGCTGCGCCCGCATCGCACTGAACAGCAGCGGGCCGAGCGCGGCCCGGGTGCCGGGCGCGATGCCGTAGAACAGTGCTGCGCGGCACAGGGCGATGTTGGCGTAGGTCCAGCGTTGGCCATCGGGGCCTGTGCCATCGGCCAGCCCCAGCCCGTCTGCGGCCAGCCCGAAATCGCCTTGCCGGTGGTACGGCGGGTTCGGCACCAGCCACAGGTGCGCGAGCCGGTCGCTGGCGGCAAATCGCCGCGCCACCGCGCCATCGAAGCGAAAGCCCGGCATGTGGATGTCGGCCGACACGACCCAGAAGCAGTCGCCATCGGGGGCCTCCGGCGCACCGCACAGCAGCGGCAGCGCGGTCGCGATGCCGCCCGCGGTTTCGAGCGCGCCGCCGTGGTGTCGGCCTTCCTGCGAGTAGTGCAGTGCCAACCCGAAACGCGAGCCATCGCCCAGCGCGTCGACGATCTGGTCTTCCAGCCAGGCGGTGTTGACGACCACCTCGCCGATGCCGTCGCGCGCCAGCGCGTCGAGGTGCCATTCGATCAGCGGCTTGCCGTGCACCGGCAGCAGCGGTTTCGGCGTGACATCGGTCAACGGGCGCATGCGCTCGCCGCGGCCGGCCGCCAGCACGATGGCTTTCATTGGGGAGCGCTCGATGAGCGGCCGTCGAGGACAGCGGTGGGTGTGAAACACGGCATTCGACAAATTATCGAGGCCTCCTAGAATCTAGGGTTTCTATCGACCGCCGCCTCAGGGACCCGCATGGCTTTCACAGCGTCAAACCACTCCACCTCCCTGATGGCCAACGCCATCCGTGCCCTGGCGATGGACGCCGTGCAGCAGGCCAATTCCGGCCATCCCGGCGCGCCGATGGGCATGGCCGACATCGCGGTCGCGCTGTGGGGTCGGCACCTGAAGCACAACCCCCGCAACCCGCATTGGGCCAACCGCGATCGCTTCGTGCTCAGCAACGGCCACGGCTCGATGCTGATCTACGCGCTGCTGCACCTGACCGGTTATGCGCTGCCGATGAGCGAGCTGCGCAACTTCCGCCAGCTGCACAGCAAGACACCGGGCCACCCCGAGGTTGGCATCACGCCGGGCGTCGAGACCACCACCGGCCCGCTGGGCCAGGGCATCACCAACGCGGTCGGCATGGCGCTGGCCGAGAAGCTGCTGTCGAGCGAATTCAACCGGCCCGGCCACGCCATCGTCGACCACCACACCTACGCCTTCCTCGGCGACGGTTGTCTGATGGAAGGCATCAGCCATGAAGCCTGCGCACTGGCTGGCGCCTGGCGCCTGAACAAGCTGATTGCACTTTATGACGACAACGGCATCAGCATCGACGGACAGGTGAAGCCCTGGTTCATCGACGACACGCCGAAGCGCTTCGAGGCCTATGGCTGGAACGTCATTGCCAACGTCGACGGCCACGATGTCGATGCGGTCGATGCCGCGATCGCCAAGGCCAAGTTGGCCGACAAGCCGACGCTGATCTGCTGCAAGACCACGATCGGCAAGGGCTCGCCGAACCGCGGCGGCACCGCCAAGGCGCACGGCGAGGCGCTGGGCGCTGAAGAGATCAAGCTGACGCGCGAAGCGCTGGGCTGGATGTCGGAGCCGTTCGTGATCCCCGAAGCCGTCTATGAGCAGTGGGACGCGCGCCCCAGCGGCCTGGCGGCCGAATCGACATGGGTCGACGCCTTCGAGGCCTATGGCAAGACCTACCCGGAACTCGCGCTCGAATTCGTGCGCCGCGTCGAGGGCCAGCTGCCGAAGAACTTCGCGCAGGTCGCTGTCGATGCCGCGCTGGCGGCGCACACCAAGGCCGAAACCGTGGCCAGTCGCAAGGCCAGCCAGATCGCGCTGGAAGCGTTCACCAAAGCGCTGCCCGAGCTGCTCGGCGGCAGCGCCGACCTGACCGGCTCGGTGTTCACGAATACCAGCAGCACGCCAGCGCTGCGCTTCGGTGATGACGGCGCCAGCAACGGTGGCCGACACATCAACTACGGCGTGCGCGAGTTCGGCATGGCGGCGATCATGAATGGGGTCGCGCTGCACGGCGGTTTCATCCCCTATGGCGGCACCTTCCTGACCTTCAGCGACTACAGCCGCAATGCGGTGCGCATGGCCGCGCTGATGAAGCTGCGGGTGGTGCATGTGTTCACCCACGACAGCATCGGCCTCGGCGAAGACGGCCCGACGCACCAGTCGGTCGAACATGTCGCCTCGCTGCGGCTGATTCCGGGCCTCGATGTCTGGCGCCCGGCCGACACCGCCGAGACCGCGATCGCCTGGACCTGTGCGCTGCTGAACCACGATCGCCCGACGGCGCTGATCCTGTCGCGTCACAACCTGCCGTATGCGCCGAAGAGCGGCCTCGACAACATCTCGAAGGGCGCCTACGTGCTGGCCGAGCCGAGTGAGGTCGGGCTGAAGAAGAAGGCACAGGCGGTGATCATCGCGACCGGTTCTGAGGTCAGCCTGGCGCTGCACGCACAGCAACTGCTGGCGCAACGGAAGGTGGCGGTGCGCGTCGTCTCGATGCCCTCGACCTCGGTGTTCGACCGTCAGAGTGAGGCCTACAAGACCAGCGTGCTGCCGAAAGGGCTGCCGCGCATCGCGGTCGAGATGGGCGTGACCGGCGGCTGGTGGAAGTACGGTTGCGCGGCCGTCGTCGGCATCGACACCTACGGCGAATCGGCCCCCGCGCCGGTGCTGTTCAAGCATTTCGGCTTCACGGCCGACAACGTGGTCGCGACGGTGCTGCGCGCGCTCAAGCGCTGACGCCTGCGGCTGTCGCGACCCGGATCGACTTCAACACTCAGGACATGCAATGACCATCAAGATCGGCATCAATGGCTTCGGACGCATCGGGCGCATGGTGTTTCGCGCAGCCATCCAGAACTTCAGCGACATCGAAGTCGTCGCCATCAACGACCTGCTGGAACCCGACTATCTGGCCTACATGCTGGGCTACGACTCGGTGCACGGCCGCTTCAAGGGCAGCATCGCGGTCGATGGCAGCACCTTGATCGTCAATGGCAAGAGAATCCGCCTGACGGCGCTGAGGGACCCGGCCGAGCTGAAGTGGAACGAAGTCGGCGCCGACATCGTGGTGGAAGCCACCGGGCTGTTCCTGACGAAGGAAACCGGGCAGAAGCACATCGACGCCGGCGTGAAGAAGGTGATCTTCTCGGCGCCCTCAAAGGACGACACGCCGATGTTCGTCTACGGCGTCAACCACGGCACCTACAAGGGCGAGGCGATCATCTCGAACGCGTCGTGCACCACCAACTGCCTGGCGCCGGTCGCCAAGGTGCTGCACGACAAGTGGGGCATCAAGCGCGGCCTGATGACGACCGTGCACGCCACCACCGCGACGCAGAAGACGGTGGACGGCCCGTCGAACAAGGACTGGCGCGGCGGCCGCGGCATCCTCGAGAACATCATCCCGTCGTCCACCGGCGCGGCCAAGGCGGTCGGCGTGGTCATTCCTGAGCTGAACAAGAAGCTCACCGGCATGTCGTTCCGCGTGCCGACCTCCGATGTGTCGGTGATCGACCTGACCGTCGAGCTGGTCAAGGAAGCCAGCTACGCCGAGATCTGTGCCGAGATGAAGGCGCAATCTCAAGGCGTTCTGAAGGGCGTGCTCGGCTACACCGAAGACAAGGTCGTCTCGACCGATTTCCGTGGTGAGCCGATGACCTCGGTGTTCGACGCCGACGCGGGCATTGCGCTCGACAGCACCTTCGTCAAGGTCGTCGCCTGGTACGACAACGAATGGGGCTACTCGAACAAGGTGCTGGAGATGGTTCGGGTGGTCGCGAAATAAGGCGCACCCGCTGCGCTTGTGGCGCCCTGGGCACCGCCTCGCCCTCAGCGCGCGGTGCAGGGCGTGAAGCTGCGGCCCACCACGCTGGCTGGCAGCGATTCCAGCACCGCGACCTCGTCCGACGTGGCGTCGATGCGGAGGCGGTGCTGCGGTGCCGCCGGAGCGCTCGCTGCGTCTGACGCGACCTGCAGCCATCGGCGGGCGATGCGTCGGGTTTTCGCGTTGACCGCCAGCGCGGTTTCCGCTGTCGCCAATTCGGCGCCGCTGAACGGGCCGGCTTCCAGGCAGCGCGTGCCGGGAGGCGCTGGCGGTGGTGGCGAGGGTGCGGCAACCACCGCGGCGCCTGCTGAAGCGATGGATGCCGCCGAGGCCACTGAGGCCACTGATGCAGGTATTGCGGCCGAAGCGCTGGCCTCAACAAGCGCTGGCGATGACGCTGCGCCTGAGGCCGGGGTGCTCGGCGCGCTGGCCGCCTCGGTGGCGCTGGCGTGGCTGGCCGCAGCGCTCGCCGCCGGAGCCTGTGAGGCGGGAGCCGATGCCGCAGCTGGCGGCGTCAGCAGTTGCACCGCCTCGGGATGCACCTGCCGGGCCAGCCGCTCCGGTTCATGTTCGCCACCCGCTGCGGCACCGCTGGCAGTCCCGAACCCGCCTTGCGACCAGACGAACAACGCCAGGTTCGCCAGCAGCAGGACCAGCAGCAGGCCTCTCAACATGGCGTTGGCAGGCCCTAGGCGGGGCGCAGCCGAACGCTGACCTCGCCGGACATGACTTCGCGCAGCCCGTCGTCAGCCACGCGCACGCGCAATGCACCGTTGCCCGACACGCCTTCTGCCACGCCGTCGATTCCGTTGGCTGCACGCAGCAGCGACTCGGAGCCACCGAGGCTCGCTGTTCCAGCATGCACCGCTCGGCCTCGCAGCACGTCGCGTGCGGCGAACCGCTCGGCAAAGGCTGCAAAGCCTTCCCGTTCGAAGCGCTGCAGCGCCTCGACCAGCGGCAACACGATGCGCGCCAGCACCTGCGGTGCGCTGGCCTCGGGATCAATCTCCTGCAGGCAGGCAAAACCGCTGGCGGCCTGCGCCTGGACCAGCGGCAAGGGCAGCACGTTCAGGCCGACGCCGACCACCGCCAGCCGCATCTCACCGGCCGGCACGGTCTCGATCAGCAGGCCACCGAGTTTGCGGCCCTCGGCGACGCCGCCCTCGGGCGGCATCAGCCACAGGTCGTTCGGCCATTTGATGCCGATCCAGGGGGCGGTCGCTGAGTTGGTGGTCCTGACGCTGCCGCCGCGTTCAGCGGGGTCCAGGGCATCCGCCAGCGCCACGCCGACCGCCAGCGAAAAGCCGGACCAATCAACCGGCGCCAACGGCATCGCCAGCGAGAACGTCAGCGACGCCACTGCCTCGGATTGCCACACCCGGCCGTGCCGACCGCGCCCCTGCGTCTGGTGTTCGGCCACCAGCAGGCAGGGTTGGTAATCGGCGGTACGCCGTCCGAATGCCTGGCTTTCGGTGCTGCGGCGCACCTGGGCCAGGTCGCCCTCGAACGACAGCCGGCTGGCGACACGCGCCCGCTCGAGCAGTGCCGAATTCGTCGACGCGATTTCGGAGACCACCTCGATGCTCAGGTCTGGCAGCCGCGGCGCCAGCTGGCGGTACAGCTGCTCCACGTTCCATTGCAGCCCGTGGTCGGCACAGAGTGGCAAGGATGAGTTCATCGTGATTTCGGTGCCAGCATGGTGCCGCGACAGGACGGGCTGCCGCAACGGCAGGCGTATTGCTTCTTCAGTTTCGCGGTCTGGCGTTCATCAAGCACCAGACCATAGTCGTAGAACAGCTCGTCGCCCGGCTGCAGGTCTCGCAGGGCCCGGATGAACACCCGCCCGTCGGTTTCATCGGCCTGGCAGTTCGGTTCGCAGGCGTGGTTGATCCAGCGCGAGCTGTTGCCGCCGACCTTGGCGTCGATCACCCGCCCGCCCTCCAGGCTGAAGTAGAAGGTATGGTTGGGATCGTTGGGATCATGCGGATGGCGGCACAAGGCCTCGGGCCAGCCGATGACCTCGCCGGTGTATTCGATGATCCGTTCGTCGCGGGCAATCGGCGCCACCGCGAACACACCTCGACCATGCACGCTGCTGCGCTTGACCTGGAAGCGCCGTTTCGATGTCAGGGGGGGGCTGTTTCGCGCCGTCACTTGCGTCATCGACTTCTTTGGGTACATTGAATTTGTGGGCGTGCGTGGGCGTGCGCCCGTGCGTGTGTGCGCGCGAGACGGTTGATTGTAGAGAGGCGCACGTCGCGCATCGAGCCCGTCTCGATCAACCCCACGACACCTTTGCAGCGTTTTGACAAGAAAACATGACCAAGACTTTGATCATTGCCGAGAAGCCCAGCGTCGCACAGGACATCGTGCGTGCGCTCACCCCCGTGGCTGGCAAGTTTGACAAGCAAGCCGACCATTTTGAAAACGACCGCTACGTCGTCACCTCGGCCGTGGGCCACCTGGTTGAGATCAAGGCGCCGGAGGAATTCGACGTCAAGCGCGGCAAGTGGAGCTTCAACAACCTGCCGGTGATCCCGCCGCACTTCGACCTGGCGCCGATCGACAAGGCCAAATCGCGGCTGATAGCGGTGGTCAAGCTGGTCAAGCGCAAGGACGTGACCGCGCTGATCAACGCCTGTGACGCGGGCCGCGAAGGCGAGCTGATCTTCCGGCTGATCGTGCAGTACGCCGGCAGCGAGAAGAAGCCGATCGACAAGCCGATCGAGCGACTATGGCTGCAGAGCATGACGCCACAGGCAATCCGCGACGGCTTCGACAAGCTGCGCGGTGACACCGAGATGCAGGGCCTGTCCGACGCGGCGCGCAGCCGCAGTGAGGCCGACTGGCTGGTCGGCATCAACGGCACCCGCGCGATGACGGCGTTCAACTCGCGCGATGGCGGCTTCTTCCTGACCACGGTGGGCCGCGTGCAGACGCCGACGCTCAGCGTGGTCGTCGAGCGTGAGGAGAAGATCCGCAAGCACGTGTCGCGGCCGTACTGGGAAATCAAGGCGACCTTCGCGGCGCTGGCAGGCGAATACGACGGCAAGTGGTTCGACCCAAAGTGGAAGAAGAACCCCGACGATGCCGAACTGCGCAGTGACCGCGTCTGGAACGAGGCCGATGCACAGGCCATCGCGCAGGCGGTGCGCCAGCAACCCGCCACATTCACTGAGGAAGCCAGGCCCAGCACACAGAGCGCACCCGGTCTGTACGACCTGACCACCTTGCAGCGCGAGGC
>JAYVEB010000386.1:0-7605 GCA_043749095.1 Burkholderiales bacterium | reverse complement strand
TCGCGATCCTCGGTGAATCGGGCGTCGGCAAATCGACGCTGCTGAACTGCATCGCCGGGCTCGACACGGTGCAGGCCGGCTCGGTGCAGATCGCCGGCACCGACATCACCGCGCTCGGTGAAGCGGCACAGGCACTGTTCCGCCGTGCGCACCTGGGCTTCGTGTTCCAGGCCTTCCATGTGCTTCCGCACCTGAGCGTCGCGCACAACGTCGGCCTGCCGCTGCTGTTGCAAGGCCAACCCGATGCAGCGCGGGTGCATGAGGTGCTGCAGGCGGTGGGCCTCGATGCGCTCGCCGATCGGCTGCCGCAGACGCTGTCGGGCGGGCAGTTGCAGCGCGTCGCGATCGCGCGGGCATTGGTGCACCGGCCCGCACTGATCCTTGCCGACGAGCCGACCGGCAACCTCGACCCGGCCACTGCCGACAAGGTGATGGATCTGCTGTCAGTGCAGGTGCGCCAGCACGGCGCGGCCTGCGTGCTGGTCACGCATTCACGCGCTGCCGCAGCGCGTGCCGATCGGGTGCTGACGCTGACCAGCAGCGGGATGGTGACGCTCGACGGCCCGACAGCAGGCTGACGCCATGCTGGCATTGCTGAAGCACCTGACCTGGCCCGAGTGGCGGCACCACCCGTGGCGCCAGGCCGCAGCGCTGCTGGCGGTGACGCTGGGTGTGGCACTGGCGTTCTCGGTGCAGCTGATCAACCAGTCTGCGCTCGGCGAATTCAGCGCGGCGGTGCGCTCGATCAATGGCCAGCCGGACTTCGAATTGCGGGGCCAGCGCGGAGGTTTCGACGAGGCGCTGTATGCGCGGGTCGCAACGCATCCCGACGTCGCGCTGGCCAGCCCGGTGGTCGAGGTCGAGACGCAGGTACTGACGGGCGATGCCACCCCCGGTGGCGACGTCAAAGCCAAACGGCTGCCGCTGCGGGTGCTGGGCATCGACGCACTGGTCGCCGCACCAATGTCGCCAGCGCTGCTGCCGGAGTTGTCCGCCACCGACAAAGCGAACAAGCCCGATCGCCTCGGCCTGTTCGACCCGGACGCCGTGGCCTTGAACGCATCAGCGCGCCAGCGGCTCGGTGCCGTCGACACCCTGCGCCTGCAGACGCCGAACGGCATCGCCATGCTGCGTGTACACGGCAGCGTGTCGGCCGGAGGCCCGCCGCTCGCGGTGATGGACATCGCTGGTGCGCAGGCGCAGTTCGGCATGCTGGGCCAGCTCAGCCGCATCGATGTGCGCCTGAGGCCGGGCGCCGATCGCGAGACGGTCGTCGCCTCGCTGCGTCTGCAGGACTTCGCCGCGCAAGGCGTGCGCGCCACGACGCCGGACGAGGCGGCCCAGCGGGTGTCGAACGTGTCGCGCGCCTACCGCGTCAACCTGACGGTGCTGGCGCTGGTCGCGCTGTTCACCGGCGCCTTTCTGGTGTTCTCGATCCTGTCGCTGTCGGTCGCACAACGGCAACCGCAGTTAGCGCTGCTCGGCGTGCTGGGCCAGGGCGCGGCGCAGCGGTTGCGGCTGGTGCTGGCCGAATCGGCCCTGCTCGGCGTGGTGGGGAGCGTGCTCGGGCTGGCACTCGGCACCGGCTTGGCCGCGGCAGCATTGCAACTGCTCTCCGGCGACCTCGGTGGAGGCTACTTCCCCGGCGTCGCGCCGACATTGCATTTCAGCGTACCGGCCGCGCTGGCGTATGGCGCGCTCGGCGTGGCGGCGGCGCTGGTCGGCGGTTGGCTGCCAGCGCGCGAGGCACAGCGGCTGGCACCAGCGCAGGCGCTGAAGGGCCTGGGGGATGCCGCGGGCGGCGAGCGAGCGCCATGGCTCGGACCGGCGTTGATCGCTGCAGCCCTCGCGCTGCTGTTCGTGCCGCCGGTGTTCGACATCCCGCTTGCGGCCTATGTGTCGGTCGCGCTGCTGCTGCTCGGCGGCATCGTCTGCGTGCCGGGCGGCGTTGGGCTGCTGCTGCGTGCCATCGCGCCGCCGCAGCAGGCGCTGGCGCTGCTGGCCGTCGAACGCGCACGCCACCAGCGCCAAACGGCCACCGTCGCCGTGGCCGGCGTGGTCGCGAGCCTCGCGTTGTCGGTGGCGCTGACTGTGATGGTGGCCAGCTTTCGCGACTCGATCACCAGCTGGCTCGACACCGTGCTGCCGGACGATCTGTACGCACGCGCCGGCACCTCGACTGGCGGCAGCGACGTGATCACGCTGGCGCCCGGCTGGGTGCGCGATGCAGCTGGCGTCGCTGGCGTCGCACGCATCGAAACGCTGCGGGTGTCGTCGGTGCAAATCGATCCGGCGCAGCCGGCGGTGGCGCTGATCGCGCGGCCACTGGCAGATGCGGCGCGTTCGCTGCCGCTGGTCGGCGAGCTGGTCGCGCTGCCCGCGGGTGAGACGGCGGCTTACGTCAGCGAGGCGATGGTGACGCTGTATGGCGCGGCTACCGGCACGCGGCTGGCGCTGCCAATGCCGAATGGTCAGCATGCGACAGTGTTCGTGCGCGGCGTGTGGCGCGACTACGCGCGGCAGCACGGCGCGGTCATGCTGGCCACCGACGACTGGCAGCGGCTCACCAGCGATACGCGCATCAACGACCTCGCGTTGTGGCTGCGCCCCGGGGCCGACGCGATGGCCGTGCAGCGGCAGCTGCGTGCGCTGGCAGCGCGACACGGCATGGACGGCGAGCTGATCGAGTTCGCGTCGGCGGGCGAGATCCGCGCGATCTCGCTGCGCGTCTTCGACCGCAGCTTCGCCGTCACCTACTGGCTGCAGGGCGTGGCGATCGCGATCGGGCTGTTCGGCATCGCGGCCAGTTTTTCAGCACAGGTGCTGGCGCGCCGCAAGGAGTTCGGCCTGCTTGCGCACCTGGGGCTGACACGGCGTCAGGTGCTGACGGTGGTGACCGCCGAGGGGGCGGTGTGGACCGCTGCCGGCGCGCTGCTCGGCCTGGCACTCGGCATCGCGGTCAGCGTGGTGCTGGTGAAGGTCGTCAACCCGCAGAGCTTCCACTGGACGATGGACCTGCTGCTGCCGTGGGCGCGGCTCGCCGCGCTGTGCGCAGCGGTGATCGCCGCGGGCACGCTGACCGCCGGCCTCGCCGCGCGCTGCGCCGCCGGCCGCGACATGGCGCTGGCGGTGAAGGAGGACTGGTGACGCCAAGACAGCAATGCCCGACAGCGCCATCGCACGCCGATCAGCCCGGTGGCGCGGTGAACAGCTTGGCCGCGCGGCCCTTCAGTTCGAGCAGCTCGCTGGGCGTCACCGAGTACTGGCCGGTCAGCACATCGACATCGACCCGGAACTCGATTTCCTTGCCGCGGTGTGACAGCATGCCCGAGGTGAACTCGTAGTTCTCGTCGTCGGCCGGCAGGCCCTGCAGGTCGATGTCGTGGTCCTCGTACTGGATCGAACGGATCTCGCCACTGGCCAGGTCCAGCGTTCCGGTGGACTTGATGATCGACTCAGTCAACTCATCGAACAGCGTGATCGGCACCATCAGATTCAAATCGGCTCTCCCAGCAGATGGCAACTTGCCTGCCGCAAGGCCTGTCCGGGCAGACAGCCTCGCGAGGCGCGGCCGCCATTGTCGTCGCTTCGCCGGTGGCGCTGTCCCGTAGATCGTCTGCGCGAGAACTGCGGGTAGGCTTGCGCCCGATGACTCCTCTCACCTACACCCTGAAAGCGCCGGTCTACAGCGAACTGCTGATCAAGAAAAGCCGGTTTCTCACCTGCGTGCAACCCGTGGCGGGCCGCGCCGAGGCCCTGAAAATCGTCGCCGATCTGTGGGCCTTGCACCCGGAAGCGAGGCATGTCTGCTGGGCCCTGATGGCCGGCGGCGAATCGGCGGCCGTCGACGACGGCGAGCCTGGCGGCACGGCCGGCCGCCCGATGATGGAGGTGCTGCGCCATCAGGGCCTGGAAGGCGTGCTCGCCACCGTGGTGCGCTACTTCGGCGGCATCAAGCTCGGCGCGGGCGGCCTGGTTCGCGCCTACAACGGCGCTGTCGCGCAGGCGCTGATCGGTGCCGAGAAGGTGCCGCTGCTGCGGCTGCGCACCCTGCAGTGCAGCGTGCCGTACTCAATGGAAGGTCTGCTGCGCCGCGAGATCCAGACGGGCGGCCACACGCTGAAGGACATCGCGCATGGCGACGACGTCGAGTTGTGCATCAGCCTGCCCGAGTCACTGGCGGCCGACTTCGTGCTTCGGATCGACGACGTCAGCCAAGGGCAGGCGCGTTGGGGCAAGGAACCCGATCCGGCGATGACAGAAACCTGACACGCCACCATCGGCCCCCCCACCTATGGGGGGCACGCAGCCGAGTGCGACATTTCCCGCATCGCTCTCTTGCGTTCACTCGTGATAATCCACTCCATCTTTGCGGATACCGCACGGGCGCCTGTGAGGGTCAGCTCCAAACCGGAACGCCCCTACGATCAACCGCACCGCGCTACGGGTCGAAAAGTTCGATTCGGCATTGAGGTCCACTCTGATGCAGCTCTCGACACGACACTGGTGGCTCCTTCCTCTGCTCGCCGCGTGCGTCGGGCCAGGCGGGGGTGGTGCCTGGGCCCAGGAAGCCGCAGTGCAGGCGAACCGGCCGCTGGGCGCCCGAGGCTCCGGCCTCGGCGCCATCCTGGACATGGCGCGCGCCAACGACGCGCAGTACGCAGCAGCGGTGGCGGCAACAGACGCCGGGCGCGAGAAGCTGCCGCAGGCCCGGGCGGCCAATCTGCCCAGCATCAATGCCACCTACAACCCCAAGCGCAGCAACAACCGCTCGTCCCAGTACTCGGGCGGGCGCAACTTCACCGCGAACAGTGCTGCGCTGACGATCACCCAGGCGCTGGTTCGGCCGGCCAACTGGGCAGCCACCGACCAGGCCGAATTGCAGGTGCAGCTCGCCGAGCAGCAGTTGCAGCTCGCCGAACAGGACCTGCTGCTTCGCGTGTCGCGCGGCTATTTCGATGTGCTGCAGGCGCACGACGATCTGGCCGCCGCCGCAGCGCAGCAGGACGCGATGGTCCAGCAGCTTGCACAGACCAAGCGCAGCCTGGAGGTCGGCACGGTGCCGATCACCGATTTCAATGAGGCGCAAGGTCGTCACGACCTGGCCGTGGCCCAGCGCATTGCCGCCGTCAACGAGCTGGAGTCGAAGAAGCGGGTGCTCGAGCGCTACATCGCGCAGCAGTTGCCCCCCTTGGCTCACCTGGGTCCGTCGGCCAGCGTGGACATCCTGACGCCGGACATGCAGCGCCAGCTGGTGGCCGATGCGCCTAACAACGCGCTGCAGGTGATCGTTGCTCGCATCACCACGCAGGTGGCCGAGAAGGAGATCAGCCGCCGCGAAGCCGGGCATTACCCGACGCTCGATCTGGTGGGCACGCTGCGCGATGACCGCAACCAGAACTACGGCCAATTCGGCGGCAGCAACACGCGCGAGGCCAGCATCGGCGTGGAGTTGACGGTGCCGATCTACCAGGGTGGCGTGGTGAGCTCACGCACCCGCGAGGCGATCGCCGACCGCAACCGCACGTTGCAGGAGTTGAGCAACGCGCAGCGCCAGGCCACGCTGGATGCGCAGCAGGCGCAGCTCGGGGTGCAATCGGGCAGTGCGCTCACTCAGGCCCTGAAGCAGGCGCTGATCTCGAGCGAGACGCAGCTGCGCAGCACGCAGCGCGGCTTGCAGGTGGGCGTGCGCACCCGCGTGGACGTGCTCAACGCAGAGCAGCAGCTCTTCGCCACACGCAAGGACCTCGCTGCGGCCCGCTACAAGACCCTGGTGGCCGCCTTGCAACTGAAGGCCGCCGCCGGCACCCTCACCGAAGCCGATCTGCGCGCGCTCGATGCGCTGCTGACCGATTGAGGTCAAAACGCCCCATCCTGCCGATCGCGACCTGAGCCACCTGCGCGAGATCGCCACCGATACCTTTTCCGGCGATCCCCTTTGACGGCCATGCCGATTCCGACACCATGAAATTCAACGCGCTCTCTCCTCTCATCTGCACCACGTTGTGGATGGCCTTTTCGGCGGCCCAGACTGCCAACGCGGCACCCACCAGCGGCTACGCCTGCCTGATCGAGCCTTCGCAGCGCGTCGAGTTGCGCAGCGTGGTCGAGGGCCGCATCGATGCGATCACCGTGGAGCGCGGGGCCGAGGTGCGCAAGGGGCAGGTGCTGGTCGAGATCGAAAGCGCCGCGGACCGCGCCGCCCTCGATGCAGCGCGCTACCGCGCCGTGATGGAAGGGCAGGTGAAAACCGCCGAGAGCCGTCGCCAGGCCGCGAAGACCAAGCTGACGCGCCGCGACGACCTGGTTCAGGAGAAATTCATCGCCGCCCAGGACCGCGACGACACCGCCGCCGAGCTGTCGCTGGCCGAGGCCAGCGTGGTCGAAGCGCAGGACAACCGCCGACTTGCTGAGCTGGAACAGCGGCGCCTGCAGGAGACGCTCGAACAGCGCCGCATCCGCAGCCCGATCAATGGCGTGGTGACCGAGCGGCTGCAGCAGGTGGGCGAGATTGCGCAGACCGGCGAGAGCGCACGCGCGATCCTGAAACTGGCGCAGGTGCATCCGCTGCGCATCGACGTGGTGCTGCCGGTCGGGCTGTTCGGCAAGGTGAAGGTTGGCGCACCCGCCAAGATCGTGACCGAGGCACCGCTGTCAGGCCAGTACACGGCCACGGTGTCGGTGGTCGACCGGGTCGTCGATTCCGCCAGCGGCACCTTCCGCGCTCGCCTCGACTTGCCCAACCCCAAAGGAGACATCCCGGCGGGCGTCAAGTGCGCGGTGCAGTTCTAGGGCGTGTCAACACGAATGAAGTCCGTCGGCGATCAGTGCAAAGCTGATGAAGCCGAGGAACATCACGCCGAGTTTCTCGAAGCGCGAGAAGATGCGCCGCTAGCCCTTGGGGCGTCGGAACAGACGTTCGACTTCATCGCGGCGCTTGTACATCTCACGGTCGTATTCCCAAGGCTCCATTCGATTCTCTTTGGGCGGCACGACAGGAATGAAGCCCAGGTCGAGCGCGAGTTGCCGACTTTCGTTGCCCTCGTAGGCACGGTCCATGAGCCAATGAAGTGGTCTGTTCGGTGCGCCCAGGCGACTGAGCAAGGCCCGCCCCGCCGGCGCATCGTGCGCCTGACCCGGCGACAACGAGAACGTTATGGCCGTGCGAGCATCCGCGGCAACCATATGAATTTTGGTGTTCCATCCGCCTCGGGACTTGCCGATGGCTTGCGGGCCGTTTTTTTAGCGCGCCGGCGCCATCGGGATGCACTTTGATGGTGGTGCTGTCCAGCGACATCGCCTCGATCTTGATGCGCACCACCGGAGCCTGCTGCAACTCCTCAAACACTCGGTCCATGACGCCTGACTTGGACCAGCGGTTCATCCGTGTGTAGATGGTGTGCCAGTTGCCAAACCGCTTGGGCAGACCGCGCCACTTGCAGCCGTGCTCTGCGTCGTACAGGATCGCATTCAAAACGTTCAAGTTGGATAAGCTGACGTTGCCTCTCTGCAGCGGCAGGCAATGCTCGATCTGGGCGAATTGGGCTTGCGTGATCTCCATGCCTGCATTTTCTCGCTCCGCCCGCCGTCGAGTCACATAGTGTT
>JAYVEB010000385.1:0-21154 GCA_043749095.1 Burkholderiales bacterium | reverse complement strand
CGGCACGTATGGACTCGCGGCGATCGCCCGCTTCCTGCAGACGCAGACCAATACCAACATCGTCTCGACGCCGAACCTGATCACGCTCGACAACGAGGAGGCGAAGATCATCGTCGGCAGCAACGTGCCGTTCATCACCGGCCAGTACACCAACACTGGCGGCGGCGGCACGACGGTCAGCCCGTTCCAGACCATCGAGCGCAAGGATGTGGGCATCACGCTGCGCATCCGTCCGCAGATCGGCGAAAACGGCACGGTGCGGATGACGCTCTTCCAGGAGTCCTCGAGTCTGGCGTCGGGCACGGCACCGGGCACGTCGAGCGCCGGGCCTACGACCAACAAGCGCTCGATCGAATCGACGGTGGTGGTCGATGACGGGCAGATCATCGTGCTGGGCGGCCTGATCGAGGACACCTTCACCGTGGACAAGTCCCAGGTGCCTATCCTCGGCGACATCCCTTACCTCGGTGCGCTGTTCCGGACCGAGTCACGCACCAAGAAGCGCACCAACCAGATGGTGTTTCTGCGGCCGGTGGTGATGCGCGATGCGGCGGCGTCGAACAGCCTGTCGATCGACCGCTACGAGATGCTGCGCGGCGAGCAGAAGGACGTGAGGATCCCGGACAACCTGCTGCTGCCGCTCAGTGGCGTGCCGGTGGTGCCACCGCTGAAGACCGTGGAGGACCCAGCCCAGCCGATCTCGCCACCGTCGACCCGTCAACCACCCACCGGCCCGGCACCGAGCACGCCGACGGGCACGAACTGACGCCAACGGCAACACCATGGCCAGCCGTCATCCCCTGCCCTACGCCTACGCGCGGGCGCATACCGTGCTGCTCGAAGACGAGGGCGACCGCCTGGTGCTGTGGGCGCCTGAGACGGTGTCGCTGTCGGCGCTGGCCGAGGTGCTGCGGCTCTACGACGTCGATGCGCTGGAGCGCGAAGCCGCGGCCACGCTGGCCAACCGCATCGCGGTCGCGTATGCCGGCAGCGAGTCGAGCGCCGCAACAGTGATCGGCGAGGTCGAAAGCGCGGTCGACCTGAGCCGGATGATGCAAGAGCTGCCGGCGATCGAAGACCTGCTCGAAGCCTCGAACGACGCGCCGATCATCCGCATGCTGAACGCACTGCTGACGCAGGCGGCGAAAGACGGCGCCAGCGACAT
This sequence comes from Burkholderiales bacterium, assembly GCA_043749095.1. GTDB lineage: Bacteria > Pseudomonadota > Gammaproteobacteria > Burkholderiales > Burkholderiaceae_C > PBB1. Next base: position 19,989 of record JAYVEB010000385.1, on the reverse strand, counting down.
CCACATCGAACCGTACGAGCGCAGCAGCTCGGTGCGCTTTCGCGTCGACGGCACGCTGCGCGAGGTGGTGCAGCCGAACAAGGCGTTGCATGCCGCGCTGATCTCGCGGCTGAAGATCATGGCCGAGCTCGACATCTCCGAGAAGCGCCTGCCGCAAGACGGCCGCATCTCGCTTCGCATCGGCGGCCGCGCGGTCGATGTGCGCGTGAGCACGCTGCCGTCGTCGCACGGTGAACGCGCGGTACTGCGGCTGCTCGACAAGGGCGAATCGAAGTTCACGCTCGAAGGCCTGGGCATGAGCGGCGATGTGCTCACCAGCTTCGACCGCTTGGTGCAGCAGCCGCACGGCATCGTGCTGGTCACCGGGCCGACCGGCTCGGGCAAGACGACCACGCTGTATGCGTCGCTGGGCCGGGTCGACACCTCGACGACGAATGTGCTGACGGTCGAAGACCCGGTCGAGTACGAGCTCGGCGGCATCGGACAGACGCAGGTGAACCCGAAGATCGACCTGACGTTTGCCAAGGCCCTGCGCGCGATCCTTCGGCAGGACCCGGACGTGATCATGATCGGCGAGATCCGCGACTACGAGACCGCGCAGATCGCCATCCAGGCGTCCCTCACCGGCCACCTGGTACTGGCCACGCTGCACACCAACGACGCGCCCAGCGCGGTGACGCGGCTGACCGACATGGGCGTCGAGCCCTTCCTGCTCAGCTCCAGCCTGCTCGGTGTGCTGGCACAGCGGCTGGTGCGCAAGCTGTGCGTGCATTGCAAGAAGGTCGATGCGCAGGGGCGCTATCACCCTGTGGGCTGTGCCGAATGCGGCCACAGCGGCTACAAGGGCCGCACCGGCGTCTACGAGATGATGGTCGCCAACGACAAGGTGCGCTCGCTGATCCACAGCCGCGCCGCCGAGTCGCAGTTGTTCGTCGCTGCTGAAGAGGCCGGTCTGCGCTCGATGCGCGAAGACGGTGAACGGCTGGTGGCAGAAGGCATCACCTCGCCCGAAGAAGTGATGAGAGTCACGAGAGAGTGACATGCCCGCCTACAAATTCGAGGCGCTGACCGCTGCGGGCAAGTCGACCAGTGGCCTGGTCGAAGCCGACAACGCGCGCGCCGCGCGTGCGCAGTTGCGGGCGCAGGCGCTGGTGCCGCTCGAAGTCACTCAGGTCGCGTCGGCCGGCACCGGGGGCCAGGGGCTGCGCTTCACGACGCGGGTGTTCTCGACGACCGGGCTGGCGGTGTGGACGCGCCAGCTGGCCGGGCTGGTCGGCAGCGGGCTGCCGCTGGAACGCGCACTCACTGCCCTGAGCGACGAGGCCGAAGACCCGCGCCAGCGCGAGCTGGTGGCGCACCTGCGTTCCGAGGTCAATGCCGGATCGCCATTCGCCCGCGCGCTGGGCAGCGCCGAGCGCGAGTTCGACGAGGTCTACCGCGGCGTGGTCGCCGCCGGTGAGCAAAGCGGTGCGCTGGGACAGGTGCTGGAACGTCTGGCCGACGACCTGGAAGAGCGCCAGGCGCTGAAGGCCAAGCTGATCGGCGCAACGCTGTATCCGGCCATCGTGTCGGTGATCGCATTGGTGATCGTGATCTTCCTCGTCACCTATGTGGTGCCGCAGGTCGCGTCGGTGTTCACCAGTTCGAAACGCGCGCTGCCCGCGCTGACGATCGCGATGCTGGCGACCAGCGGCTTCCTGCGCAGCTACGGTTGGCTGCTGCTGCTGGCCATCGGTGCCGGTGTCGGCACTCTGCTGCTAATGCTGCGCAACCCGCTGTTTCGCGAACGGTTCGACGCCGGCTGGCTGAACCTGCCGCTGATCGGCCGGCTCGCGCGCGGCTACAACGCTGCGCGCTTCGCTGGAACGTTGGCGATGCTGGCCGGCGCCGGCGTGCCTATCCTGAAGGCCTTGCAGGCGGCGGCGGAGACGCTGTCGAACCGGGCGATGCGCAGCGACGCGCTCGATGCGCTGGTGCGGGTGCGCGAAGGCGCGCCGCTGGCGTCGGCCCTGGCCGGCAAGAAGCGCTTTCCGGGCCTGCTGGCAATGTTCGCGCGCCTTGGCGAGCAGACCGGCCAGTTGCCCGAGATGCTGGATCGCGCGGCCAAGCAGCTGGCGACCGAGGTGCAGCGCCGTGCGCTGCAGATGGCAACGATCCTGGAGCCGCTGCTGATCGTCGCGATGGGCGGCGTGGTGATGCTGATCGTGCTGGCCGTCCTATTGCCGATCATCCAACTGAACACCTGGGTCAAGTAGATAGCCCCCCAGTCGCTTCGCTCCTGCCCCCAAGGGGCGCCGCCTGGCGGCCCGGCAAAGCCGGTTCCGCGGGCGTGGCTTGATAGAACGCATCGCTTCGCTTGCGTTGTCCTTTTCATGGCATGCCACATGCATGGTGTTTGACGTGTCAATGCGGTGCTTCTCCGAAGTCCGGCTGCGGCAGCACGTGGTTGAATAAATCCAGCGAGTTTTGTTTTTCGGAGGTGAGATGTCTGCTTCCCATGAACTGGTCAAGGTGTCGGGCACCAGCGGCGGTATCCCGATTGCGCGGATGCGCAGTGTCTACCGCGTTGACGACGTGGGCCGAAAACTCGACAAGCTGCCGCGCAAGGAACACGAAAACCTGCGATCGACTTACGAACGCATGATCGAGCTGGGACTGGAGCGGTTTCAGGTCAAGCCGTCGGGCCTGCCGGTGATGGACCACCTGTACGACGACCTGCCGAATTTTTATGAAGTGCTCGACGACGTGAAGCGTCAGCTCGCGTTGTGCGAAGACAGCCGCGATGCGCTCGAGATCACACCGCTGCTGCTGCTCGGGCCACCTGGCATCGGCAAGACGCATTTCGAACGTGAACTCGCCCAATTGCTCGGCACTGGCATGGGCTTCATCTCGATGAGTTCGATGACTGCGGGTTGGGTGCTGTCGGGCGCGTCGAGCCAGTGGAAAGGCGCACGGCCCGGCAAGGTGTTCGAGACCCTGGTCGATGGCCGGTACGCCAACCCGGTGATGGTGGTCGACGAGATCGACAAATCCGGCGGCGAGCACGCCTATGACCCTCTCGGCGCGCTGTACAGCCTGCTCGAACACGACACGGCCGGCAGCTTCATCGACGAGTTCGCCGAGGTACCGATCGATGCCAGCCAGGTCATCTGGGTGGCCACCGCGAACGACGCACGCGGCATCCCCGGCCCGATCCTGAACCGGATGAACGTCTACGAGGTGCAGGCGCCCGACCGAGACGCCGCGCGGCGCATCGCGACCAAGCTGTACGCCTCGATCCGCGCCAGCCACGACTGGGGAAAACAGTTCGAAGAGCAAGCGAACGCCGATGTGCTCGACCGCATGAGCGAGATGGCGCCGCGCGAGATGCGCCGTGCCTGGATGACGGCTTTCGGCAATGCCAAGCTCGATCGCCGTTCGCAGGTCTCGACCGCCGACCTGCCGGACGCCCAGCAGCGTCGCACGGCGATGGGTTTCGTGCAGTAGTTTCGACAGGGCCAGGCACGCCGGGGCGACCCCAGGCAGCGCCGTATCATCAGCCGCATGCCTGTCTCCCTCGCCGGCCAACTGGTGGTTGCGATTTCGTCGCGCGCACTGTTCGATTTCGAGGAAGAAAACGAGGTCTTCGAGGCCAGCGACGACCGCGCCTACATGCGGCTGCAGCTCGACCGGCTGGACGTGACGGCCAAGCCCGGCGTCGCGTTCTCCCTGGTCAACAAGCTGCTCGCGTTCAACCGCGCGCCGTCATCGACCGCGAACGATCCCTCACCGACGCAGCGCGTCGAGGTCGTGATCCTGTCACGCAATGATCCGGTCTCAGGCATGCGGGTGTTCCGCTCGGCCAAGCAGCACGGCTTGCCGATCCAGCGCGGCGTGTTCACCCGCGGTCATCCGCCATGGCGCTACCTGCAGCCGCTGAACGCGAACCTGTTCCTGTCGACCAACGAGGCCGATGTGCGCTCCGCCCTCGACGTCGGTGTGCCGGCGGCGCGCGTCTACCCCCACTCGGCACGCGCTTCGGCAGCGCATCCGAACGAGGTGCGCATCGCCTTCGACGGCGACGCAGTGTTGTTCTCTGACGAGGCCGAACAGGTGTTCCAGCGCGCCGGTTTGACTGCGTTCCAGGAACACGAGCGAGACCGCGCGGGAAAGCCGCTGGCCGCGGGACCGTTCAAGCCGCTGCTCGAAGCACTGCAGCGGCTGCAGCGTGCCGCCACGCCGGCGATGGGCATCCGCACCGCACTGGTGACCGCGCGCAGCGCACCGGCCCACGAGCGTGCGATCCGCACGCTGATGGACTGGGACATCGAGATCGATGAGGCGATGTTCCTCGGTGGCCTGGCGAAGGGCGAGTTCCTGCGCGAGTTCGAGCCGGATTTCTTCTTCGACGACCAGACCGGTCACATCGAAAACGCAGCGCCCCATGTGCCCGCAGGCTTGGTCGCCTCGGGCGTGTTGAACCGCTGACGGTGTCGCCGGCTCAGCTCAACGTCACCCGCGCGAATTTGCGCTTGCCGACCTGCAACACGTAGGTCCCGGCGGCGAGTTTCAGGCCGCGGTCACTGACCACGTTGCCGTCCACCTTAACGCCGCCGCCGTCGACCAGGCGCAGCGCTTCGCTACCCGACGGCGCCAACAGCGCCTCGCGCAGCAAGGCGCCGATGCCGATCGGCGCGCCGGCGATGGCAAGCTCAGGAATCACATCGGGCACACCACCACGGGCGCGCAGGTTGAAATCGTTCTCGGCCGCATCGGCCGCCGCAGCGCTGTGGAATCGGGTGGTGATCTCCTTGGCCAGCATCACCTTCGCATCCTTCGGATTGCGGCCGGCGTCGACCTCGGCTTTCAGCGCGGCGATGTCTTCCTCGGAGCGAAAACTCAGCAGCGTGAAATAGCGCCACATCAGCGTGTCACTGATCGACAGCAGCTTGGCGAACATCTCGTTGGGCGCTTCGCTGATGCCGATGAAGTTGCCCTTGCTCTTCGACATCTTCTCGACGCCGTCCAGCCCCTCGAGCAGCGGCATCGTCAGGATGCACTGCGGCTCCTGGCCACATTCGCTCTGCAGCGCGCGGCCCACCAGCAGATTGAACTTCTGGTCGGTGCCGCCGAGCTCGATGTCGCTCTTCAAGGCCACCGAGTCGTAGCCCTGCATCAGCGGGTACAGGAACTCGTGCACGCTGATCGGGGTGCCGGCCTTGTAGCGCTTGGTGAAATCGTCGCGCTCCATCATGCGGGCCACCGTGTAGCGCGAGGCCAGTTGAATCAAGCCACGCGCGCCCAGCGGATCGCTCCACTCGGAGTTGTAGCGAACCTCGGTCTTCTCGGGGTCGAGCACCAGCGTGGCCTGCTGGTAGTAGGTCTTCGCGTTGTCCTCGATCTGCTCGCGGGTCAGCGGCGGGCGGGTGGCGTTGCGCCCGGACGGGTCGCCGATCATCGAGGTGAAGTCGCCGATCAGGAAGATCACCGTGTGGCCCAGATCCTGCAATTGCCGCAGCTTGTTCAGCACCACGGTGTGGCCGAGATGGATGTCGGGGGCGGTCGGGTCGAGTCCGAGCTTGATGCGCAGCGGGGTCCCGGTGGCCTCGGCGCGGGCCAGCTTGTTCAGCCAGTCGGCTTGCGGCAGCAGTTCGTCGCAGCCCCGTTGCGTGGCGCGAAAGGCCGCCAGGACACGTTCTGTCACAGGAAAAGGGCTCAAGCCGGGCGCATTCGGGTCGAAAAGGTCAAGTGGCGACATGTCGGGAAACTACGTAATAAAGACGGGGCAATTGGCGCGTTCGACATGGCAAATCCCGCTGAACCGGTCGGTATACTTGCGCCTCGTTTTGGGGTTTTGGCAAGCGCAGTGATCACGAATCAGGCTGCCGCTCTCAGGTTTTTGAACCGCTCCGCAGTTTACGGGACAGGTTCACACAGTCACATCCACCCAGCAGGCATCACGCGATGCCTGCATACCGAGCGACGCGCTCCCTGAACTTTGAGCACACCTGATTTGATCGACCGCATCGCTGTTCGTTTGGGCCAGCGTACCGCCAGCCTGGTACGCCGGCATCCTCGGCGGCTTTACGCGGCGATCCTGTTGGGTTGCGCAGGCTTCGGTGTCACGGCCTTTGGCGTCGCGCCGCTCACCTTGATCGATACCCAGACCCAGCACCTGATCACCGAATCGGTTGCTCCTGCAGACCTGCAGGAGCAGGTGTCGTCGCTGGCCCAGCAAGAATTGTCTTTGTACCGCAACGACACGACGCGCCCAGGCGACACGGTGGACAGCCTGCTGCGTCGCCTCGGGGTCGATGACGCTGAAGCGGCCACCTTCCTGCGCCGCGACAAGCTCGCCCGCGAGCTGCTGTCGGGCCGCAGCGGCAAGATGGTTCAGGTGCGTGCCGATGCAGCGGGTCAGATGGATGAGCTGGTCGCGCGCTACCCCGCACGCAGCGCCGCCCAGCTCACCACCCACTTCACCCGGCTGCGCATCACGCGCGACGGACATCAGTTCGACGCCCACGTCGACACCGCACCGCTGGCCGCGATGTCGAAGGTGGGCAGCGGCGTGGTGGTCAATTCGCTCTTCAATGCGACCGATGACGCCGGCCTGCCGGATGCCATTGCCACGCAGCTGGCTGAAGTGTTCGCCACCGAAATCAACTTCCACCGCGATCTGCGCCGCGGCGACACCTTCTCGGTGGTCTATGAAACGCTGACGGCCGACGGCGAGCCCATCACCTGGAACGAATCAGCGGGGCGCGTGCTCGCGGCGGAGTTTGTCAACAAGGGCGAATCGCATTCGGCGATCTGGTTCGAAAGCACACAAGCGGGTCAGCGCGGGGCTTACTTCGATCCGAGCGGTCGCAGCAAGCAGCGTTCGTTCCTCGCCAGCCCGATGGAGTTTTCGCGGGTGACCTCAGGCTTCGCGATGCGCTTCCACCCGATCCTGCAGAACTGGCGCCAGCATGCCGGCATCGACTACGGTGCACCGATGGGCACGCCGGTTCGTGTTGTCAGCGATGGGATCGTGGAATTCGCCGGCTGGCAGAACGGGTACGGCAATGTGGTGGCCGTTAAGCATGCGAGTGACCGCAGCACGCTGTACGCACACCTGAGCCGCATCGACGTGCGCAAGGGGCAGGCCGTCAAACAGGGCATGCACATCGGCGCTGTCGGCATGACGGGCTGGGCCACCGGGCCGCACCTGCATTTCGAATTCAAGGTCGGCGGTGTTCAGCGTGATCCATCGGTGATCGCCAGCCTGGCCAACTCGGTGGCGCTGGCGCCAGCTGCACGCGCGCAGTTCGCGCAACTGGCCCAATCGGCCAAGGCCCAGTTGGGCGTTGCACAGAGCACGAACCCAGCGAACGCCGAGGTCGAGTGAGCCCAAGCGCAGAGCTGTTTCATCTCGCGACAGCCGAAGCCCGCACCTGCGGGCTTTTTCTTTGGCGGAAAACGAAGTTGTGAATCGATTGTTCATCGGCCTGATGTCCGGCACCTCGCTCGATGGCGTAGATGGGGTGCTGGTGGCGTTCAACGACCTGACGTCACTGGCGGTACAAGCCCATGTGCACAGCGCGTTCCCGGCCGAATTCGCGGCTGAACTGCTCGCACTGAACGCCGCCGGTGGCAACGAACTGCAGCGCGCCGCGCTGGCAGGCAATGCGGTGGCGCAAGCCTATGCCGAGGTGGTGCAAGCCTTGCTCGAAACTGCGGGCGTGGCGCCCTCCGAGGTGGTCGCCATCGGGGCCCACGGGCAAACCGTCAGGCACTGTCCTGGCGCGTTCGACGGCATCGGCTACACGCTGCAGTTGTGCAATGGCGCGTTGCTGGCCGAGTTGACCGGCATCGATGTCATCGCGGACTTCAGATCACGTGATGTGGCCGCTGGTGGTCAGGGCGCACCGCTGGTGCCCGCCTTTCACCGCGTCGCCTTTGGCCGAGACAACGAGTGCCTCGCGGTGCTGAACATCGGCGGCATCAGCAACCTGTCGGTGCTGGCGGCGGACGGCACCACGTTCGGCTTCGACTGCGGGCCCGGCAATGCGCTGATGAACCACTGGTGCGCGATCCATCGCGGTGAGCCCTACGACCGGGATGGCGCCTGGGCAGCGTCGGGCGCGGTCGATCAGGCGCTCCTGGGCGTGATGCAGAACGAAGCGTACTTTTCACTTCCACCGCCCAAAAGCACTGGCCGGGATCTGTTCAACCCGGCTTGGCTGAAGCAATGCCTGAACCAGAGGGCGACCGCAGAACCGACGCTCGATGCGGTCAATGTGCAGGCCACATTGACCGAGTTGACCGCATGGTGCTGTCAACAATCGATGGCCCGGTACGCGCCGGATGCAAGCCGGCTTCTGGTCTGTGGTGGCGGTGCCTACAACACCGAGTTGATGCGCCGCCTGGCGCAACGCCTGCCGCAATTGAAGATCGACTCGACCGAAGCGCAGGGGTTCGCCGCCGATCAGGTCGAGGCTGTGGCCTTCGCCTGGCTGGCCAGCGCCTGGGTTGATCGCCGTGCGGGAAATCTGCCGACCGTTACCGGGGCACGCGGCCCGCGCATCCTCGGGGCGTTGTACCCGGCAACCTGAAAAGCCTCAGACCGAGAAGCTGGAGCCGCAGCCGCAAGTGGTCGTGGCGTTAGGGTTCTTGATGACGAATTGCGCGCCTTGCAGATCGTCCTTGTAGTCGATCTCGGCACCCATCAGGTACTGCAGGCTCATCGCGTCGATCAGCAGGGTGACACCGTTCTTGTCCATGCGGGTGTCGTCTTCATTGAGCACTTCATCGAAGGTGAAGCCGTACTGGAAACCCGAGCAGCCGCCACCTTGAACGAACACTCTCAGCTTCAGGTCAGGGTTGCCCTCTTCATCGACCAGTTCCTTGACCTTCAGCGCGGCGCTGTCGGTGAAAACCAGCGGGGGAGGCGGTTCGTCCTGCGGGGCGGCGAGGTGGTTTTGTTCTGCGGCGGCGTTCATGACTGCTCCTGAAGATCTAGGCAACAAACTTGGATTATGAACCTTGCGTCCAGAGCGAAAAGGTCGCCCTGAGGCGACCTTTCGCTGCGTAAGCAATAGCAACGCAGCAGTCGATCAGCGCTTGCTGAACTGCTTGCGACGACGTGCGCCGTGGAAGCCGACCTTCTTGCGCTCGACCTCACGGGCATCGCGGGTGACGAAACCAGCGCGGCTGAGTTCAGGCTTCAGCGTTGCGTCGTAATCGATCAGCGCGCGGGTGATGCCGTGACGCACCGCACCGGCTTGGCCGGATTCGCCGCCGCCGTGGACATTCACCTTGACGTCGAACGCCGCATCGTTGGCGGTCAACATCAAAGGCTGCTTGACGATCATGATCGAGGTCTGGCGGCCGAAGTACTCATCGACGGTCTTGCCGTTGACGAGGATCTGGCCGGTGCCCTTCTTCATGAAGACGCGTGCGACCGACGACTTGCGGCGGCCGGTACCGTAGTTCCAATTACCAATCATCACATGCCCCTTAGATTTCCAGCGCCTTGGGCTGCTGTGCGGTGTGCGGGTGCGTAGCGCCGGCGTACACCTTCAGTTTCTTGACCATGGCGTAACCCAATGGACCCTTGGGGAGCATGCCCTTGACGGCCTTTTCGAGCGCACGGCCAGGATGCTTGGCTTGCATGTCCTTGAACTTCGTCGCGATGATGCCGCCAGGATACCCTGTGTGCCGGTAGTACACCTTGTCATTGGCTTTGTTGCCGGTGACGCGAATCTTGTCGGCGTTGACGATGACGATAAAGTCGCCGGTGTCGACGTGAGGCGTGTAAATGACTTTGTGCTTTCCGCGCAAACGGAGGGCGACTTCACTGGCCACCCTGCCGAGGACCTTGTCGGTCGCGTCGATCACAAACCACTCATGCGTCACTTCGGCCGGTTTGGCGCTGAAGGTTTTCATGGTTATTCCTGTACGAGAAACTTGCCTTGTGGACACCAGCGAACGCTTGTTCGCCGTCCTGAATTCCCGTTGGAACTGCTTCTGGAATGGCAGCCTCTCGGGAAATTCCTTGCGCCGGGACCAGCCGCTTCACCTGACGGCATGAAATTCAGGTTATCCCGTGACGATAGCAGATGGACGTGCGCCTGGGTGATCTCGATCCGGTCACTTCACACAGAGCGCATCGGCCTGCCAATGCCAACCGGTTCGCCTGAAACATCTTCGGCCTGCGACGGCGATAGCATCGGGCGGTCGGCGAGGTGTTGCCTGCCCGCTTCCTGACAACAATGGTTGCCTGACCCGTGAACACCACCCCTGCCCTGTCGATGTGGATCGCCGCCGTGCTGGTCGCAGTCGGTGCGGTGCTGGGTGGCTTGGCGGTCTGGGCCTGGGCGCCATCCCGCAGGCGCCTGTCGCCGCTGCCGAAGGAGTGGACGCTGGCCGCCCGGCGGGTGCTCAACGCCAGTGAGCGGCGTGTCTACAACCAGCTTCGACTGGCATTCCCCAAGTACATCGTGCTACCCAAGCTACCGCTGGTGCGTCTGTGCCAGCCGGACACGCCCGACCAGGTGAAGTTCTGGTACGAGCTGATCGGGGCGGCCCATGTGACGTTCGCTGTGTGCAATCCGAATGGGCATGTGCTGCTGGTGATCGACCTTGACAGCACCCGCAGCCATTCGCGGCGCAGCACCCGGATCAAGGAATCGGTGCTCGCGGCATGCGGCATCCAGCGACTACATTGCGCCGCCGACGACTTGCCGTCCATCGACGCGTTGCGCTCGCTGATGAACGATCAGGGGCAAGGCAGCAGCGTGAGTAAGTCCATCAGTGCCTCCCTCATGGAACCCGTCATGCCACCCCTCATGTCCCCCGTCAGCGAGGCCTTCAGTTCGCCAGCGAATTCACCCGACACTCGACCCGAGCCTACGGCACCGCCAGCGATGGCGACACCTGCCACGCTAGACAACAGCACCGCCGTCGTCCCCCACGCCAACCGGCCCGCGACCTGGCAGGACCCGAGCGTGTTCCTCGATTCGTTTTTCACCAGCGACGACCGGCCCGGGTCGGCGTCAGAGAGCGAGTCACCATCCGAATTGGTCGACTGGCCGCCTGTTGCGGGTTCGAGTACTCATGCCGATGGTGCCGTCGTGAGCGACGACGAGGCCGACGTCCGGTGGCGTCGCGCACCGGTGCGCCTCGTGGGCGGCCGCTGATCGATCGCATACGATCATCGGGTGCATGAAGCCCCATCCGCTGTCGCTGTTTCGCAAACCCCCTTCTCCGGGCTGACGCCTGAGTTGATCCTCGACGCGCTCGATGGCGTCGGCCTGCGCAGCGACGGACGATTTCTGCAACTCAACTCTTACGAGAACCGCGTCTTCCAGGTTTTCCTGATCGACGGCAAGGCGGTGGTGACCAAGTTCTACCGGCCAGAGCGCTGGAGCGACGCCCAGATCCTCGAAGAGCATTCGTTCTCGGCCGAACTGGCCGCCGAGGAAATTCCTGTGGCTGCGCCGTTGATCCTGGCTGTCGATCCCGAGTCGCCGCTGCAGGTCTCACTGAGCGGCGTGCCAACGACCTTGGGTCGGGTGTCGATCGCGGAGCGCTTCTACCGCTTCGCGGTCAGCGAGCGCAAGGCCGGCTGGGCGCCGGAACTCGAACAGCCGGCGACGCTGGAATGGATCGGCCGCTTCATCGGCCGCATGCATGCGGTCGGCGCGCGCAAGTCGTTTGCGCATCGCCGCAGCCTGACAGTGGCCGAGTTCGGCTGGGATTGCCGCGACTGGCTGCTCGCGCACGGCAACATCCCGTCGGAGGTGGAACCCGAGTGGCACGATGCCGTCAATGCGGCGCTGACCGAGGTGCAACGCACTTTCGACCGCATCGGCGATCTGAACCCGATCCGCCTGCACGGCGATTGCCACGTCGGCAATGTGCTGTGGACCGATGCGGGCCCGCACTTCGTCGACCTGGATGACTGCCTGATGGGCCCTGCCATCCAGGACCTGTGGATGCTGCTGTCCGGCGATGAAGCTGCTGCCAAACTGCAGCTGCGCTCACTGCTCGCCGGCTACGAGCAGTTCATGGACTTCGACGATCGCCAGTTCGCCTTGATCGAGCCTCTGCGCACGCTGCGCATCATTCACCAGAGCGCCTGGCTGGCCAAGCGTTGGCGCGACCCGGCCTTCCCGCCCAGCTTTCCGTGGTTCGGCACCAGCGGCTACTGGCAGCAACTGGCGCAGCAACTCAGGCAGCAAGTCGCCGCGCCATGAACGCCAGCGTCAGGCTGGGGTCAGCAGCCGATTGACGCGCTTGACGTAGGCGGCCGGGTCTTCGAGCTGACCCCCTTCGGCCAACACTGCCTGATCGAACAGGATCTGCGCCAGGTCGTCGAAATGCGGGCTCTGCTCCAGCGAGCTGACCAGCGTGTGCTGGACGTTGACTTCCAGCGTGGGCAATGACGACGGCAAGCCGGTCTGCCCCGATTGCTTCAGCAAACGCGCCAGGTGGCCGCTCATGTCCTCTTCGCCGACCACCAGACAGGCCGGTGAGTCGACCAGGCGCGTCGTCACCCGCACATCCTTCGCGCGATCTTTCAACGAAGCCTTCAGCCGTTCGAGCACGGGCTTGAAGGCATCGGCTGCCTGCTCAGCCTGACGCTTTTCTTCCTCGTCTTGCAGCGCGCCCAGATCGACCGCGCCCTTGGCCACGCTTTGCAGCGGTTTGCCTTCGACCTCGTGCAGGTGGCTCAGCATCCATTCGTCGACGCGGTCGGTGAGCAGCAGCACCTCGACACCCTTCTTGCGGTAGATCTCTAGCTGCGGGCTGCCCTTCGCCGCCGCGAGGCTGTCGGCCGTCACGTAGTAGATCGCCTCCTGACCTTCCTTCATCCGGCCCAGGTAGTCGGCAAAGGACACGTCCTCATCGGCATGCGTCGAGGCAAAGCGCAGCAGCTTCGAGAGCCGCTCGACGTTCGCATGGTCTTCGCCGACACCCTCTTTCAGCAGCGGGCCAAAGTCGCGCCAGAAGGCCTTGTACTTGGCGCGCTCAGCCTCGTCGTCACTGTTCGCCAAGGCTTCGAGCATGCTGATCACACGCTTGGTCGAGCCCTCGCGGATCGCGCGCACGTCGCGGCTTTCCTGCAGCAATTCGCGGCTGACGTTCAACGGCAGATCGGCGCTGTCGATCACGCCCTTGACGAAGCGCAGGTACACCGGCATCAGCGCCTCGGCGTCGTCCATGATGAACACTCGCTTGACGTACAGCTTCACGCCGCCGCGCTTGTCGCGGTTCCACAGGTCGAACGGCGCCTTCGCCGGGATGTAGAGCAGCTGCGTGTAGTCGCTGCGGCCCTCTACGCGGTTGTGGGTGTAGGCCAGCGGCGCTTCGGTGTCGTAGCTGATCTGCTTGTAGAACTCGTTGTACTGCTCGTCGGTGATGTCGCCCTTGCTGCGCGTCCACAGCGCCGCGGCCTTGTTGACCGGCACCCATTCGTCGCGGGTGACCTGCTTCGCGGCCTCGGCGTCCCACTCTTCCTTGCGCATCAGGATCGGCAGCGACACGTGGTCGGAGTACTTGCTGATGATCGACTTCAGCTTCCAGCCGCTGAGGAATTCGTCCTCGCCGTCGCGCAGGTGCAGGATCACATCGGTGCCGCGTTCGGCGCGCTCGATGGTCTCGATCTCGAAGTCACCGGTGCCTTCGGAACTCCAGCGCACACCCTCACCGGGCTGCGTGCCGGCACGACGGGATTCGACAGTGATGCGGTCGGCCACGATGAAGCCGCTGTAGAAACCGACGCCGAACTGGCCGATCAGCTGCGCGTCTTTTTTCTGGTCGCCGTCGAGCTTGGCCATGAATTCGCGGGTGCCGCTTTTGGCGATCGTGCCGAGGTGGGCCACCGCTTCGTCAGCTGTCAGGCCGATGCCGTTGTCGCGGATCGTCAACGTCTTCGTCTCGGCATCAAAGCTGATGCGCACGTCGAGGTTGGGCGCGTCTTCGTACAGTTCGGGTCGGTTCAGCGCCTCGAAGCGCAGCTTGTCGCAGGCGTCGGAGGCATTGGAAATCAACTCGCGCAGGAAGATTTCCTTGTTCGAATACAGCGAGTGCGTGACGAGGTGCAGGATCTGCTTGACCTCGGCCTGGAAGGAAAGGGTTTGTTTGGTCATGGTCGCTGAGGTGAGTGGTCGCTCGAGAGTGCAGATATGGGGTTCGGCGGCTGAGCTTCAAGGCCCAGCGAGGTGCGCGACGAACAGCAATCCATATCCGACCGCGGCTGCCACCAGGAGACACGGCACGGCATACAGGTGAAAGCTCAGCCAGGTGCGGGCATCGGGCACCATGCGCAACGCGATCAGGTTCGCGAGTGACCCGATGGCGATGCCGAAGCCGCCGACGTTCACCGCATAGGCCATCACCCGCCAGTCGCACGAATACTCGGCCAGCGCGATGGTGGCTGGCACGTTGCTGACCAGTTGCGAAGCCGCAATGCCGACGGCATAGAGTTGCCGCGGCTCGGCCAGGCCCAGGCTGCCCATGGCACTGCGAACCGCGTCGAGCCCGGCGATCAGCCGCAGGTCGATGAACATCAGCACGAACAACAGCAGCAAGCCCCAATCGACCCGGGTGAGCACGCGCGGCCTCAGCAGCAACATCACCCCGACGACCGCGGCGCAGCCCCAGCCGGCGTCGCCGCGATCCGTCACCCACAGGAACGGCCCGTTCAAAGCCAGCGCGACCCACAGCAGCGGCCGGTCGAGTGCAGGCGGGTCTTCGCGGCTTGTCGCGTTCAGCGGCGTGCTGCGAAAGACCAGCGCCGTGAGTGCCAGCAACAGAGCGAACAGCACCGCCACCAGCGGCGCCATGTGCAGGGTGAACTCGGCGAACGACGCCTGCGACAACTGCCACAGGAACAGGTTCTGCGGGTTGCCGATCGGCGTCAGCGCCGAACCGGCATTGACTGCGAGCGCCTCGAAGACGATCAGCCGGGTGGCCGGCAGCGGCGTGACGCGGCACAGCCCGAGCGTCAGCGGCACGACAACGAACAGCGCCACGTCGTTGGTCAGCAGCGTGGACAGCAGCGCCGCGGCGCTGACCAGGCCCAGCGCAGCGACGCGCTCGTTGGACACGTGCGCGACCAGCCATCGTCCGAGCCGCGCCAGCGCCCCGCTGGACTCGAGGGCCTGCGTCAGCGCCAACAGCCCGGTCAGCGCGGCGATGGTCGGCCAATCGACCAGCGACGGGTAGCTGGCGATCTGCTGCGGCTGCAGCGCCGTCAGTGCCGCCAGCGTCAGCGCCAGCGCCAGCGCCAGCGCCCAGAAAAACCGATCCTGCTTCAGCGCTACGAACGTGGACCGCCAGGGCGCCGGGGGTGCCGTGGCCGTCATGGGGGAATGGGCGCCAGCACGGTAGCCGTATTCTTAAGCGAGCGGTCGATCGCAATATCGCGACGACGACGAGGTTCCATAGATGAACAAACCATCCGCACGGATGGTTGATGGATGGTGCTAGAGTCCACCGCATGATTTCAACTGTCGCCGCCCGCACACCGATCTCACGCTCGAAGCCGAGTGCGAGCAAGTCTGATGCCGAGTCCACGACGAAACATAGCCGCAATGCCAAACCCGCCGATTCGGAAAAGATCACCATCAACCTCGGCCATGTCGATCTCGGGCAGGTCGATCTGCTGGTGAGTGAAGGCTTCTACGGCAACCGCACCGATTTCATCCGCACCGCCATCCGCAACCAGCTGACGCAGCACGGCGATGTGCTGAAACAGGTGGTGGCCCGCAAGATGCTGGTGCTGGGCCTGCAGCACATCAGCCGCCAGGACCTGCAAGCCTTGCAGCAATTGCGGCAGAAGCTGACCCTGCGCGTCGTCGGCCTGGCATCGATCGCCGCCGACGTGACCCCCGAACTGGCGCTGGACACCATCGAGTCACTTGAGGTGCTGGGTGCGCTGCATGCCAGTGCCGAAGTGAAACGGGCGCTGGCAGGGCGGCTGAAATGACCTCACCCAGGCACACCACCCGCTTTGTGGTCCTTGGTCGGCCCACCCTGTCGCCATGAAAGCGTCCATGTCCGAAACCCTGCAGCGCTGGATGAAAGAGGTGACGCGGCTGACCCGCGCAGGTCGCCTGTCCGAAGCCACGCAGGCGATCCAGCAAACACTGGGCCGCCATCCCGCGCCGCTGCCGACTGCGCCGGCAGAGCCGGCCCTGTCGGACGTGATCGATGGCTGCGTGAAGGACCTTGAGGAAGCGGGTATTGACACCGCACCGCCCGCGCACAGCACGGTGCGGGATGAGGGTTCGACGCTGACCGGCACGCACAGCGAGGGCGGACTGACCCGCGGCTATCTGCTCTACGTGCCACCAGCGACCTCAGCCAGCCCGCCCAGCACGCCAATGCCGCTGGTCGTGATGCTGCACGGCTGCACCCAGGATCCGGCCGACTTCGCGCTCGGCACTGGCATGAACACACTGGCGCGCGAACGCGGTTTTGCGGTGCTGTATCCGGCACAGGCCCAGGACGCCAACCCACAGCGCTGCTGGAACTGGTTCAAGCACAACCACCAGCAGCGTGGCCATGGCGAAGCGGCAGTGCTGGCCGGCATGACGCGTGCCGTGATCGCCAAGCACAGGCTCAATGCCTGCCGGGTCTATGTCGCCGGGCTGTCGGCCGGTGGCGCGATGGCTGCCATCCTTGGCCAAGCCTACCCGGATGTCTACGCAGCGGTCGGCATTCACTCTGGATTGGCCAGTGGCGCGGCCAGCGATCTGATGTCGGCCTTGGCGGCGATGAAGAACGGGCCGAAGACACCGACCTCGGCGCCCAGCCCCACCCATCGCGGCGAACCCGGCGACGCTGCCATCGGTGCGGCTGGCGCGCTGGCACCGCTGCCGACGATCGTGTTCCACGGCGACGGCGATGCGGTCGTGCACCCCGGCAACGGCACCCAGGCCGTCGCCATGGCCTTGGGCGAAACCCAGCAGCACGGTTCGGATGCAGCCGGGGTGCCCAAGGTCGAACGGGGCGTGTCCTTACAGGGTCGCCACTACACGCGCACCGTCTACGCCCATGCCGAGGGCAAAGCTGCACAGGCCGAGCACTGGGTCGTGCACGGGGGCGGGCACGCCTGGTCGGGCGGCAGCGCGCAAGGCTCGTACACCGACCCCAGCGGACCCGATGCCACGCGCGCGATGTGGCGCTTCTTCAGCGATCACACCCGGTCGATGTCCTGAGGATGCGCAGCGTGTCGGTCATCATTTGCAGCGCACGGAACGCCTGGCTGGCGCTGCTGCTGGGCTTCGGCCTGGTGGTGGCGATTCATGCGCAGCCGGCCCAGCCTTACCAGGCTGCAACGCCCAGCGCCGACGGGATCGGCAAGGTCTACCAGGGCAGGGATATCGCCCAGATGATGGGGTTCGACGGTGCGGCCTGGCTGGAACGCACCGAGCGGCAACGGGAGGAGCGCGCCGACCTGCTGATGGCCGAACTGGCGCTGAAGCCGGGCATGGACGTGGCCGATGTGGGCGCCGGCACCGGCTACTACTCGCGGCGCATGGCGCTGCAGGTCGGACCGAAAGGCAAGGTGTATGTGATCGAGGTGCAGCCGCAGATGCTGCGGCTGCTCGAAACCACTGCGAAACGCCCCGGCTACGGCAACATCGTGCCGGTACTCGGTGCCGATGACGACGTGAAGCTTCCCGAAGCATCGATTGACCTGGCGATCATGGTCGATGTTTATCACGAACTGGCGTTTCCACATGAGGTGCTGGCCAGCATCGTGCGTGCGCTGCGGCCGGGTGGACATGTGGTGTTCGTCGAGTACCGCGGCGAGGACTTCAGCGTGCCCATCAAGTCGCTGCACAAGATGACCGAGCAGCAGGTGCGGCTTGAAGCAGCCGATCAGGCGCTGGTCTGGGAACGCACTGCGCGCACGCTGCCCTGGCAGCATGTGGTGGTGTTCAAGCGGCCATGAGGGCGGCCTGCCCACGCATGGCCGCACTGTGCTGATGCAAGCGATGGCTAGCCTGTCCAGCGTCCCCACGCTGCCGCCTGCCTTGCCCGGTGAGCGCGTCGAGATTGACAGCATCGCCGGTCGGCTGTCGTTCTATGTCGCTGGCCCCGCCGACGGCGCGAGTGCCTCGGCCGACCGCACGCCACTGCTGCTGCTGCACAGCATCAACGCCTCGGGCTCGGCGTATGAGGTCCGACCGCTCTACGAACATTACCGACAACAGCGCCCGGTCTACGCACCCGATCTGCCGGGCTTCGGGTTCTCCGAGCGCAGCGACCGCCCTTACTTGCCCCGTCTGATGACCGATGCCGTTCACGCGATGGTCGCCGAGATCCAGCGTGCGCATGGTGATGCGCCGATCGATGTGGTCGGCGTGTCGCTGTCCAGCGAGTACGCCGCGCGCGCTGCACAGGAAGCCCCTGAGCGCTTTCGCAGCGTCGCGCTGGTCAGCCCGACCGGCTTCAATCGCGGCGCACCGTTCAATGGCCCCCCAGGCAGCAACCGCGGCATCGCGTGGCTGCGCCAGTTCTTTTTCAACCCGCGCTGGAGCGATGGCTTGTACCGGTGGCTGACGAAGCGCGGGGTGATCCGCTACTTTCTGAAAAAGACCTGGGGCAGCGCGCAGATCGACGAGGGCCTGCTGGACTACGACGTGCTGACGACGCGACAGCCCAATTCGAAGTTCGCGCCTTACTGGTTCGTCAGCGCGTTCCTGTTCAGCGCCGACATCACCCGCGTCTATCAGTCACTGACAGTGCCCGTGTGGATGGTGCACGGCGTGCGCGGCGACTTCGTCGACTACCGCCACAAGTCTGCCTACGTGGGACTGCCGAACTGGACCTTCGATGTGATGCCCACCGGGGCCTTGCCCTACTTTGAGGGCTGTGACGAATTCGCGGCCTTGTACGACGCGTTCCTGAGCCGACCATGAACCCCGGCTTGTCACGGGGAGACCTGCTCGCCGCACTCACCGTTGTGCTCATCTGGGGGCTGAATTTTGTCGTGATGAAAGTGGCGCTGGCGGCGGTCAGCCCGATGATGCTCGGCGCCTTGCGCTTCGCGATGGCATCGCTGCCACTGCTGTGGATCGTTCCACGGCCTCGCGCCTCGTGGCGCTTCATCGTGAGCTACGGACTGCTTCAGGGACTCGGACAATTCGGCCTGCTGTTCACCGCACTGCACTTCGGCATGCCCTCGGGACTGGCCTCGACCATTCTGCAGGCGCAGGTGCTATTCACGGTGCTGCTCGCCATTCCGGTGCTCGGCGAAAGGGCCCGCATCCATCACGGCGTGGGACTGCTGATCGCCGCCGCGGGACTTGCCCTGATTGCCGCGAGCCACGGCAGCGGGCCGCGCGACATGACGCTGCTGGGCTTCGTGCTGACCTTGGCGGCTGCATTGTCCTGGGCCGGGTCAAACCTGCTCGTGCGTTTGATGGGGCGCGGCGCAACGCCGATCGATCCGTTCCAGTTCATCGCCTGGAGCAGTGCTGTCTCGGTACTGCCGTTCCTGACGATCGCAGTGGTGCTGGACGGCGCTGATGAGAGCTGGCGCTCGTTGGCTGCGATGGGCGCACGCGAATGGGCGGCTGTAGGCTACCTTTCGCTGCTGGCGACATTGGTGGGGTACTCGTTGTGGATGCGACTGCTGCAGCGTCATGCAGCCGGTCGCATCGCACCGTTCTCGCTGCTGGTGCCGGTGGTCGGCCTGTGGGCTGGTTCGTTCTTTCTCTCTGAGCGCCTGAGTACGGCGCAGTGGGCTGGGGTGGCCTTCGTGCTGGCAGGCCTGCTGGTCAATCAGTTCGGCAGCGCGCTCAGGCCTGCATCGCTCGCTGGTCGCCACGCTTAGGCACATGCTGACGCTGGTGACCGATCCACTCACGCGCCTTGCACAGCGCGAACATCAAGGCCTCGTCGGCAGTCGGCCAGCGGTGGCCGCAAGCCAGGCTTTCGTCGCGAAAAACCTCCCGCCCCTTGGCGTGTTGTGAGCTCGCGCGGTTGACCACCACTGCGGCGATG
>JAYVEB010000384.1:0-7698 GCA_043749095.1 Burkholderiales bacterium | reverse complement strand
AGCAACCTCACCTGCGCTTCGACGACAAGCACATGTGGACTCTGGATCACGTGAAGGGTTTCACCCTGAGCAGCCCGCTGAAGGCATTCCGTGCGCTGACGCCGGAAGCTCGCGAGTTGGCGGCCATTGAGTACCGCAAGGGCTTCAAGATCAATCCCATCTAAAGCTTCAGCGCTTTCCGTGGGATCTCGTGGGGGGGGGGGCGTCAGCTCCTCTCCCCCACGGGTGCGATTACACCAAGCTGCCCCGCACGAATCGAACCAACGGGTCTGGAATGACCGCACCCGCGAAGACGGTGCTGGAGTAAAAACCCGGGCGTCCCCTACCGCCACCTTTGGGTGCACCGAGGCACGCCGACCTCCCAAATTCCGGCAGTGCTGCAAAGTCGCATTGCGCTGCTGATGGCATTTTCGTGGGTGTCGAGCAATGCGGCCTGAAAGGTCGCCAGAGAAAACGTCGCTGAAGCTGCTGCGAAGAGTCTTTTAATGGCATTGCTTCACTTGGTCAAAAAAGCCGAGGAATGTTTGGCTTGTCCGCGTCACCCAAGCGCGAATTCTTAGGCGGGTTCTTGGGGGGGCGAGCTGTTCTTCTGAGTCTCTTCAGGGGTGAACTGGCGGAGAGGGCGGGATTCGAACCCGCGGGGGGTTATTAGCCCCCACACGCTTTCCAGGCGTGCGACTTAAGCCGCTCATCCACCTCTCCGAAGCCTCGTAGTTTATCCGACGCACTGGCCCGCAGACTCGCTGAATGTTCGCTTCGGTGGGGATCAGCGGGACGGGAACGAGGCCTTGATCTCGGCAGGCAGCGAATCGAAATCTCCTTCCTGAACCTGCAGCCCGCATTTCAGGTCGCTCGAAGAGTCGAACCAGCCGTGCAGGTCTGACAGCCTGGGTTCCGACAGCGTGTCTTGGAATACACCGTCCAAGCTGGCTGAGCTGGTGCCGGATGGCGTTGATGTAGCAGAAGCCGCGTTGCGAAGGAGCGAGAACGACCGCATGTCTGGAAACCTGTGATGTGCCTGAACGACACAGCGCCAATCTAGTGCGATCCACCGTTTGGCAACACCCCGCGACTCGGTGGTTGGGCCTGCGGTGCTGGCGCTTCATCTGTGCACTGCATCACGCTGCTTCAGGATTCAGCGCGACCCCAGCGCGTGGGCCTGCAAGGTGGCCAGCGGCACATGGTCGAGCGCGTTGCGATGGGTGCTCTCCAGCACCACCGGCGGCGCGACGCCGGCCTTCAGTGCTTCGACCCAGCGCGAGACACACAGGCACCAGCGGTCGCCGGGTTTCAGCCCGGCGAAGCGGTATTCGGGGTGCGGCGTGACGAGATCGTTGCCGCGCTCCAGCGAAAACGCCAGGAATTCCGCGGTGACCTTGGCGCACACCACATGCGTGCCCAGGTCGTCCGCCCGGGTCTTGCAGCAGCCGTCGCGGAAGAAGCCGGTCAGCGGGTCATAGGAGCAGGGCACGAGCTCGGTGCCCAGGACGTTCAAGGCCATGTTCAGTTCGCTCCCGGCGGCTTGGTTTTCAGCAGCGCCATCGCTGTTGCGATCAGTGCCGACACCTCGCTCATGTTGCCGGGCACGATCATCGTGTTGTTCTTCTGCGCCAGCTGCGCATACGCCTCGACGGCCTTCTCGGCCACCTTCAGTTGCACCGCCTGTTCGCCGCCGGGCGAGCGGATGGCTTCGGCGATCTTGCGGATCGCTTCGGCGCTGGCCTCGGCCACCGCGAGGATGGCCGAAGCCTCGCCCTGGGCCTTGTTGATCTCGGCCTGACGCTGGCCTTCCGATCGCGCGATGAAGGCCTCGCGCTCGCCTGTCGCGATGTTGATCTGCTCCTGCTTGCGACCTTCGGAGGCAGCGATCAGCGCGCGCTTCTCACGCTCGGCAGTGATCTGCGCCTGCATTGAATGCAGGATTGCCGCCGGCGGCGTCAGGTCCTTGATCTCGTAGCACAGCACCTTCACGCCCCAGTTCGCCGCGGCTTCGTCGAGTGCCGCTACGACGGACATATTGATGTGGTCGCGTTCCTCGAAGGTCTTGTCGAGTTCCATCTTGCCGATCACCGAGCGCAGCAGCGTCTGCGCCAGCTGCGTGATCGCGAAGATGTAGTTGCTCGACCCGTAGCTCGCGCGCATCGGGTCGGTCACCTGAAAGTAGATGATGCCGTCGACCTGCAGCTGGGTGTTGTCCTTGGTGATGCACACCTGGCTGGGCACGTCGAGCGGCACCTCTTTGAGCGAATGCTTGTATGCCACGCGCTCGATGAAGGGCACGACGAACTTCAGCCCCGGCGTCAGCGTGCGGTCGTACTTGCCCAGCCGCTCGACGACCCAGGCGTGCTGCTGCGGCACGATCTTGAAGGTCTGTGAAATGAAGATGGCCGCGATGACGGCGAGGACGATGGCAATTTCCATGAGGGTGCTTTTCAATGACGGAATGAGGGACGCGAACTGCAGGGCCGAGCCCGTGACGGCCGTCTAGGGCACGGGCCTGGCGACTGGCGCGACCACCAGCCAGTTGCCTTCGACGGCGATCACCTCGTGCGGCCCGGCGCTTGCCGTACAACCCGGCTTCAGGCGCGCCGTCCAGCCGGTGCCGCGGTAAGTGACACGCGCGGAGCGGTCGGCGGCCCATTCGGCCACCTGCAACGTCTCGCCGATGTCCATGTTGACATCGCGGTTCTCTCGCGCCGGCAGGCTGTGCGGATGCCGCTTGCGCGACCAGTGCCATAGCGCGGTCGCGCCACTGCCGACGGTGGCAGCCAGCGCGACCTGCGCGGTGTCGTTCAGGCCGGCATAGGCCGCGACGGCCCCGCTGGCCAGACCGAGCGCGATCATCAGCAGGTAGAAGGTGCCGGTGGCCAGCTCGAATGCCACGGCAACGCCCGCTGCGATCCACCAGAACGTCGCCTGTGTCATGTCGATGTCGCTTTCAGGATTCGGGATTGAAAGGATGCAACCCAGTGTAGTTTGCGGTCATGGCAACGCCCTAAACTCCGCGCTCCCTCCACGCTGCCCACCAGGACTGCCATGCTGCGCTTTCGCTTTCCGATCGTGATCATCGACGAGGACTACCGCTCGGAAAATACCTCCGGTCTGGGCATCCGTGCACTGGCGCAGGCCATCGAGAAGGAGGGCTTCGAGGTGCTGGGCGCCACCAGCTACGGTGACCTGAGCCAGTTCGCGCAGCAGCAAAGCCGGGCCAGCGCGTTCATCCTGTCGATCGACGACAACGAGTTCACGCCCGGCCCCGAGCTCGACCCGGCGGTGTTGAACCTGCGCAAGTTCATCGAGGAAATCCGCTTCAAAAACGCCGACATCCCGATCTACATCTACGGCGAGACGCGCACATCGCAGCATATCCCGAACGACATCCTGCGCGAGCTGCACGGCTTCATCCACATGTTCGAGGACACGCCAGAGTTCGTGGCGCGCCACATCATTCGTGAAGCCAAGAGCTACCTCGGAGGCCTGCCGCCGCCGTTCTTCAAGGCACTGATGGACTACGCGCAAGACGGCAGCTATTCCTGGCACTGCCCGGGCCACAGCGGCGGCGTCGCCTTCCTGAAGAGCCCGGTCGGCCAGATGTTCCACCAGTTCTTCGGCGAGAACATGCTGCGCGCCGACGTCTGCAACGCGGTAGAGGAACTGGGCCAATTGCTCGACCACGACGGCGCCATCGGCGCGTCGGAACGCAATGCGGCGCGCATCTTCAACGCCGACCACTGCTTCTTCGTCACCAACGGCACCAGCACCAGCAACAAGATGGTGTGGCACCACACGGTGGCGCCGGGCGATGTGGTGGTGGTCGACCGCAACTGCCACAAATCGATCCTGCACGCGATCATCATGACCGGCGCGGTGCCGGTGTTCCTGCGGCCCACGCGCAACCACTACGGCATCATCGGCCCGATCCCTCAAGCTGAGTTCTCGCCCGACGCGATCCGCAAGAAGATCGCCGCCAACCCGCTGCTCAAGGGCGTCAACGCGAAGACTGTCAAGCCGCGCATCCTGACGCTGACGCAAAGCACCTACGACGGCGTGCTCTACAACACCGAGACCATCAAGCACGCGCTCGACGGCTACATCGACACGCTGCATTTCGACGAGGCTTGGCTGCCGCATGCCGCCTTCCACCGCTTCTACGGCAGCTACCACGCGATGGGCAAGAAGCGCGCGCGACCGCGCGATCAGATCGTCTTTGCGACCCAGTCCACACACAAATTGCTGGCCGGCATCAGCCAGGCCAGCCAGGTGCTGGTGCAGGACGCGGTCGATCGCAAGCTCGACCGCCACCTGTTCAACGAAGCCTACCTGATGCACACCAGCACCAGCCCGCAGTACGCGATCATCGCCAGCTGCGATGTGGCCGCCGCGATGATGGAAGCGCCGGGTGGCCCGGCCCTGGTCGAGGAAAGCATCAGCGAGGCACTCGATTTCCGCCGCGCGATGCGCAAGGTCGACAAGGAGTTCGGCAAGGATTGGTGGTTCAAGGTCTGGGGCCCGGACAAGCTGTGCGCCGAGGGCATTGGCAAGAGCGACGACTGGGTGCTGAAGGCTGGAGACAAGTGGCACGGCTTCGGCGACCTGGCCGACGGTTTCAACCTGCTTGACCCGATCAAGAGCACCGTCATTACGCCGGGGCTGGACATGTCGGGCAAGTTCGCCAAGACCGGCATCCCGGCGTCCATTGTCACCAAGTACCTGGCCGAGCATGGCATCGTGGTCGAGAAGACCGGGCTCTACTCGTTCTTCATCATGTTCACCATCGGCATCACCAAGGGCCGCTGGAACACGATGGTGACCGCGCTGCAGCAGTTCAAGGACGACTACGACCGCAACCTGCCGATGTGGAAGATGCTGCCGGAGTTCGTCGCCAAGCACCCGCGCTACGAGCGCATGGGCCTGCGTGACCTGTGCCAGAGCATCCACGCGATGTACGCCAAGGGCGACATCGCGCGGCTCACCACCGAGATGTATTTGTCCGACCTGCAACCGGCGATGAAGCCGAGCGATGCCTACGCCTACATCGCGCACCGCAAGACCGAGCGGGTCGAGATCGACGCGCTGGAAGGCCGCATCACCACGACGCTGCTGACACCGTATCCACCGGGCATTCCGCTGCTGATCCCGGGCGAGGTGTTCAACAAGAAGATCGTCGACTACCTGCGCTTCACTCGCGACTTCAACGCGGCGTTCCCCGGCTTCGACACCGATGTGCACGGCCTGGTCGAAGAAGAGACCGAAGACGGCGGCAAGCGCTACGGCATCGACTGCGTTCGGGAAGGCTGAGCCTCGGCGCGGTCGGTAACTTCACGGAAGAAATCCTTCATGTTCACCTACATCTCCCTCGGCAGCAACGACCTGCCGCGTGCCGTGGCGTTCTACGACCCGGTGATGGCGACCCTCGGTGTGCAGCGCTGCGACGCTGCCGGCGAGCCCGATTGGGACGGTTGGTATGGCTGGGGCACTTACAGCGACGCAGGTCGGGTCGAGATCGCGCTGTGGCTGTGCGAGCCGTTCAACGGCCAGCCGGCGAGCGTCGGCAACGGCACGATGGTGGCGTTCCCCGCCAGCTCCTGGGCACAGGTCCAAGCGTTCCACCGCGAGGCGCTGGCCCACGGCGGAACGTCTGAAGGCGAACCTGGGTTGCGAGTCCACTACGGGCCCGACTTCTATGCAGCCTATGTGCGCGATCCGGACGGCCACAAGCTGGCGGCCGTTTGTCGCGATATCGCATCGCCGACTGTCTGACACCACGTCTCCCTCAAACGCATCAGTTCGAGTGCAGTCGATGCGAGAGCGCTGCGCCGGGCCGCTGTGTTGCGTTCATGTTCCCCGGTCTGGTTCACCGGCCATTCGCTTCGGCGCAAGTCCCGCCGGCCCTTTACTTCACTCCACACAGCGGCCCACCGCATCGCTCCCGCCACCACCGAAGCGGGCGGGGTTTGAAGCTTTTGCGTGCGACAACGGCAGCCTCAAAAGGCCAAGACTGATTGAGAAAATTCAGTCGATCACTGATGCACCGCAGGCCGCACCAGCGCCGGGCGGCCACCGAAGCGTTTCAGGATCGACTGCTCGATGCCGCCGGCATCCAGGCCGCAGCGTGACATCAGCACCACGGGGTCGCCGTGTTCGATGAACTCGTCTGGCAGGCCCAGCACCAGCACCGGCATCGCGATGCCGGCCTGTTGCAGTGCTTCGAGCACGGCCGAGCCCGCGCCACCCATCGTGCAGCCGTCTTCGACCGTGACCAGCGCGTCGTGGGTTCGGGCCAGCTCGGTGACCAGTTCCGTATCGAGTGGCTTCGCGAAGCGCATGTTGGCTACCGTCGCATCGAGTCGTTCGGCAGCGTCGAGAGCGGCATAGAGCAGGGTGCCAAAGGCCAGGATGGCGATGCGCTTGCCGTGTGCACCCGTGTTCTGGCCCGCCTCGCGTCGCACCTCGCCTTTGCCGAGCGGGATTGCCGTCATCGCGGTCTGCACCTCGACGCCCACGCCCTTGCCGCGCGGGTAGCGCACGGCGGTCGGGTGGTCTTGCAGGAAGGCGGTGTACAGCAGCTGCCGGCACTCGTTCTCGTCGGCCGGCGTCATCACGCTCATGTTCGGGATGCAGCGCAGGTAGGCGATGTCGTAGTTGCCCGCGTGCGTCGCGCCGTCGGCGCCAACCAGGCCCGCGCGGTCGAGGGCGAATACCACCGGCAGTTTCTGGATGGCCACGTCGTGGATCAGCTGGTCATAGGCGCGCTGCAGGAAGGTGGAGTAGATCGCGACCACCGGCTTCAGGCCTTCGCAGGCGATGCCAGCGGCGAAGGTCACCGCATGCTGCTCGGCGATGCCGACATCGTGGTACCGGTTCGGAAAACGTCGCTCGAACTCGACCATGCCCGAGCCTTCGCGCATCGCCGGGGTGATGCCCACCAGCCGCTCGTCCTGCGCGGCCATGTCGCACAGCCAGCTGCCGAACACCTGGGTGAAGGTCGGCTTGCCCGGTGCCGCGGCCTTGATGCCGACGGCCGGGTCGAACTTGCCTGGCCCGTGGTAATTGATCGGGTCGTTCTCGGCCAGCTTGTAGCCCTGGCCCTTCTTGGTAACGACGTGCAGGAACTGCGGCCCCTTCAGGTTGCGCAGGTTCTCCAGCGTGGGGATCAATGCATCGAGGTCGTGGCCGTCGATCGGGCCGACGTAGTTAAAGCCGAACTCCTCGAAGATCGTGCCCGGCACGACCATGCCCTTGGCATGCGACTCGAAGCGGCGCGCCAGCTCCAGCAGCGGCGGCGCGTTCTTCAGCACCGACTTCGCGGTGTCGCGCGCATTGGCGTAAAAACGCCCGCTCATCAGCCGCGCCAAGTAGCGGTTCAGCGCGCCGACCGGTGGCGAGATCGACATGTCGTTGTCGTTCAGGATCACCAGCACATCGGCACCGGCGACGCCAGCGTTGTTCAGCGCCTCGAAGGCCATGCCGGCGCTCATCGCGCCATCGCCGATCACCGCGATCGACTTGCGGTGTTCGCCCTTCAGTGCCGCGCCCACCGCCATGCCGAGCGCTGCGGAGATCGAGGTCGATGAATGCGCGGTGCCGAAGGTGTCGTACTCGCTTTCGTCGCGGCGCGGGAAGCCGCTGATGCCGCCGAGTTGGCGCAGCGAGCCCATGCGGTCGCGGCGCCCCGTGAGGATCTTGTGCGGATAGGTC
>JAYVEB010000383.1:0-21312 GCA_043749095.1 Burkholderiales bacterium | reverse complement strand
GCAGCCGCAGCCGCCGCCGTGGGCGAGCGAGGTCAGGCGCGGTGGGGTGGTCGTTGCGTTGGAGTCGGGTGTCATGGTGGCAGTCGTCATTGGTGGTTTGGTGGTGCAGCGTCGCGCAGGGCGCTGTCGATCAGATCAAGCAAGCTTCGTTGTTCGGCGGCTGGCGCGAACAGTGCCGAGCGTTGCTCGCCCTGGGCCCTCAAGCGTGCCAGAAATGGTGCCTCGTCGCGGGCCCGTTCGATCAATCCGGCCAGCATCGCATCATCGCCGGCCTCGAAATAGCCTTCATATGCGCCACCCAGCATGCCGACGTTGCCATCGATGCGCGAGGCCAGCACGGCGGTGCCACTTTGCACCGCTTCCAGGATCACATGCGCGCCGCCTTCCATCAGGCTGCTGTTGACCAGCAGGTGCGCGCGCTGGATGCGCTGCCGCGTTTCGACATGCGGTCGCGCGCCGAGCCATCTGAATGACGGTGAGGCCTGCTGCGTGCGTCGGGCCGCATCTGCCAGGTCGGCGTCGAGCTCGGCGCCGATCACGTCGATGCGGATGTCGCGCCGCTCGGTGAGGCGCGCCGCGGCACGCAGCACCGTCAGTGGGTCTTTCTCGGCCCGCAGGTGAGCGACCGCGATCACATGCAGCACGCGTTGCGGTGCAGGCGCTGGCTGCCGCCGCGGTGCCGACTGGAAGATCACGCGGGCCTTCGCGCGGAGTGCTGCGGGCAGGGCGGCCAAGCCTTGTTCCTGCAGCACTACCAGACGCGTCGCTCGGCGCAGCGATTCCTGTGCCGAGGCATCGCCGTGGATGTCGCGGTACAGGTCGGTGCCGGTCAGCACGAGGATGCACGGACGCGTCGGATTCGCGGTGGTGTATGCCTTGACGGCATCGGCCGAGCGCCGGGCATGCAGCGCGATCAACGCATCGCCCGGCTCGCCTTGCCAGCCGTCGCCACTGGGGATCAACCGGGTGTGAAAATCAGCCTGCAAGAGCTTGGACCAGCGCGATGCCGTTTGCCAATTGCCGTTGTTGGCCGCGGCCCCAGCGGGGGAGGCGAGCAGCACGACGGGCTTGTCGGTCGAAGTGGTCACGCGGGATGCCAGGGTGCAGGGGATGACTTGAACAAGCCACAAGGGCTGGACAACAACGGGCGGGATGCGAGGTCACCGCTTCTGCGCCGTGCTGGCAAGGAGTTGCTGTCGCTCGCGCTGATGGACGCCCGAAATCATACGTTGCGCTGGCTGTCCGTTTACGAAGCTGCGTTGGCGTCGAACGGCTGGCGGGTGCCGATGCAGCCTGAGTTGAACCCGCCGCTGTGGGAGGCCGGGCACATCGGCTGGTTCCAGGAACACTGGATCGGCCGCCATGTGCAGCGCCTGCGCGGTACGGTCTGCGACCCGACCGGAATCCGCCTCGCGTCCATCGAGCCACGGGCCGATGGCTGGTACGACTCGTCGAACGTGCCGCACGACAGCCGCTGGTCACTCGATCTACCAAACCTGCAGCGCACCAAGGACTACCTGGCCGAGACGCTGGAGATCACGCTGGATCTGCTGGACGCGACCGACACGGATGTTGCCGACCCGGACGCGGCGGTGTATTTCCACCGGCTCGCCCTGTTCCATGAAGACATGCACGGCGAGGCCTTCGCCATGATGGCGCAGACGCTGGGCGTGGATTTGGGCACCGGGGCCGGAGGCAGCCCCAGCCCGCGGGATCTGCTGCCGGCGGTCCCCGTGCATGGCAGCGCGGCGCAGCGGCCGCCGCTGACCTTTGCCCCGATGCGCTGGACGCTGGGCCTGGCGCGCGGCGACGGTTTCGTGTTCGACAACGAAACCTCAGCGCACGAGATCGCGTTGCCCCAATTCG
Organism: Burkholderiales bacterium; assembly: GCA_043749095.1. Lineage (GTDB taxonomy): Bacteria > Pseudomonadota > Gammaproteobacteria > Burkholderiales > Burkholderiaceae_C > PBB1. Next base: position 19,446 of record JAYVEB010000383.1, on the reverse strand, counting down.
AAATCGATTCACAGGCCGTAACTTGGGCGCAGTACGCCGACTTCGTCGAAGACGGCGGCTACGACGACGAGCGCTGGTGGTCGTCGGCCGGTTGGCAGTGGGTGCAGCGTGAAGGCCGACGCGTGCCGCGCCATGTCGATCAAATGCGGCAGAGCGTGCTGCAGCGCCGTTTCGGCACGCTGGTGCACCTGCCGATGCAGCAGCCCGTGCTGCACGTCAGCTGGTACGAAGCCGAGGCCTGGTGCTGCTGGGCCGGGCGGCGCTTGCCTACCGAAGTCGAATGGGAGGCCGCTGCGCAACTCGGTGCCAGCCGCGGCTTTCGCTGGGGCGAGGTCTGGGAATGGACGGCGACCACATTCCGGCCTTACCCGGGCTTCGGCCCCGACCCTTACCGCGACTACTCGCAGCCCTGGTTCGGCACCCACAAGGTGCTGCGCGGCGCGTCATTTGCGACGCCAAGCCGGCTGCGGCACCCGAAGTTCCGCAATTTCTACCGACCCGAGCGCGACGACGCGTTTTGCGGGTTTCGCAGCTGCTCGGTTTGAAATAGGCGTTCAGTGATTTCTTTGCTCGTAATCCTGGCGCAGGACGAAGCTGGTCAGCGCCTTGGTTAGCGTCGGTACACCAACATCGCGTTTTGCAGAAAGGCGCCTATAAGCCTATCAATCGGCTCGCCCCCTGGGAGCACAGGTCTTGCGTAGTCACATCAACCCAGTGCCATCCGTCGCTGGGAATCGGTATATCTAAGAAGAAACAAGAACTGGCCGACAAAGCGGCCAGTAGGTGTTCAATGGATCCGGATTGGAGCCACTGTTAGCAATTCTCAGCTCTGTTTTCTGCGCATTGCCACGAACCCGACGGCTCCAAGACCAGCCAACATCATTGCGTACGTTTCAGGCTCGGGAACCGGCGTGGCCGCAAAGTTGAATGCGCCACCACCTTGTTTGAAGACGAACTCGGTGGGCGAAATCACTCCTACTGTCGTTGGGGTGTTGGTGAACACCGAAATCCCCAAGTCGTAGAAGGAGGCTGGAGCATTGAAAAACGCTGCTTCAGCAGCAACTGGAACAAAAGTCACTTTGGCGCTCGCAGCCGGCGCGAAGGACGGTTCCAGCGGGGTCGTGACAACCGAACCGCGTATCAAAGCGCCTGTGGCCAGAGCCACTGCCCCGGTAGCACTAGTCGTCGGGTTGTTGAGACCGTCAAAAAGGAACTGTGCGCTGGGACCGTTGTAACCGAACAAGGTGTAGTTAAGTGAAGTGAATTTACCAAATGTAGGAACGAGGGTCGGATCTCCGGGAGTTAACAGATTGCCAGTTCCACTGAAACCGATGTACAGGCCGTAGGAGCTATTCAAGCCCACGCTGGGGACCACGGTGCTGTTCAGCTGGAAGCTTTGGACGCTCAAAAAGCCAGCTTCTGTAAAGGTCGCCCCATTTGTGACCACATGTGCATAAGAGGACACGGTGATGTTGTCGGCGGTGACCATATTGCCATTCAAGCCGACGGCCGTCGGATCAAGCGTGAACGTGGGGAGGGCCCAGGCGCTGAAACAACCTAGACCGAGTGCGGTCGCCGCAATCGCCCGGATGGCATGCGCTTTAGGGCCTGTTGAGGACGAAATAGATTTGACGCTCATGGAAACTCCAAGTTTGTTGAGACCCTGCCACCTTGACTCATGCCCAGAACAGCACATCAGCAAACACGCGCTGACCTTATGGTTCACACCAATTCGTGTAAACCCCCGGAACGAGGGGGGTCTGGCGAGGGGTCTGCATGACGTGAAGTGCCATCTCCTGCATCACCCTTGAAAACCCCCCGCCGCGGCAGCCAATCGATATAAGCAAAAAATATTCCACAGTCCACTTTTTTGGCCCGGGTTAACCTGCGTTTCGCACGTTGACGGCCGGGCCGAACAATCCCGGATTCGCCACCCCAGGAGACACCTCATGGACATGCTCGAACCCGGCAAATTCGGCACTGCGGTGCAGTTCAAGAAACGCTACGGCAATTACATCGGCGGCGAGTGGGTGGCGCCGGTGAAAGGGCAGTATTTCGAGAACATCACGCCGGTGACCGGCAAGGCGTTCTGCGAGATTCCCCGCTCGACCGCTGAGGACGTGGAGCGCGCGCTCGACGCCGCCCACGCCGCCAAGGGAGCCTGGGGCAAGACCTCCCCGGCCGATCGCGCGAACATCCTGAACCGAATCGCCGACCGCATCGAAGCCAATCTGCCGATGCTGGCCGCGGCGGAAACCTGGGACAACGGCAAGCCCCTGCGCGAATCGACCTTCGCCGACCTGCCGCTGGCGGTCGACCATTTCCGCTACTTCGCCGGATGCGTCCGCGCGCAGGAAGGCGGCATCAGCACCATCGACGACAAGACCTACGCGTACCACTTCCACGAGCCGCTGGGCGTCGTCGGCCAGATCATCCCGTGGAACTTTCCGATCCTGATGGCGGTGTGGAAGCTGGCACCGGCACTGGCGGCGGGCAACTGCGTCGTGCTGAAACCGGCCGAGCAGACGCCAGTGTCCATTCTGGTGCTGATGGAGGTTATCGGCGATCTGCTGCCGCCCGGCGTGCTGAACATCGTCAACGGCTTCGGCCTGGAATGCGGCAAGCCGCTGGCGTCTAGCCCGCGCATCGCGAAGATCGCGTTCACCGGCGAAACGACGACCGGCCGGCTCATCATGCAATACGCCAGCCAGAATCTGATCCCGGTCACGCTGGAACTCGGCGGCAAGTCACCCAACGTGTTCTTCGCCGACGTGATGGACCAGGACGATGCCTTCTTCGACAAGGCGCTCGAAGGCTTCGCGATGTTCGCGCTGAACCAGGGCGAGGTCTGCACCTGCCCGTCGCGCGCGTTGATTCAGGAATCGATTTACGACCGCTTCATCGAGCGCGCGCTGCAGCGAGTGGCGGCCATCAAGCAGGGCAATCCGCTGGACATGGCAACGATGATCGGCGCGCAGGCGTCGAGCGAGCAAATGGAAAAGATCGTCAGCTACCTCGATTTGGGCAAGCAAGAGGGCGCGCAGGTGCTGACAGGCGGGTCGCGTTCGACGCTGACCGGTGACCTGGAGGGCGGCTACTACGTGCAGCCCACGGTGTTCAAGGGTCACAACAAGATGCGCATCTTCCAGGAAGAAATCTTCGGCCCGGTGCTGTCGGTGACCACCTTCAAGGACGAGGACGAAGCGCTCGCCATCGCCAACGACACGCTGTACGGCCTGGGTGCCGGCGTCTGGAGCCGTGACGGCAGCCGCGCGTTCCGCATGGGCCGCGGCATCCAGGCTGGGCGCGTGTGGACCAACTGTTACCACCAGTACCCGGCGCACGCAGCGTTCGGCGGCTACAAGCAGTCGGGCATCGGCCGCGAGAACCACAAGATGATGCTCGATCATTACCAGCAGACCAAGAACCTGCTGGTCAGCTACGACGAGAACAAGCTGGGGTTCTTTTGAGTGGAAGTGCGTTGACCGAGGCGCCGCTGCAGGTCACCGCGACCGCCGCGACGCTCGATCTGATCGGCCGCATCGTCGCGCAGCACGGCCCGGTGATGTTTCATCAATCGGGGGGCTGCTGCGACGGCAGCGCGCCGATGTGCTACCCGGCCGGTGAGTTACTGGTCGGCGACCAGGACAAGCTGCTGGGCCACATCGCCAATATGCCGTTCTACATCAGCGCGCCGCAGTTCGAATACTGGAAACACACGCAATTGATCATCGACGTGGTGCCCGGGCGCGGTGGCATGTTCTCGCTGGAAGGCCCGCTGGGCCTGCGTTTCCTGACGCGTTCGCAACTTTTTACGGATGCAGAGTTCGATGAACTGGTCACTCAGGGGCGCGCCACCGTTTGACCTGAAGACCCGCTTGCTGGCCGTCCGCAGATCATTCAACGGCACCGGTCAAGGCCCACTGACAACACCATCCGATTTGACGACCCCCACCGACATCGCCTCGACCAGCGTCCGCACGTTGTGCTCGAACATCTTCAGGTAGGTGTCGGCCTCGGTGCCCGGCGGCGACAGCGCGTCGGAGTACAACTCTCCGCCGACTTTCAGGCCGGCTTCGCGGGCGATGCGCTGGATCAGTCGCGGGTCGCTGATGTTCTCGACCAGCAGTGCGCTGGCCTTGGTTTCGCGGGCCTGGCGAACGATGCGGGCCACCGCTTCGGCCGATGGCTCGCTGCCGGTGGTCCAGCCGCGCGGGGCGATGAAGGTGATGCCGAAGGCGGCCGCGAAATAGCCGAAGGCATCGTGCGAGGTGATGACGCGGCGGCGCTCGGCGGGCACGGCGGCGATTCGGGCGCGGGCATCGCGGTCGAGTGCGGCGAGGCGCTGTTGATAAGCCGCGGCGCGGGTTTCGACCTCGGCCACGCGAGTGGGCGATTTGGCGGCCAGCGCCGTCACCAGTGCCGCGCGGATGTTGCCGGCATAGCACATGCCGTTGGCCAGGTCCTGCCACGCGTGTGGGTCGGCGCCGCCTGACAGCTGCCGCATCGCGACGCCGCGGCTCGCAACGGCGATCGGGCCACGGTAGCCCGAGGCCGCGATCAGGCGGTCAATCCAGCCTTCGAAGCGCAACCCGTTGGTGATGATCACGTCGGCCCCAGCGACGCGACGCACATCGGACGGCGTGGGTTCGAACACATGCGCGTCGGCGTTCGGACCGACCAGCGCGCTCACTTCCACCGCCGGGCCACCGACCTCACGGGCGATGTCGGCCAGCACCGAGAAGGTGGCGACGACTCGGAGCACCGGCGCAGTCGCTGCATCGGCGGCTTGCGCCAGGGGCCACGGCGTGAACGCGGTGCCCGCAGCGGCGCTGCTGAGCCCGCTCAGAAGCCTGCGCTGGAACGCGCGCCGCGTGGTGTCGAATTCCATCGTCATGCCTTGCGGTGAGCCCGCTGCGACAACTGTCGTGCGAGAAGGCTGTCGCGTCGGCCGAGCAGCAGCGACAGCATGTAGAAGCTGCCGGCCAGCAGCACGATGGCCGGGCCGGATGGCAGGTTGGCGTGGTACGACAGCAGCAGCCCGCCCCAGCCGCTCAGCACCGCGAACAGTGCTGCCACCGCGGCCAGGCTCCACACCTCCGCCGCCCAGAAGCGCGCGGCGGTGGCCGGCAGCATCATCAGGCCGACCGCCATTAGAGTGCCCAGCGCCTGGAAGCCACCGACGAGGTTCAGCACCAGCAGCGTCAGGAACAACCCATGCACCCAGGCGCCGGCGTTGCCAAGGTGGCGCAGGAAGCCGGGGTCGAAGCACTCAACCACCAGCGGCCGGTAGACCAGTGCCAGCACCAGCAGGCTGGCGGTGGCGATGCCGGCGATCAGCAGCAGCGAGGCGTCGTCGACCGCCAGCACGGTGCCGAAGAGCACGCGCATCAAATCGACGCTGTTGCCGCGCATCGAGATGATCATCACGCCGGCGGCCAGCGCGATCAGGTAGAAGGCCGCGAAGCTGGCGTCCTCGCGCTGCGGCGTGAGGCGCGCGACCAGGCCTGCGAGTCCAGCGACTGCCACGGCCGCGACGAAGCCGCCGATGCTCATCGCCCACAGCGAGAAGCCGAACATCACGAAGGCGAGTGCGGCGCCCGGCAGCAGTGCATGCGCGATCGCATCGCCGACCAGGCTCATCCGGCGCAGCACCAGCAGCGTGCCGATCGGCCCACAGCTCAGGCCCAGCGCCAGGCAGGCGACCAGCGCACGGCGCATGAAGCCGAACTCGATGAAGGGCTGGATCAGCAGCGCGTTCAGCGTGGCCAGCAGCGTCATGACGCCCCCCTCGATTCGGTGACCGCATGGGGAACCGCGCACCAGTCGGCGTGCTCGTCCCATTGCTCTGCCATCTGCTGCGCGCGCATCAGGTGCTTCGGCACCAGCACCTCGTTGGTCGGGCCATGCGCCACGCATTCGCGCGCCAGCAGCAGCGACAGCGGGAAGTGTTCGCGCACCTGCGCCAGGTCGTGCAGCACCGCGATCACGGTGCGGCCTTCGGCGTGCCAGTGCTGCACCAGCCGCATCAGGTCGGCTGTGGTTCGGGTGTCGATCGCGTTGAAGGGCTCGTCGAGCAGGATCACTGGTGCGTCCTGCATCAGCACGCGCGCGAACAGCACACGCTGGAACTGGCCGACCGACAGCTCGGAGATCAGCCGCTGTTCGAAGCCGATCAGCCCGACCAGCGTCAGCGCGCGCAACGCCGCCTGACGCTGCGCCGCCGTGGCGCCGTGGAACCAACCGATGCGCGGCCAGGCACCGAGCATCACCACATCGAGCACGCCGAGCGGAAAGCTGCGGTCGATGCCCGACTGCTGCGGCAGATAGGCCAGCCCACCGCGCTTCAGGTCACCGGTGCGCACGCGACCGGTGCTGGGTTGTACGCGGCCGGTCAGCGCGTCCAGCAGCGAGCTCTTGCCAGCGCCGTTGGGGCCGATCACCGCGGTGAGGGATCCGGGCTCGAAGCGGCAGCTGACGTGGTGCACGGCAGGATGCTGGCGGTAGCTGACCGTCAGGTCTTCGACCGCGATGGCCGGCGGGTTGACTGCCGACGCATCGGCGGGTGCGGGGATGGCCGAAGCGAGGTTGTTCATGGCGTACCCGACAGCGCCCAGGCGACGGCCGCCCACAACAAGGCGCTGAGTGCCACCGCACCGGCCAGCCGCAGCGGTGCCGAGCGCATCAGCAGGCTGGTACGCGGTTCGCTGGCCGGAGCGGCCAGCGGCGCTTTGGCCGCGTGCGTGTGGGTGCCGTGGTCGTGGCCAGCCGCGTCACGATGCCCGTTCCCGTGATCGTGGGCATGCCCGTGTGCATGTTCATGCGCTTGTGTGTCCATCAACACTGTGTCGGGCGCACGGGCGTCCTGATGCCACAGATCGGCCTTCATGCGGGCACCCCGCTCACGCAACTGGCGCAACGCCCGCGCAGCGTCAGGTCGTGGTTCTGCACCTCGAAGCCCGGCGGTGCCAGGTTGTTCATTGGCCCCGGGCAGGCGTGGATCGGAAAGACGCGGTCGCAGGCAGTGCAATGGAAATGGTGGTGGTGCTGCGGCGCCGTGTCAGCGTGCTGTACGTGGTTTCGGTGCGCGGTTTCGTGCGCCCCCTGCTCATGGACGGCTGGCGCAGACGCCTTCTCGCTCGCCGCGATCTCGAATCGCGGCGGTTGCCCCGGCAGCTCGACGCGAACGATCTGCCCGGCGTCCTGCAAGCCCTTGATCTGCCGGTAGACGGTCGACAGGTTCAGCCTTGGCACGGCGGCCTTGGCCTGTTCCAGCAGATCCTGCGGGCTCAGCGCCTGGCCGCTGCGCGCGAGGGCATCGACGACGGCCTGTCGCTGGCGAGTATGACGTTCCATTACCCAATGCTAATGCAATCGCATTGGCATTAGTGACCGGGTTCGCCCTGATCTGGCTTTGCCCCTTCAGCGCGCCACTCAGGTGTCGTCGAACGGCTCGGCATCGCGCGGTGCTTCAGGGTTCTTCGCCTGCGCATCCCAGCCCCGCTGTTGACGCAGGGTTCTGGCTTCCTCGCGCTCCTGCGCGAACAGTTCCTCCAGCTGCTGCCGGCCGGTTTTGGCATTGGCGACACGCCAGGCTTCGTCGCGCCAGTGCGGTGCGGCCGCGGCCAGCTGGGCGAGGTTGTGGCGACGGAAGCGCAGCGCCAGCGTGCGCGCCTGGTGCGGCTGCCAGCCCATCGCCTCCAGCACGCTGCGTGCGCTCATCAGGGCCGAGTCCAGCGTCTCGCGCTCGATCAGCTGCACGCCCAGATCGCGCAGCGCGTAGTAGTGCTGCACGTTGCGCGCGCGGGCGATCACGGTGAGCTGCGGAAAGTGCTCGCGGGCGATCTCGGCCACCTTCAGGCTCTGCGCCACGTCGTCGATCGCCAGCACCAGCACGCGCGCGGTGCCGGCACCGGCTGTGCGCAGCAGGTCGAGCCGCGTGGCGTCGCCATAGAACACCCGCCAGCCGAACTTGCGCAGCGCCTCGACCGCTTCGGCGTCGTGATCGAGCACCGTGGCTTTCAGACCATTGGCATACAGCATGCGACCGACGATCTGCCCGTAGCGGCCGAAGCCGGCCATGATGATCGGCGCCTCTTGCGGTTCGTTGATTTCGGGCATCGGCGTGGCCTGGGACAACACCTCCCGCTGCAGCCGCGGCGCAATCACCCGGTCAGCGAACACCAGCAGCAGCGGGCTGAGCAACATCGACAGTGCCACCGTGGCGATCAGCAGCGACGACGCGCCGGTGCTGATCACGCCGGCCTGCGCAGCGGCCTGGAACACGACGAAGCCGAACTCGCCGCCCTGCGCCAGCAGGATGATGAACACCGGCCGTTCCAGCACCGGCAACTTCATCACGCGCGCCATGCCCCACAGCACCAGCGCCTTCAGCGCGAGGAAGCCGACCAGCAGCAGCGCGACCAGCCCTGGCTGCAGCATCACGACGGCGAAGTCGATCGTCATGCCGACCGCCATGAAGAACAGGCCGAGCAGCAGGCCCTTGAACGGCTCCAGGTCGGTCTCCAGCTCGCGCCGGTATTCGCTCTCAGCGAGCAGCACGCCGGCCAAGAAGGCGCCGAGCGCCATCGATAACCCGACCGACTGCATCAGCGCTGCGGTGGCGACCACCACCAGCAGCGCCGCGGCGGTGAAGACCTCCGGCGTCTCACTGCCGGCGATCCAGCGCAGCGCCGGGCGCAGCAGCAGCCGGCCGCCAAACACGATCGCCGCGATCACTGCGATGGCTTTGGCGGCGGCGAGCCAGTTGCCGGTGCTGTCGGTGGTCTGCAGGCCCGCGTTTCCTGCCGCCTGCACCGCCAACAAAGGCAACAGTGCCAGGATCGGGATCGCCGCCACGTCCTGCAGCAGCGCGACGCTGAGCACGCTCTGGCCCGAGGTGGTCGGCGTCAGGTTACGTTCGGCCAGCACCGCCAGGCCGATCGCGGTCGACGACAGCGCCAAGCCCAAGGCTGCGACCAGCGCCAGCTTGCCCTCGTTGCCGGCGGCCATGCCGACGCCGACCATCAACGCCGCCGAGCCGAACAGCTGCACGCTGCCCCGGCCGAAGATCGGCTTGCGCAGCGTCCACAGCCGCTGCGGTTCGAGCTCCAGGCCGACCAGAAACAGCATCAGCACGACGCCGAATTCGGCGAAGTGCAGGATGTCCTGCGGGTCGGTGACCAGCTTCAGGCCCCAGGGCCCGATGACGATGCCGGCACCGAGGTAGCCGATGATGGCGCCCAGCCCCAGCAGCCGTGCCAGCGGCACCGCCAGCACCGCAGCGGCCAGGTAGACGAGGGCGGCGCTGAGCCAGCTCGTGTGTTCCATCAGGCCGCTCCCCTCGTCAATGCGTTGGCGGGTGCCGGCGTGGCATCGCTCGGGCGTGCCAGCGGCGGCACGACGCAGGCGGGGCAGTCGGCCAGGCCGGCCAGTTCGGGCCAATCGGGGTAGCTCGCCAGCCGCTGCGCATACAGAGCAGCATGCGCATCCAGCTCGGTATCACTGACGCGGTGTGCGCCGTGCAGCAGCAACGGCGCCAGGAAGCGCATGCCACACAGCTTGGCCGTCTGCTCGTAGGGCGGCAGGAAGGCGTCGAAAAAGTAGCGGTTGTGGCCGCTCGGGTGGTAAGCCTCCTCGGGGCTGCCGGTGGAGGCGACCAGCCACAGCTGCTTGCCGGCCAGCGCATGGCCGCCTGGCCCATAGGCCCAGCCGAAACCGAGCACCTCGTCGAGCCACAACTTCATCAGCGGCGGCATGCCGTACCAGTGGATCGGGTGCTGCCACACCACCAGCTGCGCGCTGCCGAGCAGCGATCGCTCGGCCTGCACGTCGATCAGGTAGTCCGGGTACAGCGCGTAGAGGTCACGCACCACGATGCGCGAGGCCGATGCGTCGTCGATCGCCCTCAGCAAACGCCGATTGATGCGCGACTGTTCGAGTGCCGGATGAGCGACGAGCACCAGCACCTCGGGGGCAGCGGATACGGGATTCTCGGAGGACGCCATGGCAGACCCTGATGAAGCAAGCAAAGGAGGCCCCAGCTGCCCGCAAACCGCAGGCCAGCCCAAACCCACCGGTAACATAACGTGATTCAGGGAGGCAGGAGTCGAGCATGCCGGTGATCGTGGTCGCCAATCCGAAGGGTGGCGTGGGCAAGAGCACGCTGTCCACCAATGTCGCGGGTTACTTCGCGTTGCGGGGCAAGGCGGTCATGCTCGGCGACATCGATCGCCAGCAATCGGCGCGCACCTGGCTGGGTCTGCGCCCGCCGGCAGCAACGGCCATCAGCGCCTGGGACACGGTGGACGACCTGCGGGTGCGCACGCCGAAGGGCACCACCCATGTCGTGCTGGACACGCCCGCTGGCCTGCACGGCAAGCGCCTCGACGAGGTGCTGAAGATCGCCACCCACGTGCTGGTGCCCTTGCAACCCAGTATCTTTGACATCCATGCGACGCACGACTTCCTGTTGCGCTTGGCGGAACACAAGCGGACACAGAAGCTGCAGGTCGGCATCATCGGCATGCGCTCGCGCGACGGCACGATCTCGGCCGATCAGCTGAAAACCTTCCTCGGCACGCAGGCCTTCCCGGTGGTCACGCACCTGCGTGACACGCAGAACTATGTCCACCTCGCAGCGCAAGGGCTGACGCTGTGGGATGTGGCGCCGAGCCGCGTCGAGCGCGACCTCGAGCAGTGGCAGCCGCTCACCGCGTGGATCGACGGTTGATCGGCACGCGCACGCCCCCGTTTGGGGGTACCGCCCAGGGGGCTCCAAAACACCCGCGCGACGGTGGGCTGGCTTAGCATCTTCTCGTTGCTGACCACGAAGTAGCCACCATGAAGGTCTTGCTCATCGACGACCATCCGCTGATCCTGTCGGCGCTACAGCAGATCATCCAGGGCCTGAGCGACAACGTCAGCGTCGTCGCTGCCGGCAGTGCGCGAATGGCCCGCGACACGCTGGCGCAGGGCAGCGCCTTCGACCTCGTGCTGCTCGATCTGCGCCTGGGCGATGCCGATGGTTTCGATGTGCTCACCGAGTTCCGCGCCGCCTACCCGGCGCTGCCGGTGGTGGTGGTGTCGGTCAGCGACCGCACCAGCGACGTGATCCGAGCGATCGATCTGGGCGCGATGGGCTTTGTGCCTAAACGCTCCTCCAACGACACGCTGTTCGAGGCGTTGAGCATGGTGATGTCCGGTGGCATCTATGTGCCGCCGATGAACATGAGCGACGAAACGTCGGCCTCCGAGCTCTACACCGACACCATGCCCGGCGCGCTGCGCTCGGTGCGCCAGCGCGCCACCGACGAAGGCTTCCAGACCCACGCGCCGCTCGAATCGCTGGGCCTGACGCCGCGGCAGACCGAGGTGCTGGGTCTGCTGCTGCAGGGCAAGCCGAACAAGCTGATCGCGCGGGATCTGAACCTGTCGGTCGAGACGGTCAAGGATCACGTCGCGGCGGTGCTGCGCACGTTGAACGTCAGCTCGCGCACGCAGGCGGTGCTGGCGGTGGGCCAGATGTCGCGTCAGCAGGGCGGCTTGCACGGCTGGAGAAAGAACGGCCCATGACAGCGTCGTCCAGCGAGTTGTCGGCGTCATCGCTGCCCGAGGAGGTGCGCAACGCCTTCGACTATATGCCGGCGCAGCTGGCCGGCAACCTGGCTGGCATCAGCGTCATCGTGATGATCTTCTGGCCGAGCACGCCGGCCTCGGTGATGCTGCCGTGGTTGTCGGCCTTCGCCGGGCTGTGGCTCGCGCGGCTGTGGCTGTTGCAGCGCTTCAAGCTGGCCGTGGCGCTCACGGTGCTTGACTGGCAGCGCTGGCGACGGTGGTGGAACCTCGGCACGCTGACCTCGGGCGCGCTGTGGGGTGCCACCGCCTGGGTCTTTTACATGCGCGGGGCTCACGTGCAGCAGATCGCACTGATCATCACCGTCTACACCTTCTGCATTGCGGTCGTTCCTGTGCTGGCGACGCAGCCGCGGGTCTTTCTGCTGTTTTCGGCGCTGTGTTTTGTGCCGATGGCCGCACGTGTGGCCACCGATGGCACGGCCGACAGCTACCGGCTCGCGGGCATCCTGCTGCTAATTTTTTCGTTGAGCACACTGCTCGCCCGCACCTACCGTCAGGCGCTGCAACGGGCGCTCGAGTTGAAGCTGCAGACCGACCACCTGCTGGCGCAACTGCACGTCGAAAAGCTCGCCGCCGATGCGGCGCGGCAGGAGGCCGAAGTGGCCAACCGCGCCAAAACGCAGTTCTTCACCGCCGCCAGCCACGACCTGCGGCAACCGCTGCACGCGATGGGGCTGTTCGCCGAGGCGCTGCGCCAGAAGAACCACGACGTCGAGGTGGCGCACCTGGTCAACAGCATCAATGAATCGGTCGATGCGCTGGAAGGGCTGTTCTCCGAACTGCTCGACATCACCCGCATCGACAGCGGTGGCATCGAGGTGCACCCGCAGCACTTCCCGCTGGCGGACCTGTACCGCAAGCTGCGGCTGCATTTCGAGCCGGCAGCGTTCGAGAAAGGCCTGGCCCTGCGTTTTCGGGGGGGGGGGCCGGCATGTGGTGCATGCCGACCCGCTGCTGGTCGAGCGCATCCTGCGCAACCTGGTGTCGAATTCCATCCGCTACACCACCGACGGCACGGTGCTGGTCGGCTGCCGGCGTCGTGGTGACCAGCTGTCGCTGCAGGTCTGGGACACCGGCCCCGGCATCGCAGCGGACCAGCAGCTGCGCGTCTTCGAGGAGTTCTATCAGGTGCCGCACGGGCCGCGCACCGAAGCGCACCAGCGCAAGGGATTGGGGCTCGGCCTGGCCATCGTCAAGAGGCTGGCCGATCTGATGGGGGCGCCGGTCGAACTGCGCTCGCAGCCCGGCAGGGGCACGGTCTTCACGCTCGAATTGCCGCTTGGCAAGTGGGTGCTGCAGGCGCAGCCGATGCTGTCGGGCAAGGGGCTGCTCAGCCTGACGCTGGAAGGCCGCACCATCGTCGTCGTCGAAGACGAGCCCGCGGTGTTGAGCGGGCTCGAAGCGCTGCTGCACGGCTGGGGCGCGAGCATCCTCGCTTTCGACGGCGTGGCTGCGTGCCGGGCCTGGGTTCAGTCCGCCCATGGTTCGATGCCCCGCCCCGATCTGCTGATCGTCGACTACTGGCTGGAGCACGGTGTGACGGGCGCTGATGCGCTGGCGCTGCTGCGTGAGCGTTTTGGCGAAGACCTGCCCGCCATCGTCATCACCGGCAGCACGATGTCTTCGCTGGACCTCGAAGCGCAGCAGAAGAACTTTCACCTGTTGATCAAGCCGGTGGTGCCGAACAAGCTGCGCGCGATGATCGCGTTCAAGCTCGGCGTGAAGACAGGCTGAGGGCGCGGCAAACCATGGGATGGCCGGGCCGGCTCGAACTGAACTACCGCCGCGACGGTGACCGCACGGTGGCACACGACCGCCACAGCGGACCGCTGCGCGTGTTGCAAAGCCTCTATCCCGAAGGCGATGGCATCTGCCACCATGTGCTGGTGCACCCGCCCGGTGGCATCGTGGGTGGCGACATGCTGCATGTCGAGGCGAACCTGCAGGCTGGCTCGCATGCGCTGATCACGACCCCTGGCGCGACGCGGTTCTACCGCAGTGCGGGCGAGGCGGCCCGGCAGTCGGTCACCGCCCGCATCGAGGACGGCGCGCGCCTCGAATGGCTGCCGCTGGAAACCATCTGTCACAGCGCCGCGCTGGCCGAAAACCAGCTGCGCTTCGAGATCAAGCCGGGCAGCGAGATGATGGGCTGGGACCTGGTGGCGCTCGGCCTGCCGGCCAGCGGCGAGGCTTTCGAGGCCGGCTATTATGCCCAGCGCATCGAACTGCCCGGCGTGTGGCTGGAGCGCGCGACGATCCGCGGTGACGACCACCGCCTGCTCGAATCCCCGTTGGGCTTTGCCGGCCATCGGGTGCTCGCGACGCTGTGGTTTGCGGCTGGCTCGCCGATGTCGTCAGACCGCCGCGAGACCTTGCTCGACGCTGCGCGAGAGCTGGCATCGAACCACGTGCTGGCACGCACGGCCGGTTGCAGTTCACCGCATGCGGAGGTTGTCGTGTTGCGGCTGTTGGCACCTCGGGTCGAACCGGCTATGCAGCTGCTGAGTGCGGTGTGGGCCCGCTGGCGTGAGGTGGGATGGGGCCTGGGTGCGGTGCCGCCCCGCGTGTGGCGAACTTAGTGCTGTAAGCGCGTAGGCCAGGCAACCATCGGCTTGAGGCCATGTCAGTTTCACTGAATCTCGAACTGACTCTGTCCGCCAAAAGCAGAATTTTGCCCGGGCCCGATCAGCGGCCGGTCGGCTCACAAAGCCGCAACTCAACGTCGTCGCTCAGCTTGAGGGGTCAGGCGTCGACGAGGCGGTCGTACTGGGCATGTGTGCCGACCCAGAACCAGTGAACACCGCCCTCACGCGGTAGGCCAAGCGTGCGGTAATGCAATCCGACTCTGGCGCTGTACATCTTGCCGCCGCCGAGTAGCTTGAGCTGCAGTGACGGGTGGGACGGGTCTTCTTTTAGCAACTTGAAGTTCTTGTCTGCCAGCGCGCGGACTTCCGAGGGCAGCGAGTCGTAGCAGCGCCAGAATCTCGCTGAAGCCGTGTGTTTCACAGCGACCGACTAGGTTGACTCTTGTAGTCTTCTCCTGCCTCGGCAAGAAGCGCGTCAAGTCTTCCGGCAGACGCATCAGATTCAAGTTGAAGATCCCAGGCTGCAGAGTCGAACTCGGCAAACCAACGACGGAACTCTGCCAGTGCCGAAGGGGGCAGGGCCTGAACGGCTGCTTCAAGGGCTTTAACGTCGGGCATGGTGCAACTCCAAGATTCCGCAAGACTGCATTTTGCCGCAACCCTGCCGGGATGCCGGCCCTTGCGGGTCCGCTCGAATGACCGGTTAGCGTCAGCTGCAAAGCCTCAAGGCTCGCGATGGCGACCCCGTCAAGGGCAAGAAGCGCGGGCGCGCCCGCAACGCACCGAAGTTCGACCTGCGCACGCAGTTGTTCCAGATGTGCGGCGTGGACCTCACTCGCATCGATGGGGTGGACGTGACCACTGCGCTGGCGGTGGTCTCCGAAGTCGGTGCGGATATGTCGCGCTTCCCCACCGTCAAGCACTTCACGTCGTGGCTGTGCCTGTGCCCGGGCACCAAGATCACCGGTGGCAAGGTGATGAGCGGCAAGACGCACTCGGTGCCTACTTCCGCAGAATGTGCTCACGCATGGACCAACCCAAGGCCGTCACCGCCGCCGCCCACAAGCTCGCGTGGCTGATCTACACCATGCTGACCAAAGGCGAGGAGTACACCGACCAGGGGCAGGACTACTTTGACGAGCGCAATCGCGAACGCGTGCTGCGAGCCTTGTCGCAACGCGCTGCAAAGCTCGGCATGCAGATGGTCCCCATGCCACAACCTGCTTGAAGACCGCATTACAAATCAATCACTTGAAGGGAGCTTCTTGAGCGGCTTCCGTCGCATGCGCTTCGAGGTCACTTTGGAATTTGCGGTGGAGCAAAGCAGAAGTCGGTGGCTTCAAGAAGGAGCGGATTCTCATGTTCTGACTTCCAGACCTTCTCGTTGCCATCTGGATCGCCCGCTGAGTAATTTAGTGCAGATACTCGAAAGGGCGCCGTCAGAGCTAATGTTGCTGCTGTCTGTCCTGAACTGAGGCTGGTTACGCTGCACCAGACGGATTCGAAAGAGAGATGCCGAGTTGGCGGCGGGATGTGTTCATGGGGGGTGTTCTCCTGTGGGTTGTTCGGTTGACCGGCAAGCAGCACGGTCGTGCCGACTTGCGTGCCTTGCAGGTTACGCACGCGACTGGGCCAGCGGAATACGCCCGATGGCGTATGTGTGATGGGGATCTGGCCCGACGTCGCCGCGCAGACTGTGGTGGCGAAGCGTAGGGTTAAATACTGTATAAAAGAACAGTATGTCAACGAACTGCCCGTGACCGCCTACGCCGAACTCCACTGCCACAGCAATTTCAGCTTTCTGACCGGGGCGTCGCACCCGTGGGAGTTGGTCGAGCGGGCGATGCAGCTGGGGTACCGCGCCTTGGCGATCACCGACGAGTGTTCGCTGTCCGGGGTAGTGCGTGCGCATGAGGCGGCGCAGCGCGGCGGGTTGCCCCTGATCGTCGGGGCGCAGATGTGGGTGACGCAGCCGGTGGCTGCTGGTGATGCCGGCGCGGGCGGGCCGTCGATGTCGCCTATGCGCCTGGTGCTGCTGGCGCAGACGCGGTCAGGCTACGGCCAGCTGTCGCAATGGATCACGCTGGCACGGCAGCGTGCCGGCAAGGGCCGGTATGAGGCGTACCGGTCTGATGTCGAGATCGTGCCCGACCGCCCTCCCGAAGGCCTGCGCGCCGGTCTGCCCGGTTGCCTGGCGTTGCTGGTGCCTGACATCACGCAGCCTTTCGATCAGATGCTGGCCCACGCGCAGTGGCTGCAGTCGGTGTTCGCCGACCGCGCGGTGATTGCGCTGACGCTGCTGCTGCGCGCGCGACGACGTGTTGATCGAGCGGGTGCGGCGGGTGTCTGAAATCACCGGTCTGGCCATTGCCGCCGCAGGTGATGTGCTGATGCATGTGCGCTCGCGCAAACCGCTGCAGGACACGCTGACCGCCGCGCGGCTGGGCCTGCCGCTGGCGCAATGCGGCTGGCAGCTGGCGCCGAATGCCAAGCAGCACCTGCGCCCGATCGGCCGGCTGCAGGCACTGTACGAACCGGCGTGGCTGGCGCAGACGGTGGCGCTGGCCGAGCGCTGCACCTTCTCGCTGGCCGAACTGCGCTACGAGTATCCGGACGAGATCGTGCCGCCCGGCACCACGCCCGCGAGCCACCTGCGTGCGCTGACCGAAGCGGGTGCGCTGAAGCGTTATCCGCCCGAGAAGTGTCCACACGGCGTGCCACCGAAAGTGCGTGAACAGATCGAACACGAACTGGCGTTGATCGCAAAGCTTGGATACGAGCCGTACTTCCTGACGGTGGCCGACATCGTCGCCTGGGCGCGCTCTGAGAACATCCTGTGTCAGGGGCGCGGCAGCGCGGCCAACTCCACCGTCTGCTACTGCCTGCAGGTGACCGAGGTCGATCCGGCGCGCCAGCACACGCTGTTCGAACGCTTCATCAGCGTCGAGCGCAACGAGCCGCCCGACATCGACATCGACTTCGAGCACCAGCGCCGTGAAGAAGTCATCCAGTACATCTACCGCAAGTACGGCCGCGACCGCGCCGCGCTCACTGCGGTGATCACCCGCTACCGACCGCGCAGTGCCTTGCGCGACGTGGGCCGCGCGCTTGGTCTCGATGCGCAGCACATCGACCAGGTTGCGAAAAGCCGGCAGTGGTTCGATGGTGAGCGCATCGATCCCGAGCGCTTGTGCGAGATCGGCTTCGACGTGGCTGCCCCCACCACACGCTTGTGGATCGAATTGACCGAGCAGCTGATCGGCCTCCCGCGGCACCTGAGCCAGCACCCGGGCGGCTTCGTGATCTCGCGCGGGCCGCTGGCGCAACTGGTGCCGATCGAGAACGCCGCAATGGCAGACCGCAGCGTCATCCAGTGGGACAAGGACGACCTCGATGCGCTGGGGCTGTTGAAGGTCGACATCCTGGCGCTCGGCATGCTGACCGCACTGCGCCGTTCGCTTGATGTGATCGGCCAGAAGCTCGGCCGCCGCTTCGAGCTGCAGGACGTGCCGTCCGAAGACACGGCCACCTACGACATGATCTGCAGGGCCGACACCGTCGGCGTGTTCCAGATCGAAAGCCGCGCGCAGATGAGCATGCTGCCGCGCCTGAAACCGCGCGAGTTCTACGACCTGGTGATCGAGGTGGCGATCGTGCGGCCCGGCCCGATCCAGGGCGGCATGGTGCATCCGTACCTGCGGCGGCGTGACGGGCTCGAACCGGTCACCTACCCGAAGCCGGAAATCGAAATCGCGCTGTCGCGCACGAAGGGCGTGTCGATCTTCCAGGAGCAGGTGATGCAGCTCGCGGTGCTGGCCGCCGACTTCACGCCCGGCGAAGCCGACAGCCTGCGCCGCGGCATGGCCGCCTGGAAGCGCAAGGGCGGGCTCGGCCCGTTCCACGAACGGTTGGTCGGCCGCATGGTCGAGAAGGGTTATGAACGCGACTTCGCCGAGAGCATCTTCAAGCAGATCGAAGGCTTTGGCGAATACGGCTTTCCGGAGAGCCACGCGGCCAGTTTCGCGCTGCTCGTCTATGTCAGCAGCTGGATCAAATGCCATCACCCCGATGCGTTTCTGGCCAGCTTGTTGAACAGCCAGCCGATGGGCTTCTACCAGCCCGCGCAACTGGTGCGCGATGCGCGCGAGCACGGGGTGGAAGTGCGGCCTGTCGATGTGCGGTTCAGCTTGTGGGACAGCAGCCTGGAAGGGCAGGGTGACGGCGCGCACCCCGTGCGCCTCGGGCTGAACCGCATCGGGGGCCTGGCGCCGGAGGTGGCCTGGCGCATCGTGCAATCACGAGAGCGCGACGGTGCGTTTGGCGATCTCGAAGCCTTGACGCGCCGCGCCGCGCTCGGTGCGCACGAGCTGAAGCTGCTGGCCGACGCCGATGCGCTGCGCGGGCTGGTGGCGCAAGCTCAGGCGACGAGCGGTGCATCGGCACCGGTCGGTCACCGCCATCAGGCCGCCTGGGCGGTCGCCGCGATCGACCCTCGGCCGACCGTACTGCTGCACGACATGCACCGCCGTGAAGCCGCCACCGAGGCGTTCTCGACCGCGCTGGCCGCGCCCAGTGCCGCCGAGGACATGCGCGCCGATTACCGCAGCGTGGGCCTGACGCTGAACCGCCATCCGCTCGCGCTGCTGCGCCCGCAACTCGATGCGTTCCGGATCCAGACGGCTGCGGTGCTGCGCCGCTACCCGAGCGGGCGCATCGCGCGCGCCAGTGGCATCGTCACCCACCGCCAGCGGCCGGGCACCGCCAAGGGCACGGTCTTCGTCACGCTGGAAGACGACACCGGCAGCATCAACGTGATCGTCTGGCCGGCAATCGCGCAGGCGCAGCGCCAGCCGCTGCTGGCCGCGACCCTGCTGACGGTCTACGGCCAGTGGCAGCGCCACGGCGATGCCGCCGGTGAGCATGCGGTGATGCACCTGCTGGCGACGAAGCTGATCGACCACACCGCCTTGCTTGACGGCCTGACGACGCGCAGCCGCGATTTCCGCTGAGCCTGCTTAGGCGCAATTCGGCACCAGGGCCGATCGTCTTGTGAGCAGATGTTTGCGCTGTAGGAGGACGCGCACAACAAACCGTCACAGCTTCAGAATGACAGCGTGCTGCCGCGTCCCTAGGAGTCTGGGCGGCAGAAGGCCGCTGTCGTGAAAACTCGTGATTTCAGGGGTTCCTTACCCCTTGGCACGCTCGAGAAAATCGCTCCTGCGCG
>JAYVEB010000382.1:0-7737 GCA_043749095.1 Burkholderiales bacterium | reverse complement strand
GCGAGCGCCAGCGCCAAGCTGCTGAACGCCGCCACCAACCTGTCCGCATTGCTGCTGTTCGGGCTGAAAGGCCATGTTTGGTGGCCACTCGCCGCGGCGATGGCGCTGACAAATGTGGTCGGCAGCCTGCTCGGCACCCGACTCGCGCTGCGCCGCGGCGCAGGCTTCGTGCGCGGCGTGTTCGTCTGCGTGGTGGGCGCTCTCATCATCAAGACGGTCTGGGACGGCTACGTCGGCATTCGGTGAGCCCCGGGACACGCCCGCGAATTGCACCGTCTGAACCCCATTGTTCAAGGCTATGCCGCGCCGGCGGCTGCTTACGATGGACCGAACTCAACCCTGTCCGGACGCATGCCATGCCCGTCGATCCCGAACTGCGCGCACTGAACATCGACATCCCCGCCCAGCCGGAAGCGCTGGTCAAGCTGTCGATGCTGCTCGCCGAAGAAGAGGTGAACCTGCAGCAGATCAGCCTGCTGGTCGAGTCCGACATGGCGCTGGCGTCCGCGGTGCTGAAGGCAGTGAACTCCTCGCTGTACGGACTGTCGGGCCGCGTGCAAAGCGTCCATCAGGCGATCACCTACCTGGGCACCCGCGAAGTCGCGGCGGTCACGTTCGAGATGGGCCTGCGCGCAGTGTTCCCTGGGGCCCCGGAATTGACGCCGGTGTGGGAGCGCGCAGCGGTGCGCGGCCTGCTGATGGGGCGCATCGGTCATGCCGTCGGCGTCGATCCGTGGGCGGCCCATTCGGCCGGCCTGTTCGAGGAGTGCGGTAAGGCGGTGCTGTTCCGCCACGCACCCACGCGCTACAAGCCGCTGCTGGCCACGGCCGTCAGCGACGAGGAACTGACCTTGCTGGAACGCCAGGAATTCGGCGTCAGCCACGACGCGCTGGGCGCCGCGCTGTGCGAAAGCTGGGGCCTGGCGCCCGCGGCGGTGCACAGCGTGCGCTTCCACGTGATCTTCAATTCGACCTGGGAGCTGCCGATCCAGGTGCAGCGACGCTCGATCTGTGCGCTGTCGGCCGTGGCCCATGCGCTGATGACCGACCCGGAAACCCTCGACGAGGTCACGAGTGCCGTCGCACCGCAGGCCCAGCTCGAACCCGAGTTGGTGCTGCGCGGCGCACGACGCGTTCAGGCGCAGATCGAGCGCGCGGTCGCGCAAGTCGCGTGAGCGTCGCTTCCGACACGAGCCATTGACCATGGGTGCCTCGGATCGCTTCCTGTTTCACGGCGGCACGACCATTGGCACCGCGCGCGTGCTGGCCGATTCGACGCCCGGGCGGCACCCGATGCGGCCCGCCGATGCGTCACGTTCATCGACCGTGCTGCAACGCTGCCAGGGACCGGTTCAGCTGTCGCTGTTTTCGGGCCTCGACGCGCTGCCGCGCCCCGATAAAGGTGAGTCCGCCGAGCATCCGGCATCGATGATCGAGCGCCGCATCGGCGCACGCCGGTCCACCGATTGACCACGCGCTGATCAGACGGCCGCTCGGTACCCCCGCGGGATGGCCCCGATCAAGCGCTTCGTGTAGTCCTGCTGCGGTGCGTCGAGGATCTGCGCGACGCTGGCCTGCTCGACCACCTCGCCGTCCTTCATCACCAGCACCTCGTCGGCCATGAAGCGCACCACCGCGAGGTCGTGGCTGATGAAGACGTAGGCCAAACCGAGCTCGTCCTGCAGATCCTTCAGCAGGTTCAGCACCTGCGCCTGCACGCTGACATCGAGCGCGCTGACCGCCTCGTCGAGCACCAGCACCTCGGGGTTCAACGTCAGGCAGCGCGCGATCGCGATGCGCTGGCGCTGGCCGCCGGAAAATTCGTGCGGGTAGCGCGCCATCGCCGATTCATCGAGACCGACCTTGTTCAGCAGTGCGCGGGCACGCGCTTCGCGGTCATTCAGATCACCACCGATGCCATGGATCGCCATCGGCTCGACCAGCGTCTGCCCAATCGTGAAGCGCGGGTTCAGGCTCGCATACGGGTTCTGGAACACCACCTGCAGGCGCCGCCGCACTGGCAACAGCTGGCCCTTGCTCAACGCCAGCAAATCCTGCCCGTCGAAGCGCACCTCGCCTCCGACCGGCCCGCCACTCGCCTCGTGCAGCCGCAGAAGCGCGAGGCCCATCGTCGTCTTGCCGGATCCCGATTCGCCGACCACCCCCAGCGTGTGGCCGCGCCGCAACTGGAAGGTGACGCCACGGCCCTCGCGACCGACCGCCTTGAACTCGCTGCGACCGAACAGGCCGCGCGGGATCCAGAAGCTCTTGGTCAGCGCGCGGGTTTCGAGGATCACCGGCGCGTTGGCGTCCTTGACGACCGCAGTCTGGGCCGCGCGCTCGGCACCGCCGGCCTGCGCCGCGATGTGCTCGGCTATCACCATCAGCCGCGGCCCGGTGCGCGCGAGCGTCGGCCGGCAGGCCAGCAGCGCGCGGGTGTAGGCGTCCTGCGGGTTGGCGAAGATCTCGGCGACCGGGCCGCGCTCGCGCACCGTGCCCTGGCGCATCACGACGACCTGGTCGGCAATCTCGCCGACCACGCCCAGGTCGTGGCTGATGAACAGCATGCTCATCCGATGGCGAGCCTTCACGGCCGCCAACAGCTCCATGATCTGCCGCTGGATCGTCACGTCGAGCGCGGTGGTCGGCTCGTCCGCAATCAGCAGCTTCGGCTCGCACGACAGCGCCATCGCGATCATCACCCGCTGCTGCTGGCCCCCAGACAACTCGTGCGGATAGGCACCAAGCCGCCGCTTCGGTTCGGGCAGGCCGACCTCGGCAAGCAGTGCTTCGGCACGTGCCATCGCCTGCCTAGCGCTCAGACCGAGGTGCTTGATCAGCGGCTCGCACAGCTGCGCGCCGACGGTGAACACCGGGTTCAGCGACGACATCGGGTCCTGGAACACGCAGGCGATGTCCTTGCCGCGCAGCGCCTGCAATTCGTGCCGCGTGGCAGCGAGCAGATCGCGGCCCTGGAAGGTGAGCGCACCTTGCCGCTCGGCGTTGTCGGGCAGCAGGTTCAGGATCGCCATCGCGGTGACGCTCTTGCCCGACCCCGACTCGCCGACCAACGCCACGGTGGTGTGCTCGGGGATGTCGAAGCTGATGCCTTGCGCGATGCCATCCACCACGCGGCCGACCGCCTGCGTGCGCCGCACCACGCCGCCGTGCCGGCTGGTGCGAAAGGACACCCGCAGGTTGTTCAGACTCAACAGCGGCAGACTCAGCAGCACCGGCGGTGGCGTCATCATTCCAGCCCCCGTAACTTCGGGTCGAGTGCGTCGCGCAGTGCATCGGTGAACAGCGAGAACGCGGTGACGAACACTGCCATAAAGACCGTCGCGGTCGCCAGCTGCCACCAGCAGCCGAGCAATAACTCGACCTGCGATTCGGCCAACATCGTGCCCCACGACACCTGATCGATCGACACGCCGAGGCCCAGGTAGCTCAGGATCACCTCGGCCTTGATGAAGCCCACCGTCAGGATCGACAACTGCACCAGCACCACATGGCTGACATTGGGCAGGATGTGGCGGAACATCCGCGAGGCCACGCTGGCGCCGATGGCCTCGGCCGCGCGCACGTAGGCGCGCACCGCGTGCTTCAGGAACTCGGCGCGCACCAGCCGGTAGATGCCGGTCCAGCCGGTCAGCCCGAGGATCAGCACGACGGTGCTGGTGCCGCGGCCGAAGACGGCTGCGAACGCGAAGATCAGCAGGATGCCGGGGATGGAAGTGAACACGTTGTAGACCCATTCCAGCAGATCGCCGATGCGCCCGCCAAGGAAGCCGCTCACCGCACCCAGCGCGGTGCCTATCGCGGTGGCCAGCAGGGCGGCCAGCACGCCGACGAAGATCGAGATCTCGGCCCCCTTGATGGCCTTGGCCAGCACGTCGCGGCCGAGCCGGTCGCCGCCCAGCGGCAGCGTGTTGGCGCGCACCGCTTCGTCGACCTTCAGCTTCGCTGCCAGCTCGGCCCATTCGGCATAGCGCGGCGCCAGCGGGTCCACTGCCGAGATGTCCACCGGCGGTCCCTTGCCTTCCTCGATCAAGGCCACCGGCGACGGTGGCGTGGGCCCGAGAAAGGTCGGGTTGGCATACGGCACGCCGACCTCGCGCTGCCAGTGGCCGGCGACCAGTCCCAGTGCCGACAGCGCGATCAGCACCAGGAACGCGATCACGATTGCCAGCGACACCAGCCCGACGCGGTCGCTGCGAAAGCGCCGCCACGCCGACGACCACACGCCTTCGGAGCGGCTGGCCGTGCTCGGCATCTGTGGCAATGGCAGGACGGCGCTCATTTCAGCACCACCCGCGGATCGACGAGCTTGTAGAGCACATCGGTCAGCACATTGATCAGCATCGTGATCACCGCCAGGTACACCGTGACCGCCTGGATCACCGGGTAGTCGCTGCGGTTGACCGCCAGCAGCACCTCGCGCCCGAGGCCCGGGATCGAGAAGAACACCTCGATCAAGAACGAGCCGACGAAGATGCCCGGCAGCCCGGTGCCGATGCTGGTCAGGATGGGGATCAGCGCATTGCGCAGCACGTGGCGCAGCAGGATCACCGGCTCGGTCAGGCCCTTGGCGCGCGCGGTGCGAACGTAATCCTGCTCGATCTCGTCGAGAAAGAACGTGCGGTACAGCCGCGTCTGCGGCGCCAGGCTGACCGTCACCGCCAGCAGCACCGGCAGCGGCGCATACGTGATCAGATTGATCCACACCGACCCGCTCCAGCCCTGCACCGGGAACCAGCCCAGCTTGAAGCCGAAGAGCCACTGGCCGACGATCACGTAGACCAGAAACGAGACCGCCAGCGCGACCGTGGTCAGCACCATCACCACGCGGTCGGTCAGCGAGCCGCGCACCACGGCGACGGCCAGCGCCAGCGGAATCGCCAGCACCACCTCCAGCACCAGGATCGGCACCATCACCGTCAGTGTGTTCGGCAGACGGTCGCTGAACATGTGCGACACCGCTTCGTTGGTGGCCCAGCTGCGACCCCAGTCGAAGGTCAGCACCTGCTTGACGAAGATCCACAGCTGGATCCACCACGGCTGGTCGAGGCCCAGCTGCTGACGGATCGCCGCGATCTGGTCGGGCTTGGCGATCTGGCCGGCAAGGATTTCCGCCGGGTCGCCGCCGAAAAACTTGAACAACACGAACACCAGCAGGATCACACCGGCCAGTGTCGGGATGGTTTGCCAGAGTCGTCTGAGCAGGTAGGCGGCCATGGGGTGAGAAGTCTAGACTGCGCCCGCGCGGCGGGTTGTCTGCCAGGAGAGGCGTGAATGAAGTCAGGTGCTGTGCGTCGAGTCGTGAGCGGTGTGCTTGGTTCCACTGTCATGGCGGTGGTCTTGTTGACCAGTGAGTGGGCGGCAGCCGCCACGGCTGCACCCGCGCAGAAGGTCTTCCGCTACGCCTTTCCGGTGGCCGAGACCGGCTTCGACCCGGTGCAGATTTCCGACCTGTACTCGGCGACCATCATCTCGAACATCATCGAGTCGCCGCTGACCTACGACTACCTGGCGCGGCCGGTCAAGCTGGTGCTGCAGACCGCGGCCGAGATGCCGCAGGTGTCGGCGGACTTCAAGACCTACACGCTGAAGATCCGCCCCGGCATCTACTTCGCCGATGACCCGGCATTCAAGGGAAAGAAGCGCGAGCTGGTCGCGGCCGATTACGTTTTCTCATTGAAAAGAATCTTCGACCCGCGCTGGAAGAGCCCAAGCTACCCGGGTCTCGCCGATGAACAGGTGCTGGGCCTCGAAGCACTGCGCACCAAAGCCATCAAAGACCGCACGCCGTTCGACTACGACACCGAGATCGAGGGCCTGCGCACCCTCGACCGCTACACCTTGCGCATCACGCTGGGCAAGTCCAGCCCGCGTTTCATCAACAACTTCACCAGCGCCGGCGCGCTGGCGCGCGAAGTGGTCGAGGCCTATGGCGACAAGATCATGGAGCACCCGGTGGGCACCGGACCCTATGTGCTCAGCGAATGGCAGCGCTCGTCGCGGATGGTGCTGACGCGCAACCCGAATTTCCGCGAGCAGTTCTACGAGGCCGACCCGTCGGCCGACGACCCGGTGGCGCAGGCGACCTACCAGAAGCTCAAGGGCCGGCGCCTGCCGATGATCGACCGCGTCGAGGTGTCGGTGGTGCAGGAATCGCAGCCGCGCTGGCTGGCCTTCCTGAATGCCGAGCACGACATGATCGAGCGCCTGCCGGCCGAGTTCGCCAACATCGCGATCCCGAACAACCGCATCGCGCCGAACCTCGCGGCGCGCGGCATCCAGATGGTGCGCACGCCGGGCTCGGACATCGCGTTCACCTACTTCAACATGCAGGACCCGCTGGTCGGCGGCTACACGCCAGAGAAGGTCGCGCTGCGCCGGGCGATCGCGCTGGCCTACGACACGGCCACCGAGATCCGCCAGGTGCGTCGCAACCAGGCGGTGCCCGCCGAGAGCACGCTGCCGCCGATGACCTTCGGCTTCGATCCGAAGTGGAAGTCGGAGATGAGCCTGTACGACCCGGCGCGCGCGAAGGCGCTGCTCGACCTGTACGGCTATGTCGACCGCGACGGCGACGGCTGGCGCGACCAGCCCGACGGCCAACCGCTGAAGCTGATCTACAGCACCTCGCCCGACCAGACCTCGCGGCAGATCAACGAGCTGTGGAAGAAGTACATGGACGCGATCCACATCAAGGTCGAGTTCAAGATCGGCCAGTGGCCCGAGCAGTTGAAGGCCGCACGCGCTGGCAAGATCATGATGTGGGGGCTGGGCCAGAGCGCCGGCTCGCCCGATGCCGACGGCTTCCTGGCGCTGGCCTACGGGCCGCAGAAAGGCGAAGGCAACCTCGCCTTCTTCGACCTGCCCGCGTTCAACAAGCTCTACGACGCGCAGACGGTGCTCGGCGACACGCCCGAGCGCCTGGCGCTGATGCAAGACGCCAGCAAGCTGCTGGTCGCCTACATGCCGATGAAGGTGCATGCACACCGCATCGCCACCGACTTGATGTTCCCCTGGGTGATCGGCTACCAGCGCCACCCGTTCATGCGCGAGTTCTGGCGCTACATCGACATCGATGCCGAACGGGCGGCGTCGAAAAAATGAGGGGCCACGAAGCAGAAGCGATGCCCCTACGCCAGCTCATCAGCCCTGCACCAGTCGCTTGTTCTTCGCGATCGACATCAGGATGCCCAGGCCCAGCCCGAGGATTACCATCGCGGTGCCGCCGTAGCTGACGAAGGGCAGCGGCACGCCCACCACCGGCAGGATGCCGCTGACCATGCCCATGTTGACGAACGCATAGGTGAAAAAACTCATCGTGATGGCGCCGGCCAGCAATCGGGTGAAGGCGTTCGGCGCATCGGAGGCGATCATCAAGCCGCGCGCGATCAGACACAAAAAGCCGAACATCAGGCCGACGCAACCGATCAGGCCGAACTCTTCCGAATAAGCGGCGAAGATGAAGTCAGTGGTGCGCTCGGGGATGAATTCCAGGTGCGTCTGCGTGCCCTTCATGAAGCCCTTGCCGGTGACGCCGCCGGAGCCGATCGCGATCATCCCCTGGATGATGTGGAAGCCCTTGCCCAGCGGGTCGGTGGTGGGGTCGAGCAGGGTGCAGACGCGTTGCTTCTGGTAGTCCCTCAGGCCGTGCCATTGCACCTCGGGCTGGCATAGCGCGTCGCCGCTGATGACGATGGCGGCAATGCCCAGGCTGGCGAT
>JAYVEB010000381.1:0-7762 GCA_043749095.1 Burkholderiales bacterium | reverse complement strand
TGGGGTTCAGCGAGGAAACGATGGCTCAGTCAGCGAAGTCAGAGACAGGGTACTGCGGTCAGGCGCCCGCCGATCTGCTCGATCGACAGCGCACCGCCGAACACCTGCACCAGCGCCGCTTGCACCTCGGCGGCACGGGCGGAGCCCTCGGCGCGCACCCGGCCGTGGTGCAGCACCACCAGGCGATCGGCCTGCAGCGCCAGCGGCAGGTCGTGCAGCACGCTGACCACCATGGTGCCGGCGGCGGCCAGCCGCTGCAACAGCCGCACGACCGCCACCTGGTGCGGCGGGTCGAGGTGCGTTGTCGGCTCGTCAAGCAGCAGCACTGGCGCGCCGACCGCCAGCGCACGGGCCAGCAGCACGCGTTGACGCTCGCCACCCGACAGCTCGTGCAGGCGCCGGCACTGCCAGTCGCTGCATTCGGTGGCAACCATCGCAGCATCGACGGCGTCATCGTCGCGCCGGCCGGGTGCTGCGAACAGGCCCAGATGCGGCAATCGCCCAAGCTGCACCACGTCGCGCACCGTCAGCTCAACGCCGGCCTCACCCAGCTCGTTTTGCGCCAGCCAGGCAATGCGCTGACCGCGCTCACGTGCGCTGTGCTCGGCCAGCAGGCGCCCTTCCAGCATCACGTGTCCCGACTGCAACGGCAGCAGCCCGGCCAGCACGCGCAACAAGGTCGACTTGCCGCCACCATTGGGCCCGACGATCGCGGTCCAGCCAGGATGCAACGCGAGCGACAGGCCGCGCAGCACCGGCGAACCGCCGAGAGATGCCTGCAGCCCCTCGGCACGCAAGGCACAAGACGGCTCAGCGGGGTTGTTCATCCGAGCCGGCGGTGGCGCAACAGCCACAGCAGGTAGCCGCCACCAAGCACCGCGGTGACCACGCCGACCGGCAGCTCTTGTGGCGCGATCAGGCTGCGCGCCAGCACGTCGGCGGCCAGCAGCAGCGTGCCGCCCGCTGCGGCACTGGCCAGCAAGGTGTAGCCGTTCGGCGCCGGCGCGCAGCGGCGCACCAGGTGTGGTGCGGCCAGTCCGACGAAAGCCACCAGACCGGCCTGCGACACCGCAATGCCGGTGGCCAGCGCCAGCACCGCGACCAGCAACAGTCGCCAGCGCGCCAGCGCCAGGCCGAGGCTGCGCGCGCTGTCTTCGCCCAGCGTCAAGGCATCGAGCACGCGGGCCAACCGCCAGGCGATCGGCAGCGTCAAGAGCAGGCCGGCAGTCAGCACGCCGACACTGGCCCAGCCCAGAAAGCCGGTCGTGCCCAGCATGAACACCTGCTTGCCGCGCAAGGCCTCGGGGGCGACGCTCGAGACCAGGTCGCCGAGTGCCGACAGCACCACACCGACGACCACGCCGGCCAGCAGCAGACGCGGCGTCTGCTGCGCGCCGCGGGCCAGCAGCAGCGTCAACCCGACGCCCGCGAAGGCGCCGACAAAAGCCGCGCCGACCAGACCCAGGCGGGCCAGCCCGCTGGCGGCGCTCATCACCGTCGTCACGCCACCCAGCGAGCCAACCGCCAGCACCAGCACCACGGCCAGCGACGCACCGGCGGCCGAGCCCAGCAGGTACGGATCGGCCAGCGGGTTGCGGAACAGGCCTTGCGCGATGGCACCGGCCAGGCCCAGCAGCGCACCGACCATCCAGGCGCCCAGCGTGCGCGGCGCGCGGATCTGGCCGAGGATCAGGCCGCTGTCTGCATCGCCGTGGCAGGGCAGCGACCAGCCATCGCTGCCCGCCGCCAACCCGGCCAGCGCCAAGGCGATACCGGCCAGCAGCAAGCCGACAGCGAGCCGCCGACGGCGAGCTGCGCCCGGGTCGGTGACTGAGCGGTGGTCGCTGACGGCGAGCGCTTGGTCAATCATCTCGTGGTTGTACCCAAAACAAGCAGGCAATCGGCCAGCAGCTGTGCCGCTTCCCCGAGCCGGGGTCCGGGGCGCACCAGCACCTCGTAGCGCTCGTTGCTGAAGCCGCAGACCCGGTGGTCGCGCAAGGCATGGAGCCGCGACCAGCCGGGTCGGCGCGGCATCTCGTCGATGCCACGCTGCACTGCCATCACGATGTCGGGCTGGGCACGCACGACGAACTCGGGATTGAGTTGTGGAAACGGGCCGAGCGCGGCCGGCACCGCGTTCGCCAGGCCCAGCCGCGCCAGGGTTTCGCCGATGAACGATCCCTCGCCTGCTGCATACGGTGTCGCATCGACCTCGAAGTAGACACGCTTCCCGCGCAGTGCGACGGGCACCCTGCTGGCGGCCTGTTCGACCTGCTGCTGGATCGCGTTCCACAGCGGTTCGGCGGTCCCGGGCGTGCCCAGCATCGTCGCCAGCACCGTTAATGAGCGTTGCACATCGGCATGTGTTTTCGATTCGAGCAGCACCACCTTGAGCCCAAGCGCTTCGAGCCGCTCGACCACGCGGGCCGATGGCGCGGCGAGCACCACGTCGGGCTTCAGCGCGACGATGCGCTCCAGGTTCGCGTCTTCGATGCCGCCGAGCTTTGGCAGGTGGATGATCGACCGAGGCGAATTGGAATAGCGGTCGGTGCCGACCAGCCGGTCGCAGCCACCGAGTGCGCACAGGCTTTCGGTCAGCGAGGGCAGCAGGCTGACGATGCGCTGCGGCGCGGCAGCGAAGGTCTGCGGGCTGCCTCGATCATCCTGAATGACGATCGGCAGCGCGGCGGCACTGGACGCCGGTGCCGCCACAAAAGACCAGGCCGCGCACCACAGGATGGCGGCCAGCAGCCGGATCGGAACGCGGCGCAGGGTCACCGTGCCTCCCGCTTCACCGGCACCTCGATGCCGGCCACCATCAGTGTCACGCGGTCACAGCGCGCCGCGATCGCCTGGTGCAAACGCCCCAGCTGATCCACGAAGTGACGCGCCTCGCGCGACATCGGCGAGGTGCCCAGGCCGATCTCGTTGGACACCAGCAGCACCGGACCACTCGCCTCGCTGATGGCATCGCACAGCGTCTCACGCACCCGATCCCATTCGATGTCGTCGAGGGGGTCGCCGTCCAGCGGCATCAGCAGGTTGGTTAGCCACAGCGTCAGGCAGTCGATGACGACCAATCGGCCCGGCGCACTGTGGCGAAAGATCGCCTGCGCCAGATCAATCGGCACCTCTTCGCATTCGAGCTGAGGCAGGCGTTCGGCACGTTGGACCCGATGGTGCGTGATGCGCAAGCGCATCTCCTCGTCGCCCGCGCGGGCGGTGGCCAGCAGCACCGCCGAACATGACGATTCGGCCAGCCACGCCGCGGCTCGCTGCTCAGCGCAGCGCGACTTGCCGCTGCGCTGCCCGCCGAGGATCAGTTCATGCACCGCTTGGACTCCATCGTGGAAGTGTCACGCCCGGCTGCAGCGACTACAAGTCGATGCCGCTGTAGCGCACGCCCAGCCACGCCTGACGGCCCGGGGAGCGGTAATCGCGGGCGGGCTCGATGTCGCGGTCGGTGACGTTGAGCACCTTGGCTTCGAATTGCCAGTGCGGCGTCAACTTCCAGCGCGCCTGCAGATCGAGCGTCGAATAGCCGCCGAGGTGCTTGCCGCCATCGGGACGGTCACCGACGGTCACCAGCGTGGCGCTCAGGGTCCAGGCCTCGATCTGGTAATCGGCAGTCAGGGTTTCCTGGTGCTTTGCGCGGCGGTTCAAGCGCGTGTCGGTGGCCACGTCCTTCGCACTCAACAGGTCCACCGTGGCGCGCAGTCCGAACGCACCGAAGCGGTGGCCGGCGCTCAAGGTCGCCCCTTGCAGCCGCGCCCGATCGATGTTGCGTGCGCAGCCGAAGTCGTAGGATGGATCGGCCGGGCAGAAGCTGCGATCAGGCTCGTAATTGATCAGCTGGCGCACGCGGTTGCGGTGCAGGGTCAACGATGCATGGCTGTCGCCATCGCGCCAATTCAGGCCGACTTCGGCGCTGCGGCCGCGCTCTGGGCGGATGCCGGGGACGCCATAGCCAGCATAGAACAGGTCATTGAAACTCGGCGCGCGGTAGGTGGTGCCATACAACGCACGTGCGGTGAGACCATGGCCGATCTCGTAGCCGTAGCCCAGCCGCCCGGTGGTGCTGTTGCCGTAGACCGAGTTGTCGTCATGCCGCACATCTGCCGACAGCAGATGCGCACCGAACTGGCCGGCATAACCCAGGCCCAGCGCGTCGTTATGGCGCTGCTTGTTGGTCGAGAACGCTGACGATTCCGCACGCTCCTCGAGCCGCTCGACCACCGCAACGAGCTGCTGCCGGGCGGCGAGCGTGAGCACGTTCTGCCAGGTGTACTGGTTGCGGCGCGTCACGAAACGCTCGGGGAAGTGAGCGCCGTCCACCGACTTGTCTTCGTTCAGTGCCAATTGCAGTCGCGTGGTCCACAGCGGGTTGATCACGCCGTCGTAGCTGAGCGACGCGACCTGCGTGTTCAGGCGGGTGACAAAGTTAGGCGACGGGTCTTGAGCGAAGTTCGGCGGACCGCCGAATTCGGAGGCGTCGTACTGCGAGTTCAGTCGCGTATCGATCACGCTGACCGCCACCCGGTGGCCAGGCGCCAGCGTGTAGCCCAGCCGGGCTTGCGCGGTGCGGCGGTTGTAGCCATCGCGGTCGGGGTTGTAGTTGCCGAACTGGTCGCCCGGCCGCAAGGTCGACACACCATGGCTTCTTTCACCGATGATCGACGCCGCATAGTCGAAGCCGCTGTGGCCCCCGCTGATGCCGACATCGCCTTCGCGCGAGCCGTACTCGCCGAAGGCAGCGTGCCCGGACAGGCTCGCCGGGCCCTCGCCGCGCTTGGTGGTGATGAGCACCACGCCACCGAGGGCATCGGCGCCATACAGGCTGGAGCCGGGTCCGCGCAGCACCTCGATGCGCTCGATTTGCGCCAGGCTGATGGCCTCGAATTCCACCTGCGCCAAGGTGGCCGAACCGACCCGCACGCCGTCGACCAGCACCAGTGTGCTGCTGGTGCTGGCGCCACGCAGCAAGATGCCGGCGGCGTGGCCCGGCCCGCCGCTGCGGGAGAGTTGAACGCCGGCTTCGCGGCGCAGCAGGTCTTCCATCGAATCAGCGGTCGACTCACGGATGCGCTGTTCGTCGATCACGACCACGTCGGAGGTGACCTGGTCGAGCGGCAAGGGTTCGCGGCTGGCGATGACGGTCACCGGCGGCAGACGCGTCGGCGTCTGGGCCTGCGCGGCGGAGAGGGTTGCCACAGCGAGGGCTGCAGCCAGGGTTGAAAAAAAGACGTGCGAATAACGGCTGAATACAGCCCGAGGCGCGCGCGGCGCCGTGCAGAAGGAAAACATGATGAAGAGTCCGACAAGATGCAAGCGACCTGCTTCCCCGCAGGCGCATGCGATGTAGGAACGACACGAGGTCGCACCCGCTTGTTGGCCGGTATCCGGGCTGATGGAACGACCTTCACGACCTTCCCAGAGATGGAACATCTCCAGTGGTGTGTATGAAAGCTGAAACCGCTGGCCAAACCGACCAGGGTTTCGTCCACCGTACCGTTGCGGGGGCAGCGCAGATTGAGCACCGTGCGGCGCTTCCTGCTTCCCGTTTAACTGCACCGACAAGAGCATCGGCGCGAGCACCAAACAGGAGCGCATTCTAAGCACCCGCCTACAATGAAATCACTCCCGCCGCCTTGCTGCCCGAACACGCGCCATGTCGAAACTCGAAGACCTTGCCGACCGGGTGGAGCGCCTGCTGCTGCGTCACCATGAGTTGCAACGCACCAACGCTTTGCTCGAACAGCAACTGAGCACCGTCAGCGGAGAACGCGACAACCTGCGCTCGCGCTTGAATGCCGCGCGCGCGCGCATCGACACGCTGCTTGATCGCTTGCCGGCCGACGCGGTCGCGGCCCTGGCGGAGCTACCGGCTGCCCTGCTGCCCTCCACCGACAAGACCACACCATGACCGTGAAACAGATCGAAGTCTCGATCCTCGGCCAGAGCTACGTGCTGGGTTGCCCCGACGGCGGTGATACGCTGCTGCAGGCATCCGTGAAAGCGGTCGATCGCGAGATGACCGCGATCCGCAATGCGGGCAAGGTCAAGGCCCGCGAGCGTATTGCGGTGCTGGCCGCCTTGAACCTCGCCTACAAGCTCGAGCAACGGCCCGCGGCAGCGTCGCTCTCCTCTACCGAAGGCGGGTCAGCCGCTGACGAGGTCGATGCGCCTGTGGATGTCGATGCGTTGATCACACGCATCGACCAAGCCCTTGGCGAGCACGGCCAGTTGCTGTGACCGATTGGGCACGCGATGTCACCCCTTCGACATCAGTGCCGGCCGCATCGGGCGTAGACTAAAAACGTCCGTTGTGTTCGCGTGAGTTCTTAATTCCTTGAACCGATGCTCTCGCGAGCCCGGGCTGGGAACATAGCCGAGTGGGCGTGATCGTCTCGCGTCAGATGAACCCGAAACACGGTTGACCCGGCCCACCTGAATCCCCTGGGTTCAGGAATGCGGCTCACGGTTCACAACGGACACCCCTGCGTGGAGCGACCGGAGTTGCGCCCTGGATTCAGGTACCGCTTACAGGGCGCCCTCGAAGCGGATGCTGGCCAGCGTGACGTGGTTGCCACCGCGGCACTGTGCCGCAGCCAGTGCGGTATCCGAGGCCTGGAGCAGTTG
This sequence comes from Burkholderiales bacterium, assembly GCA_043749095.1. Lineage (GTDB taxonomy): Bacteria > Pseudomonadota > Gammaproteobacteria > Burkholderiales > Burkholderiaceae_C > PBB1. The sequence continues at coordinate 1,123 of JAYVEB010000381.1, read as the reverse complement.
GTCTTGTGTGTGTGCAGTGTGCGGGAAACTCGCTACCCCCATCGACACTGTGAAGCCGAAATCCTGACCGTCGAGCACGACGATCTGGGTGGCGCACTGTCGACGCAGTCCTTCCATGCGCGAGTGCGCCGTCGCCAGGCCGACGCCCGACAACAGCACCGCGAACCGATCGTCAGCGATGCGGCAGGACGCGTCCATCGCCCGTGTGTTGTCACGCAGCAGACGCCCGAGCGCCTCGACCACCCGCTGGCGCGCCGATGCACCCAGCGCCTGCGCAGTACCGGTCGGCGGGTCGATCGAAATCGAGACCATCGAGAACTCGCGATGTTCGCGCAGCGACAGATCGACCTCGCGCCGCAACTGGTCGTCGAAATGGGCGTTCGGAAAGAGCCCGGTGTCCGCGTCCCTCAGGGTGGCATCCTGCGTCTCTCGACGCAAGGCTTCGGTGGCCAGCTGTTGCTGTTCGAGCTGTTGCAGCGCGAGCGTGAGTTGGGCATCGCGCTGGCGCTGCGCGCTCACGTCCAGCCAGATGGCGCACAGGTATCGGTGGCTCGCACCCGGGGCCTCATCGCCCCCGGCCAGCGGCATCCGCGTCACATGGAAGTCGCGGCGCACGTGATCACGCTCGATGCGGTGGTCACTGCTGTGGGGCAGCGCCAAGGTGACGGTGATGGCATCGGCAGCGCGCAGCGACGCAGCCACATCGGTGCCGAACACATCGGCATCGGTGCGCCCCACCAGGCCTTCAGGAACACAGCCAAAAAGCTCCGCCATCCTCGGAGATGCGTAGGCATAGCGGCCCGTGGCGGTCTCCTTGATGGCCAATCCGGCGGACAAGCCGTTCAGCCCTGCAACGAGCACGTCCACCCATCTCGCGGGATCGAGCCGCAACGCAGCGGCAGCCTGCCGCAACAATGTCGGCAAGGTGGTGGTCGGGTCGACGCACGGAACCTGCTCGGGCTGATTCATCGAGACCCTTTCATCAACATCGATAGTGAGGGCGTCACGAGCTCATGGATTCAGTGTGGAGCCGCGCGTGGCATGGCGAGAGCCTAGGAGTCTGGGCGGCAGAAGGCCGCTGTCGTGAAAACTCGTGATTTCAGGGGTTCCTTACCCCTTGGCA
>JAYVEB010000380.1:0-7777 GCA_043749095.1 Burkholderiales bacterium | reverse complement strand
TACAGCGACATGTTGAAGTGCGCGCCGGTGCCGGTGCGGTTGCCGAAAGGCTTGGGCATCATCGTCGCCAGCAGCCCTTCTTCCTTCGCATAGTGCTTGGCCATGAAGCGGAAGAAGGTCAGGCGGTCACACATGCGCAGTGCGTCGCTGTAGGCGAAGTCGAACTCGAACTGGCCGTTGCCATCCTCATGGTCGAACGAGTACAGGTCCCAGCCCAGGCCATCGATCGCGGTGGCCATCTTGTCGAGCCAGCTGAACTGATCGACGAAGCCGCGCACGTCGTAGCAGGGCTTGACCAGCTTGTCGTCCGGGTTCGGCACCTGCAGCGTGCCATCGGCCGCCTGCTTCAACAGGTAGATCTCGCACTCGATGCCGAGGTTCATGCCCAGCCCCATCTCGGCCGCCTGCGCCAGCACGCTCTTCAGCGCGACGCGGGTGTTCAGCGGGTACGGCTGGCCCTGGAAGGTGTTGTCGGCCGGCATCCAGGCAATCTTTGGCTCCCAGGGCAGCTGGATGATGTGGTCGAGGTCGGGCACCGAGGCCAGTTCGTCGTCGCTGGGCGCCTGGCCCAGGCCGTCGAGCGCATAGCCGGTGTAACGCTCGGAGCCTGCCGCCATCTGCGGCAGGTGGTCGATCGGCACCACCTTGGCTTTCGGGATGCCGTGGATGTCGACATAGGCGCCGATGCAGTACTTGACGCCTTGCGCCTTCAAGCGGTCGCGAACGGCCAGGACTTCTTCGGATGCGTGGTGCATGGGGTTCAACCTTCGTGGTGGTGTGGGGAGAAATAGGAATGCGCCAGCGGCGGTTCTTCGCGCAGGCCGCGGGTGATCAGTTCGCTCAGGTCCTCGACCATCCAGCTGAACCATTCACGGCCCTTGTCGGCACCGGCCAGGCTGGGCGCACCGGTCACGCCGTTCAGGCTGGTGCGGTTGACCGGGTGCGAGAAGACCAGGCTGCCGGTGCGGTCGATGTCGTCGGCCTCATTCAGACGATCGGGCCGCACCATGGTCGGTGCCACTGCCAGCATCAGCGAGGTCTCGGCGTCGTTGGCGTGCCAGTCGTCGCCGTCGGCGAAGTGGAACTGGCGCACCCGCGGGCTGATGGTGGCCGAGTTGATGACCGACACCATCATCTCGTCGTGTTCGGCGCGCAGCATTTCCAGCGCACAGCGCAGCGGCGCGGCGTTCGTCACGTGTGTATTGACGATGAACAGCCGCCGCACACCGCTGTGGTGGGCCCAGTCGCCGATCTGCTTGACCAGCTCGATCAGCGTGATCGGCTGCACGGCCAGCGTGCCGGGCCAGCGCCGGCTGTGGCCGATCGAGCAGCCGTAGGGCAGCGTCGGCAGCATCGGCACACTGGTGCGCCGCGCGACCTCGCGACAGAGCTTGTCGGCGAGCACAAAGTCCATGCCGCAGCCCATGTGCGGGCCGTGCTGCTCGGTGGCGCCGACCGGCAGGATGGCGGCGTGGCGCGCTGATTCGAGCGCATCCGGCACTTCGGACCAGGTCAGTTCAGACCATTGCATGGTGGCTCCCTTCCATCGTCATTCCACGTTGTCGCTGACGTCGGTCAGGCGGGTGATGGGCGGCAGCACGATGTCTTCATCGGTGGCCTCGCTCGGGGTGTGGATCAGCGCTTCGAGCCGCGCCTTGGTCGCGCGGAACTCGGGCGAGGTGACCTGCGCCGGACTGCGCGGGCGCGGCACTGGCACCTCGATCAGCTCCTGCACCTCGCCCGGGTGGGCCTTTAGCACCAGGATGCGGTCGGCGAGGAAGATCGCTTCATCGAGGTCGTGGGTGATGAACACGATGGTGATGTCGATGTTCTTCCAGATCTCGAGCAGGTAGGACTGCATCTTGGCGCGCGTCTGCGCGTCGAGCGCACCGAACGGTTCGTCCATCAGCAGGATGCGTGGCTGGTTGGCCAAGGCCCGCGCGATGGCCACGCGCTGCTTCATGCCGCCGGAGAGTTGATGCGGGTAGGCGTCGGCGAACTTCGACAGTCCCACCAGATCGAGCCATTGCAAGGCGTTCTGTTCGGCCTGGCCGTGGCTGGCGCCATTCATCTTCAGACCGAACATCACGTTGCGCTTGACGTTCAGCCACGGGAACAGTGTGTAGCCCTGGAACACCATGCCGCGGTCTCGGCACGGGCCGGACACCGCCTCGTCGTCCAGCAGCACCTGGCCCTCGGACTGCGTCTCCAGCCCCGCCAGGATGCGGATCAACGTCGACTTGCCGCAGCCCGACGGGCCGATGATGCAGACGAACTCGCGCCGGTAGGTCTTGAAGTCGATGCCCTTCAGCGCCACGACCTCGCCCTGCGCGGTAGCGAAGCGCTTGCCGAGCTGCTGCACGTCGAGGATGACCTTGCGCTGCTTCAGTCGCTCGAAGCGCTCGCGCACCGGATCGGACTGCGTCAGGTGCGAGGGGATGTCGGCCGGGTTCTGCATGATTCGTTGCCCGTTCGAATCAGTCGTTGAGCGCGCCGCGGTCCCACGGGAACAACACCCGCTCCAGCCGTGCCAGCAGCAGATCGGAGCCGAAGCCGATCACGCCGATCATCAGGATCGCGGCGTAGACGTCGTCGAAATTCTGGAAGCGCGCCTGCTGCGTGATGAACAGCGTGATGCCCGAGCTGGTGCCGATCAGTTCGGCCACGACCAGGTACGTCCAGGCCCAGCCGAGCAGGATGCGCTGGTCGCGGTACAGGTTCGGCAGGATGCCCGGCACCACCACATGCGTCAGCAGTTTCAGCGGCTTGGTGCCCAGCGTCAGCGCCGCTTCAAGCAGCGCGTAATCGAGCTTGCGCGCGGTGTTGGCCACCACCAGCACCTGCTGGAAGAAGGTGCCGATGAAGATGATCGCCACCTTTGGGCCTTCGTAGATGCCCAGCACCGCGACAGCCAGCGCGCCGAACGCCGGTGCCGGCAGGTAACGGAAGAACTCGACGAAGGGCTCGTTGAGCCTCGACAGCGCCGAGTAGGTGCCGCAGACGATGCCCAGCGGCACCGCGATCACCGACGACAGCAAGAAGCCGAAGACGATCAACCGGATGCTGTCGCCCATGCTGTCGAGGATGCCCTTGCCGCCGGTCTGCTTCGGCGTGTTCGAGAAGGCGCGCATGAAGGCGATCGCCACCTCGTGCGGCGCCGGCAGGTAGATCGGGTTCGACGGCACGCCGGTGGGCACGCGGCCACCCTTCGCGCGCAGGCCCTGCACCTCGCTGTCGAACTGGTCGGCATCGGCGCGCATGCCGGGCTGGAAGTAGTCGACATCGCCCGCATCGACGATGCGAATCTGCGGATGCCAGACGCCGGGCACATAGCTGACCACGCACCAGATCAGCAGCGGCACGATGAACGACCCCAAGCCCAGCAACCAGTGGGTGTGGGGCGTCAGTCGCCGGCGCGGCAGGAGCAGTTGGAGCGCACTCATGGTGGGTGACGGCGGAAGGCCCTCGGGGCAGTGGAATCGATTCCGGCGCAAGGCGATCGATGCGCATTTCAGTATTACGAATCAACTGATTCGTAGTACCAGTCAAAGCAACGGACGTGCCCACCTGTTCGCTCGGAACTCAGGCCAGAACGCACCAAACGGAGGTGCCCGAGTCGCTGCGGACCTCGGCGCGGGTGTCGTCGAGTGGCTGCCAGTGCATCGCTTCGGTGCGGCCCTCGAACTCGGGCAGGCTGGATCGCTCGATGCGCCACGCACCACCGCGCAGCCGACCGTATGAGATCTCGAAGTCGAGCAGCGCCGTGGCCGAGGCCGGATACAGGGCGAGCAACCTGCCCAGCGTGGTGCACGGGACCGTGCCTGGTGGCCAGCCGACCCGCCGCGGTCGCACGCGCATCAACCAGTCACCGGACAGCAGCAGGTAGGCACGTGCCGTCGCCAGCACCTCGGCATCGTCGCCCGGCGGGGCCGTCGTCTCGGCCAGCACCCGCGTATGCCCCGTCGAGCCCGGCACGCGGTCCCACACTTCGCGGTAGGCGCCGTGAACACCGGTTTCGATGACGCGGTCGTCACCTTGGAACTCCATCCAGCCGACGTCGGGCGTCAGCCCCGGCGGTTGAAGGTCGAGCTTGCGGTGCCAGGTGCATAGATCGCCATGCACCTTCGGCTGGACTTCGGTGCGGCCGAAGAAGCCCTGCTGCTGCGCCAGCGCGAGGTGCTGAGCCGGGCTCATCGCATCGAGCGCGATCGCCGAACGGCCCACCTCGGCCGCGGCGGGCACGCGCAGGTCGGCGTGCCAGCGCGCGGTCTGCAGCCAGTGCACCCAGGTCGTGGTGTCACGCTGATCCGGCGTTTCGAGCAGCGTGCGCCGCCACACGCCGCAGTAACGCTCGGGGACGTCGGGAAAGGTGTCGCCCACAGTCACGCCGCGAACTGCGGAAACGCCGGCAGCGCGCGGTAGAACGGGAAGTCGTGGTTCGGCCACAGCCAGGCGCCGGTGTCGGCGGCCAGTGCCTTCAGCTTGCGGATGCTGGCGATGGCCTGCGCCTCGCGGCCCTGCCACAGGGTGCCGGGTGCGATCTCGTCATCGATGTTTTCCTGCAGATCGGCCGCATCGCCGGCCAGCAGGACCGGTGGGCCTTTCGGCATCTCGATCCACATCGACATGTGGCCGATCGTGTGGCCAGGCGTTGCCACCGCCTGCACGCCGGGCACCACGCTGTACTCGCCAGTGTGCAATCGAAACTGCAGCGGCGCGCCAACGTCGTCGACCAGGTCGTCGGCGAACACCGCCGGGTCGGCGCCGCTAAGCGCCACGTCCATCTCGTCACGCTGCACATGGATTTCGGCACCACAACCGCAGCGGCGCAGCTCGCGCAACCCGCCGGCATGGTCGAAATGCAGGTGGCCGATGAAGATCACATCAACATCGGCCGGCGTCAGACCGAGCCGCGCCAGATGGCGCGGAATGCGCTGCTCTTCGCGCATGTCCGGCGCGCCGAACTCGAAGGTCGCCGGGTTGTAGTGGCGATCGCGGGCGACCGGGTCGGCGATCTTCGCGTGGTCGCAGCCCACGTCGTAGAGGATGCGGCCGTTCGCGGTCTCGATCAGGTAGGCGAGGATCGGCGCCTCGATCTGCTGGCCGCGCCCGCGCTGCCAGGTCGAGATCGACTTGTCGTAGCGATGCGTCGCGGTCAGCAGCGGCCAGAGTTTGCGCACCTGTGTCATGACATTTCCTTTTCGCCGGGACGACGCAATTGCGCGATCAAGATGGTGCTGTCGATCACCGCACCGAAGATGCCGCCTTCGACCGCAATCATCGCGAGTGCCGGTTGCTGCAGTGCCGGATCAGAGGCCGCGCAGGCGTCGCTGACCGTGATGCAACGCAGACCGTGGTCGGTCGCCGCGCGCAGCGTGGTGTGCACGCAGACCTCGGTGGTGACGCCGCAGACGATCACCGTGTCGGTGCCCCAGCCGCGCAGGATCTGGTCGAGATCGGTCTGGTGGAAGGCGCTGTAGCCGGGCTTGTCAATCACGGGCTCATCGGCACGCGGCTGCAGTTCGTCGACCAGGCCATGGCCCGGTTCGCCACGCACCAGCAAGCGGCCCAGCGGCCCGGCCGAGCCGATCTCGGCGCCTGCGTGGCGGCTGCGCGCCAGCTTGGCCGGCGGGCAGTCGGACAGGTCAGGCCTGTGGCCTTCGCGGGTGTAGATGATGCGCAGCCCGGCCTCGCGCGCCGCATCGATGAGTGCGCACACCGGGGCCAGCGCGGCGCGCAGCCGCGACACATCAACACCCGCCTGTGCCGCGTAGCCGCGCGGGTCGAGGAAATCGCGCTGCAGGTCGATTACCAGCAGCGCGGTGCGGGACATATCGAACATCGGGCGCCAGTCTCAGCCGAATTCGTGCGTGATCGCCGCGGCGATGCGCGTCGACAGTTCGGCCGCCATCACCGCGCCTTTCTCGACGCTGGACCCGCGCGCCGACGACAGCACACCCGACAGCGGCACCCAGTGCTTGCGCGCCGGGTAGACGTCGTATGGCGGGAAGTCGGCCGGCGACTCGTCGGGGATCAAATCCAGCCGCACCAGGCTCGGGTGATAGTGCAGCATCATCGAGGTCTCGATCACCGCCGCATGCTCCAGCGCAAAGCCGGGGAAGCCATCGGGGAACACGCTGGCCAGCGTCGTCTCCGACAGGAAGTCCCAGTATTCGAGTCGCATCACCTGCAGCGTCGAACGTGCACCGAGGTCGCGCAGGCCGAGGTCGATGCCTTCGGTCAGGAACCACTGGTTCTCATAGTGGCCGTTGACGAACACCAGCTTGGTCGCGCCGTGCCGTGCGAACTCACGCACCGCGTCGCGCACCGAGCCGATCAAGGTCGCCGCGTCGACGCTGGTGGTACCGCAGAAATGCTGGCCTCCGCCGCACTTCGGCTGCGATTTGTAGCCGTACGACAGCGTCGGCGCGACCAGCGCACCAATGCGCGCAGCGGCATCGGCGGCGACCGCGGCGGACAGCAGGCCGTCGGTGCCCAGAGGCAGGTGCGGGCCGTGCTGTTCGAGCGCGCCGACCGGCAACAGGATCGCCGGCTGATCCTGCTTCAGGCGCGCTTCGTAGTCGACCCACGACAACTGGTTCATCCAGACGGTGCTCATACAGAGATCTCCTTTTGTGCAGACTCGTTCGAATCGGTGGCTTCGATCAATGCCGCGACGGCAATCAGCACGCCGCCGGCCCATTCAAGCGGCCGCAGCGATTCGTCGCCCAACAGCACGGCCGACACCACCGACACCAGCAATTCGATGGTCAGGATCACGCCCGCCCGGCCGCTTTCGAGGTGCGTCACGCCGTACTGCCAGGTGACTGTCGCCAGCACCAGCCAGACGAAGGCATAGCCGGCGAGACCCAGCGCGAGCGGCGCGCTGATCGCCGGCACGACCGCGCCGGTCAGCAGCGCGCTGGCAGCCGACACCAGACCGCACCCGAAGAACACCGCCACCGTCTTCGACAGCATCGGGATCGCCTGTGCGGCGCGCGAGATCAGGTTGTTGCCAGCAAAGGCCAGGCCCGCCGTCAGCGCCAGCCAGTCGGCGGTGCCCAAGGGCCGCGCCCAGGCCGCGCTGCCACCAATTACGAACCACAGGCCGACCAGCGCCAGCGCCACCGCGAACGCGCGGCGGCGGCTGATCGCCTCTCCCAGGAACAGTCGCCCACCCAGCACCGACCACACCGGCGCCAGGTAGAACAGCAGCATCACCCGCACCACATCGCCGAGCACCAGCGCTTGAACAAAAGCGGAATTGGCCCAGCCGCCGACCGCCATCAGCAACAGCAGCAAACCGGTCTGCGGTCGCCAGGCGCTGCGTTGGCGCCACAGGAAGCCGATGCCACAGACACCGACCGCGCCATAGGTCAGCAAGGACAGCACCGGCCCCGACAGGCCGGCGGCGGAGAAGCCCTTCAGCGGCCACCACAGCAATCCCCACAGCACGGTCGAGGCGAGCAGCACCAGCGTGGGCCCGCGGGTGCCGGGCGATGCCGGGTTCGCGGCGACGATCACGGGAGCGGTGACAGGGAACATCGGCGTTGTCGTGGGCTCATGCCATCAAGGAGCCGCCATTCGGGCTCAGCACCTGCCCGCAATAGAAGCGCGACAGGTCCGACAGCAGGAACAGCGCGGTGGCGGCAATCTCGTCGGGCTCGCCGAAGCGGTGCTGCGGAATGTCGAGTTCCTTCTCGATCCATTCGGGACTCATGTGCTCGGTCGAGAGCATCGCGGTGGCGACCGCCCCCGGCGCGATCGCATTGACGCG
>JAYVEB010000379.1:0-7782 GCA_043749095.1 Burkholderiales bacterium | reverse complement strand
TGCGTAGACGTCCCAGTTGTTGACAGCGGTCTTGCGGAAGTAGTAATTCATGGTCAACGGCACGCCCTGGCTGTCGTACAGCGTCTGCGAGGTCGCGTAGTTGTAGCTGGAGGGCTGGTCGAACGCGATGGGCGCGGTAGGCACCTTACTGGTGGCGTCAAGGTTGATGCCCATGCGGATACCGCGCAGGGCGGGATCGGTGCCGCTGCCGGTGGCCACGGGGGCACCGAGCCCGGCCTGCAATCGGATCGGTTGCACATTGCCGACGGCACGGCCGACGGCATCATTCCACGGCTGGGCTTGCAGCTTGTTGCCGACGTTGTCGACGACGAAGCCCTCACGGTCCAGCTTGAACTGGCCATTGCGGGTGTAGGCGGCGTCACCACTGGGGCGCAGCACCTGGAAGAAGCCGCGCCCGTTGATGGCCAGATCGAGAGGATTGCCAGTCGTCGAGATGTTTCCCTGCGTGAACTGCTGCGCCACCGTTTCCAGGTTGACGCCGATGCCGACGTTGCTGTCACCGGCGCCGTTGATGGAATTGGCATACACATCAGCGAACTCGGCGCGCGAAGACTTGGCGCCGAAGGTGTTGGCATTGGCAATGTTGTTGCCGATGATGTCCAGATTCTTGCTGGTGGCATTCAGACCGGAAAGACCTTGTTGGAAGCCCATGGTGTGTCCTTGGTAAAGGCGTGATGGCCGGGGTGGCCGGGGAGGGATGGGTGGGAGGCGGAAGTCGGCAGGAGCGTCAGTTCAATGCGCGTACGGTGCTGTAAGGAACGCTGCCGGCGTTCTGCAGTTCGAGATTCAATGCGTTGCCGCTGGTGTTGATCGCGTTGACGCGGTCGCGCATCAGCAGGGTCGGCGTGCTGCTGACGCTGCCACTGGTGGCGGTGACACGGAATTTCAGGCCGCTGTCGTTGGTGGCGGTACCAGCCGGCCAGTTGAAGCTGTGGCTGCCGGTTGCGAGCGCGCCGAGTGCGAGGCTGTCGACCACATGGCCCGCCGGCGAGAGCACATCAACCTTCACCGCATCGGCCGGGCCCGACAGTTCGAAGCCGCCCTGCCCCACGCCACTGGTGATGTCGAGCACATTGCCCGGTACCACCACATCGCGGCCGACCAGCGACGCACTCTGCAGCGCCTGCAGCTGGGTGAACTGGCCTGCCAGGCCCTTCACCGTGGCGTTGAGCTGCTGGATGCCGCTGACGGTGTTGATCTGCGCGATCTGCGACGTCACCTGCGCGTTGTCCATCGGGCTGAGCGGATCCTGGTTCTGGATCTGTGTGATCAACAGCTTCAGGAAGCGGTCTTGCGAACCGGGATCCTCGGCCGCCGCCGTGCCCGATGATGAAGACGCGCCGGTGGCTCCGGTAGTGGACGACTTGTTGATGGTCGAGAAATCGATGGCCATGGAGGTGTCCTCGGGTGCTGCGACGGGCTCAGTTGCCCATCTGCAGGGTCTTGAGCAGCAACGTCTTCGCGGTGTTCATCACCTCGACGTTGTTCTGGTACGAGCGCGAGGCCGAGATCATGTTGACCATCTCCTCGACCGCATTGACGTTGCTGTAGGTCACGTAGCCGTCGGCGTCTGCACTCGGGTGCTTCGGGTCCAGCACCCGGCGACCCGGCGTCTGGTCCTCGGAGATGTTGCTCACGGTGACGCCGGCCGCACCGGCATTGCCGCCTGCGGTGCCCATCAACTGGGTCTGGAAGGTGACCTGCCGCGCCTTGTAGGCCTTGCCGTCGGGCCCGGCAACAGTGTCGGCATTGGCCAGGTTCGACGCGACGATGTTCAGCCGCTGGCTTTGCGCACTGGTCGCGCTGCCCGCGACATTGAAGATGTTCATCATGCTCATGACTGCGCTCCTCTGATGGCATCGAGCATGCTGCGCACCGCGCCGTTGACGAAGGTCAGCGTGGCCTCGTACTTCACCGAGTTGTCGACGAAGCTGGCCCGCTCTCGGTCCATGTCGACGGTGTTGTTGTCCAGGCTGGTCTGGCTGACGCTCGAATACAACAGGTTCGCGGAAGACGGTGACGCGCCGCTGCCGGCGATGTGGCCGGGCTGAGTGATATCGAGCCGGCCCACCGTGCCGGCTCGAAGTGCCTGGCCGCCGGTGGCATCACGCAGTGCCTGCGCGAAATTGATGTCACGCGACACATAACCCGGCGTGTCGGCGTTGGCGATGTTGCTGGCGATCAGGCGCTGTCGCTCAGCCCGCAGGGTCAGGGCCTGACCCTGGAAGTCGATGGAACTGGTGAGCTGGTTCAGCATGGGTCACTCGCGAAGGCTGGCTGTGCGTCCATTGTCTGGAGGCCCCGGCCCGAACATAAGCGGGAACAAGCGCGGGATTCACCGTCAATTGGCGACCTGTGGCGCACCGGGTCATGTCTAGAGTGCATGCATGAAATTCCGTCGCACCCCTCACCCTGCGCAGGCCATCCGCCGTGGCGGCTTGCTGATCGCCGGCCTGCTCGCGTTGGGCCTGCCCTTGGTTGGTGTCGCCCAGGAGTTGCCCGATGCGGCGGTCGATGCCGCACTGGTGGAACAGGTGCGTGAATTGGCGTTGCTCGCGACGCAGCAGGCTGCAGTTGCGCAGGTCAAGGCCGTGGCCGATCCGGCGGCAGTCACCGCCGACAAGCCGCTGCGCTTCGAGGTGCAGGTCGGTGCCCTGGACCCGCGCCTCAAGCTCGCCCCGTGTCAACGCATCGAACCGTATCTGCCGCCAGGCATGCGGCTGTGGGGCAAGGCGCGCATCGGGCTGCGCTGCGCGCAAGGTGCCAGGCCATGGAATGTCTACCTGCCGATCACCGTGCGTGTCTTCGGCCAGGCGCTGGTCGCCGCGGTGCCGCTGCCCGCCGGCGCCACCTTGCGCGAGGACGATCTGCGCATGGCCGAGGTCGATTTCGCCGAAGACAACGCGGCCGTGGTGACCAACGCCTCACTCGCGGTGGGCCGGTCGCTGACGCGTCCGCTGATCGCCGGTCGGGGCTTGCGGCAGACCGACCTGAAAGCTCGGATGTGGTTTGCCGCAGGCGATTCGGTCAAGGTGCTGGCCAGCGGCCCCGGCTTCAGCGTCGCCGGCAGCGGGCAGGCATTGACGCCCGGCATAGAGGGCCAGACCGCGCGGGTGCGCACCGACAGCGGCCAGGTCGTCACTGGCACGCCGGTGGGCACGCGCGTGGTGGAGTTGTCGCTGTGAGTCGGCAGGTGCACACCGTCACGGTATCGACGCTCGTTTGCGCCGGCCAGTCAAAAAGTCCTAAAGTCCGCGCCAGAGCGGCCGATACAGCGATCATGTTGAAACATCTTTTCACTCCGCCGCCTGTCGGGAGAATGTCATGACCATCGGAAGCACCAGCAACAAGATCCAGGGTCTGCCCGCGGCCAGCGCCGCGGCCGGACCTGCCGTGACCCCGGCGAACACACGCAGCAGCGGCGAAGCCGCCGCGGTGGCATCGACCGAGGCCAGCGCACAGGTGGCCTTGTCGAGTACCGCAGCCAGCCTGCGCTCGGGATCCACCAGCCCCGCCGAATTCGACAGTGCCAAAGTCGAGCGTATCTCGCAAGCCATCGAGAAAGGTGACTTCAAGATCGATGCCGGCGCCATCGCCGACAAGCTGATCGCCAATGCCGCCGAACTGCTGAAGAAGAGCACGTCCGAATCCTGATCAAATCTCATCGCCGCACCCGCCCATGAATCCGTCGCCGTCGAAGCGTCTGAACACCACCGCCCTGGTTTCCCTGGCCCGAAAGGATGCCGCGGATCCTGCCCTGGAATCAACGCTCAGCGCGGTGGAACACCGACTGGCGTCCCTGAGTGCCGCCTTGCAGGCGCGTGACCTGTCGTCGATCGACCTGCATGCGTCGGAGTTGCATCGCGCGCTGTCGAACGCAGTCGATCATTTCTCACGCGCCGCGCGCAACGGCCCGGTGCCGCCGGCGCTGCGCCGCCGGCTCGCCAGCGCCAGCGGCACCGTGGCGGCCCAGCGCGAAAGCCTGGCCCGCGCCACCGCAGCGCTCGACCGCGCCATCGACGTGCTGCTGCCGCGCGAGGCACCCACCGTCTACGGAGCGCATGGCGGCGTGCAACGTCCTGGCCGCACCGGTTCGCTGCTGGCCTGATCCCGGCCACAGCCTGTCGGCCCGCTCAGCGCAGCGGCGCCGCCTTCAACTCCATCACCCACTCGCGACCCTGTGCGTCGTTCATCGTGCGCAGCCGCGTGCGCGGCGAGGTGAGGTACGCCAGCTCCACCACCTGTGACAGGTAGGTGATCGTTCCGGGCTTCGCCTCGACTTCCAGCGCGTTGCGGATGTCGCCGAGGGAGTCCACCGTGTGGATCCCCGGCTTCACCACCGCGTAGAGGTACGACCTCGCCACCGTGGCGCCGAGGCGCTGCCCGTCGATCAGCACCTCGATCGGTATGGCGCCGCCGACGCGCTCGCTGCGGATGATGTAGATGCCAGCCTGATCGGACGCGACGTGAAACGACTTCGGTGCGGCCTCGCTGGGTGGGCTGGCAGCGGGCGTCGTGGTGGCGCAGCCGGCAAAGAGCATGACGCACGATACGGCCGCAAACGCCAGGACGGCCATTGAGCGTCCCGCCCTCATCGCCCCTCCCCGCGTGCCGTGATGCAGATGTCCCACACCGCCATGAACATCGCGGCAATCACCGGGCCGATGACGAAGCCGTTGAGACCGAAGACGGCCATGCCGCCGAGCGTCGAGATCAGCACCACGTAATCGGGCATCTTGGTGTCCTTGCCGACCAGGATCTGCCGCAGCACGTTGTCGACCATGCTGATCACCAGCACGCCATAGGCGATCAGGCCCAGGCCCTGCCAGACCTCCCCGGTCACCAGGAAATACAGCGCGACCGGCAGCCACACCAGTCCGCCGCCGATCGCCGGCAGCAGCGACAGGAAGGCCATGATCACCGCCCACAGCAAAGCGCCGTTGACGCCCAGGAACCAGAATGCAAGGCCACCGAGCGCGCCCTGCGCGATCGCGACGACCACATTGCCCTTCACCGCGGCACGGATCACCGTGGTGAACTTCAGCAGCAGTTCGCGCTTGTCCCGCTCGTCGAGCGGGATTGCGGCATTGATGCGGCCGGCCAGGCGGGCACCGTCGCGCAGCAGGAAGAAAACGAGGTAGATCGTGATGAAGAAGTTGACGATGAACTCGAAGGTGTTCTGGCCGATGCTCAGCGCCTGGGCCGCGATCAGGCTGGTGCCCTGCGAGATCGCAGCGCTGAGCTTTTGCTTCAGCGCTGCGACGTTGCCCAGACCGAACTGGTTCATCCGATCGGTGACCCACCCCGGCAGCGCCTGCATGATCTGGTCAAAGTAGCGGCCGAAGTCCAGTTCGCCCGATTGCATGCGCTGGTAGACGCCCGCGCCTTCGCGCACCAGCGAGGCCGTGAGGAACGCCAGCGGCAGCAGCACGATCAGCACGATCAGCGCGAGTGTGACCAGCGCGGCCACTGACTCACGCCCGTTCAACCGGGCCAGCAGTCGCCGGTGCAGCGGCGCGAACAGGATGGCCAGCACCACCCCCCAGAACAGCGCGCCGAAGAAGGGCCACAGGACCCAGCCGAAGGCCAGCGACACCGCGATCAGCACGAACAGGAAGGCCTTGTTGGCAAGCACGGGAGCGTGGTCGGGATGGGGCGGGGACATGTGCGGGGCGGGACGACAGCGTCCAGGGTCGACGTTGTCGCATGGTATCGCTGGGCGCCGCAACGGCACCGCAAGGGCTCGCGTGTCACTGCGGCGTCACGCCACCGCCATGCCCGTGTTACACCGGCGTCGCATCCTCCGGGTCCATGCAACGCGACCTGCCCCTGCTGCGCGCGTGGACCGATTCCCAGGTCGCCTGCGCAGCGACCGACGTCGTCGGCGGGGGAGCGTCTGATCCCTTGGGTGAATCAAAGCAGCATTACCGCAGCGTCTGGATCTCGGACCTGCACCTGGGCACGCCGGGCTGCCAGGCGGTGGCGCTGCTGGGCTTCCTGAAGCACTTCGACAGCGAGCACCTGTTCCTGGTGGGCGACATCATCGACGGCTGGCAACTGCGCCGCAGCTGGTACTGGCCGCAGGCGCACAACGACGTGGTGCAGAAGCTGCTGCGCAAGGCCCGCAAGGGCACTCGGGTGATGTTCATCCCGGGCAACCACGATGAGTTCGCCCGCCGCTACCTGGGGCACGACTTCGGCGGCATTGAGGTGGCCGAAGACTGGATCCACGAAACCGCCGACGGCCGCCGGCTGTGGATCATCCACGGCGATCTGTTCGACGGCGTGATCCAGTGCGCCAAGTGGCTGGCCCATGTGGGCGACACGCTGTACGAATTCACGTTGAAGCTCAACCGCTGGCTGAACTCGATGCGCGCGCGGCTCGGCCTGCCGTACTGGAGCCTGTCGAAGTACCTGAAGTTCAAGGTCAAGCGTGCGGTCAACTTCATCGGCGATTTCGAGGTCGCGGTGGCGCGCGAAGCCAGACGTCGCGGCGCACACGGCGTGGTCTGCGGACACATCCACCATGCCGAATTGCGCGACATCGACGGCATCACCTATGCCAATGACGGCGACTGGGTCGAAAGCCTGACCGCGCTGGTCGAGCACGCCGACGGTCGGCTCGAAATCATCGACTGGAGCGAGCACCTGCGCCTGGCCGATACCGAAGCACGCGCAATGGGTGCGCGGTCGAGCGAGGCCGAGGCTGACATGGCGGTGACGTGACGCTTGAACCACGCCATTGGCTGCGCCTTCCCCCGGCCCGAGCCACAGGCAACCTCCCTAAACTATCGTGATGAGTACCGACCCCGCCTTGCGTCCCCCTGCCGACACGGCTGCCGCACCCGAGCCGACCGCGACGCCGCAGGCGGGCGATCCCGAACTGATGCTCGGCCGCGAAACCTCGATCCTCGAATTCAACCGCCGCGTGCTGGCGCAGGCCCTGCGCCACGACGTGCCGCTGCTGGAGCGGCTGCGCTATATCTGCATCGTGTCGTCGAACATCGACGAGTTCTTCGAGGTGCGATTTGCCGATTACCTGGAAGCCTCGCGGCTGCCCGGTGCGGGTGTCACCGATGCCGATGTGCAGGCGATCACTGCGGAGGCCCACCGGCTGATCGACGAGCAGTACACCGCCTTCAATGACCAGCTGATGCCGCTGCTGCAACGCGCGGGGATCGTGATCCTGAACCACGCCGAGCGCGACGAGGCGCAGCGCGAATGGGTCGATCACTTCTTCCAGAAGCAGGTGCGCCCGCTGCTTGTGCCGATCGGGCTCGATCCGTCGCACCCGTTTCCGCTGGTTGCCAACAAGGCGCTGAATTTCATCGTGCGGCTTGGCGGCAAGGACGCGTTCGGCCGCGAGAACACCATCGCCATCGTCAAGGTGCCGCGCGTGCTGCCGCGGGTGATCCGGCTGCCTGACGCGCTGGTGCCCGGCCAACAGGGTTTCGTGCTGCTGACCAGCGTGATCCGCGCGCACCTCGGTGAGCTGTTTCCAGGGCGTGAGGTGGAGACCTTCTCGCAGTTCCGCGTCACCCGCGACTCCGACCTCGAAGTCGATGAGGACGACGTGAAGAACCTGCGCCAGGCGCTGCGTTCCGGCCTCAGCTCGCGCCACTTCGGGCAGGCGATCCGGCTCGAAGTGGTCAGCAGCTGCCCGCCGGAGTTGTCCGAATTCCTGCTCGAACAGTTCGATCTGCCGGGGCAGGCGCTGTACCAAGTGAACGGGCCAGTGAATCTGGTGCGGCTGAACCAGCT
>JAYVEB010000378.1:0-7830 GCA_043749095.1 Burkholderiales bacterium | reverse complement strand
CCGTCTTGTGAACATAGTTCTTCTTGACGATGCGGTCCCAAGCAGCGGAGACGTCGTCGTGATGGATCTTCACGCCGTACTTTTCCAGCGGCAGCATGGAGCTGCGATAGTAGTCTTCGTAGATCCAGCGGCGCCACAACTCGGAGTAGGACGCCTTGTTCTTGTCGCGGTCGGTGGTGCCGTATTCGATGATGGTGCCGACGGTAGCATCAACAATGGCGTGGTTTTGCCAGAATGCGTAGCGGAGGTCACGCTCAAGCAACAGGTGGTTGCTTGGGTCGTTGACGATCGACATCAGCAGCGAGTGACCATTGCCAATGTGACGCGTCTCATCCGACTGCACCGACAGGAACACGGTGGACAGAGCGTAGTCGTCATTGCGGACTGCCTCCGATACCATGGCCACGAACAGCGTGTTGGTGAAGCTCGTCTCGGCCACAACGGACAGGTAGATGTTGCCTGCAGTGATGGCGTCACCGGTGAGGAAGCCCTCGCCGAGTTGGCGGCCGATGGTCGTGGCATAACATTGCGCAAATGCCTTTTCGGTGATGTCGAAACCAGCCGGGTCGATGTAGTTTTCCATGTACCACTTCTTCAGGTGCATCTGAATCGTGGAGTGGCGGAATTCGTCAATCATTTGCATGGTGAAGCCGGTGCGCAACTCCTCACCTGGAGCCAAGCGGGCAACCATCGCCATCGAGCGAGCGGCCGAAATTTCCGGAAACGGGATGATGGCCAGGAACAACTTCATCCACTCGATCCAGCGCGGCTGGATGTTGCGGAACATGTCACCGCGCAGTGCGGCATCAAGGGCGGCATAAACACGGCTGTCCTTTTCCTCTTGCATCGGGAAGTAGGAACGCAGCACGTGCTTCATCGGGTCGCGCGGGGCTTTGCCGATCCTGTAGTCGGTCGGGAAGGTCGATGCCTCCTGCACGTAGCTCGGCTGCCAGCCGAGGTCGGCGACACGCCGGGTTGCTTCGCCGATCGGAATCCCCTTCTGGGATTTGATCTTGTTGAGTGTCAGTTCAGGCACTTAGAACTCCTTTGCATGTCTACGGTGATGTACGAGGAAGTGATGTAAATCGTCAACCCGGACAGGTTGAGATTCGCATGCTCAGCGCGCCACTGCCGACAACCGAGTCGGGGAGGTATCGTCGACGGCCTGCAGGCCCTCGGCAGCCCTGCTCGTGGCGTTCGCTGCGAACTTCAGATGCCGAGCATCTTCTTGGCTTCGCCGAGAGCCTTCATCGAGTCGTCGTGCTTGCCGGCCTTGTGCGCGGCTTCGCCGTCGGCGCGCAGCATCTTGATCTTGGTCATGTCGGCCGCGGCGACGATCGGGTGGGTGGCGAGCTTGGCGTCGATGGCCTTCATCTCGTTCGGGCAGTTGTGCGCGAGTGCGGCGCCCGAGGCGCACGCAAGGACGGCGGCGACGGAAATCAGCTTCTTCATGGGGAGGTCTCCGGTGGGATGGTCTGCGGCAGTCTTACAGCAGTGCGCGCAAATGTAGGGGCGAACCAAAAACCGCGCATCGGCTGCGGCCTTCGGGGTGACCTATTTGGGATCGTTTTCCCGCTGGATGCGGCGCACCGACGGCGCCTGCGCGAGATCTACCGTTCGGCCGGCTGGCCCTGCCACGACACGCTCTAACTCGAGCTGCTTGCGGGCGGATGGCTCAAGCGCGTGCAGGCCCCGAGCGGCCACGAATCGCTGCGGCCGACCGGCGCCGGCATCGCGGCGCTAGCCGAGACACTGCAACGCAACCGCGCCCGGCGCGAGGCGCACGAGGCGCTGGTCGTGCAGGTGGCCGAGGCGATGACCCGCGCGGGGCAGCTCGCCGCCGCGCAGTGGGTGGCGCAGTCGCAGCGTCAAGGTCCCGGCAGCCGCCTCACTGGCGGCGGCACGCGAGCTGACGGAGCGTGCGATTGGCAGTCAAGCACGGCTCGACCGTCTGGACGAGGCTCGGGCGATGATCGCGCAGCGTTGACCGTTGCCGTACTGACGGCTGACGGCTGACCAGCATGCGATCGGCAGTGAACATCCCAATTGCTGTCTGTCGCGAGCGGCTGCGACTCGCCGGCAGCGTGAGTTCGATCTGTGGCGAAGCTGACCTTTGCCCGGGCCGATAGGTGCTGGGACTTCAAGCGCACCCCGCTTTACCCAAACACCACCATCAGCACGCTGTCAGCAGCACGTTCAACGCCGAACCTGCACAGCGCCTGCGCGCCAGTCTCGCCGCTTGGTGATGTTCAAGCGTCCCCCACAATGGTTTTCCAGTTCGGTCCGTGCTGTGCCTCCAGCCACTTCGCCCGCGATGGCTCCGGCGGCACCTTCGGGTGTCTGGCGCACAAGAAAATCTTGGCGGTCGGTGCCGGTAGCAACTGCGCCAGCCGCTTTGCCCTGTCCTTGACAGTCTTCCAGCGACCCGGCCAGCTGCTGGGTCCAGGTGTGGTCGCCGTACTCGATGAATTAGGGCTTGGTGGTGTCGCCAAACCAATGCACCGCGAACACTGTCACCACGGTGCCATCTGCCGGATCTGCCTGGCGCTCCAGGTCGATCAATCAGCGTTCGAGGCTTTTTGGCTGCATGTTTTTCCTCCTGCGTTTCGATCCGGATGACGAGCTCGGTGGCTTCGATGATCTTGGCGACGCCACCCAACGCGGCGACGATCTGAGCTGCCTGCGCCAGTGCCAAGTCGCCATCTGCTGCGGCTTGAATGACTGCACGCGCTTGCTCGGCCAGCGTGCCATCGGCGGGCAGCGTCAGCGTCGTCGGCATCTCTATGGGGCGCAGCGCAGGCAGCACGCGGTCGAGAATGATCCTGATGGCCTGCGCATCGCCTGCGAGTGCCTGCGTGCGCAGCGTGTCGATGATCTTGTCGAGGTCTGTCGTCAGCGTGGCGCGCCACTCGGCGACGGGGCCGCGCCCAGGCGGTCGGCCAGGTGATGCCTTGTTGCTGGGTGCAAACCGGCCACGCAGGCCTCGGTCGGATTTCTGACGGTCGTCTATCGGTTCGGTCACTGCGTCTTCTCCTTGAACATCGGGCAGCGCTGCAACTGGCCCAGCAGGAACGCTTCGCGCTTGGCGCAGCGATAGCCGGGTCCAGCTTGTGATCATTCGACGCAAAGACGGCGGTCGTCGCGTTCACGATCGCGGTGTAGCAGCCGCTCGGCGCGTCCC
This sequence comes from Burkholderiales bacterium, assembly GCA_043749095.1. GTDB lineage: Bacteria > Pseudomonadota > Gammaproteobacteria > Burkholderiales > Burkholderiaceae_C > PBB1. The sequence continues at coordinate 4,649 of JAYVEB010000378.1, read as the reverse complement.
TTGGCATCGGGATAGCCCAGCCAGGTGCTGCGTGCCACGCGCTTGTCGAACATGGCGATTTCGGCATCGGTCCACTTCGGCAGTCCTGACAGGTCGTCGGCCTCCCCGTGCGGCACACCCTCGGCGCTGACGATGGCGCTGCGCTCGGCCTTGCTATGCCGTGCGACGGGTTAGATCAATTCTTTGGATGAGCTGCCTATGAAGAATCGGTTGAACAGGGCTGCTTTGAGACGACGAGAGACGCGCTGGAATGTGGCGAATGCAGGCGCCCTCTCCGCCAGACACAGCCAGGACGCGGCTTCCCAGCGTCACCTGAAGCCAAGATCAAGCCGCTTGCCGGTGCTCGACGCTCAGCGGCCATGCGCCACAGTGCCCAGCTTCGAGGACCACCGTGCCGTCAGCCGCGTAGCTGACATGGGTGTTCCAGTCCGGCGAGACCTCGCGCACGATGGTCATGTCGCACAGCTGGATCACCAGCATGTCCTCGTCGTCGAAATAGGTCGTCTTCATGGCATCAGCTCCCAGCGGCGCATCACGGTCTTCACGATCAGCGCGTCGTCCCGGATTCAATCGCCTACAGCAGCAGTGGCTCGTCAATCGATCTCTCCGCCATCCGCTGCGCACCGTGCCGGGTGACAACGATCGGCCGATTGAGTCTGTCGCTGTGCGTGCGATGCATCATATTTATTCGGTGATCTCGCCGCCAAATTCACCGGTCGTATGCGCCGCGGCGGCGAGTTCATCAGCATGGAACTGCCCTTGCGATCTGCTGCTCGCACGCCGGCGGCGTTGGCCACAATGCGACTTGTTGAACTTCAAATCCCATTACGTCATGAAAAGCATCTTCATCATCGTCATTGCGCTGCTGCTCTCGGCCTGCGACCGGGTCGCCGAGGCGGTCGATGCGGGCAACAAGATGAACGCGGCCCTGCAGAAGTGCGTCGATCACATGAAGGCGCAGCACGGCGACACCGGTATCCCTGAGTGCAACGCGATGGACACGCAGGCGGCGTATCTGAAGGCCAAGGACAGCGTCAAGGAGCCCAGCGAAGCGCTGGACGCGATCGATCAGAAGTCGATCCAGCTAAGGCAGGAAGCTGCAGGCGTGATGCAGAACACGGACAAGTAGTCCCGTCGGTCGATGGCAAAAAAAGGGCACCTCGCGGTGCCCTTTTTTCTTTCGGTGACGGCCGATTCAGCGCACCACCGCAATCTGCTCCCGTGCCCCGCCCTTGTAGGTGTACAGCGTCAGCGCGCCGTTCTTGATGTCGCCCTTGTCGTCGAACGAGATGGTGCCGGTTACGCCCTTGTAGCCGTCGGTCTTGGCCAGCACCGGCAAGTACTTGGCGGGGTCGGCCGAGCCGGCCTTGACCATCGCGGCGACCATCACGTTGACCGAGTCGTAGACGTAGGGCGCATAAAGCTGCACCTCGAGGTTGAACTTCTTCTTGAAGGCCACGCGGAAGTCGTCCATCGCCTTTTTCTGCGCGCCCACGACACCGCCTGCCTCGGCGCACACCACCTGGCCATCGCTCATCGCGCCGGCCGACAAGCTGGGCAAGGCGGCGGTGCACAGGCCGTCGCCACCCATGAAGGTCGCGGCAATGCCCAGCTGCTTCATCTGGCGCAGCATCGGCCCGGCCACCGAGTCCATGCCGCCGTAGAACACCACGTCGGGCTTGCCGGCCTTGATGGCGGTCAGGATGGAGGTGAAGTCGGTCGCCTTGCTGGTGGTGAACTGGCGGCCGATGACCTTGCCACCGCTGGCGGCCACGCCTTTCTCGAATTCCTCGGCGACACCCTGGCCGTAGGCGGTGCGGTCATCGATGACGGCGATCGACTTGCCCTTCAGCGTCTGGGACGCATAACGGCCCAGCGTGCCGCCCAGGCGCACATCGTCGGCGACGACACGGAAGGTGGTCTTGTAGCCCTGGCGGGTGAATTTCGGGTTGGTCGACGACGGTGAGATCTGCGGGATGCCGGCATCGCTGTAGATCTTCGACGCCGGAATCGAGGTGCCCGAATTCAGGTGGCCGATAACGCCGTTGACGTTGGAGTCGACCAGCTTTTGCGCCACCGCCGTGCCCTGCTTCGGGTCGGACGCATCGTCTTCGGCCAGCAGCTGAAACTTCGCCTTCTTGCCGCCGATGACCAAGCCCTTGGCGTTCAGCTCGTCGATGGCCATCTTGGCGCCGAGCTCATTGTCCTGGCCCAGGTGCGCATCGGGGCCGCTCGTGGGCCCGACGTGGCCGATCTTGACGATCAGTTCCTGCGCGCTGGCTGGTCCGGCGAAGGCCGCCGTGAAGGCCACCACAGTCGCGAGCATCCGCGTGTTCAGTTGGGTTCGCATGTCATCCATCCCCGAGGAAAAAAGTGAAGGCTCAGTGCTGTCGGTTCGGCATCAACCCGGATCACCGTGCGGCGCAGTGGCCCGCAGCCGAATCATTTCTCGCGATACCGCGAGTGCCACCATGTCACTCAAGGCCGATGCCAATTCATCTCGCGCTTGCAGCGCCAGCGTGTCGGCCAGGCGGTTCAGCAGCGGCTGCATCGCCACGCCCAGCTGGTGGGCGAGCATCGCATCGACCTGCTGCTGCAGGTCGGCGAGGATGCGCTGGGTGAGCGCTGCTTCGTCGATCGGTGGGGCGTTCTTCGGTGGGTCGATGGTCAGCTCAGCGCTCTCGTCGATGCTGACTTCGACGCCTTCATCGACGAGCTCGTCGACGGCAACGGGCGCCGGCTCCTCGACAACAACCAGGTGCACCGGCGGCCAGTCGACCACCTCGGTCAACGTGGGCACCCGCATCGGCGGCAGCGTGGGCAGGCTCATGCGGCCACCTCGTGCTTGACCGGCGCGCAGCCCCGGGCCAGGTAGTCGCGCCAGCGCTGGCGACCGGCGACGCGATCGTCATCGTCGCTGGAAACGATCTCGATCACGCGCGGGTAGGCCTCGAAGCTCGCCGTCACCGGCGCACCGAGGTTCACCAGCACCGGCATCGCTGTGCCATGGCGGGCGTCCTCGACCAGCCACACCGGCGCTCGCTGCTGCGCCGCCGTGGGCTTGTCACCATGGAGCTGCACATGCGGCAGGAATTCATCGGCCTCGAACACCCACAGCGCACGGTCCAGCTCGGCCAGCGTCGCGGCCGGTCCGGTCACCGCCAGCCTCACGCCCTTGCGCAGGGCCTTGCGCAGCAGCCGACATGCGTAGTGCACGCTGTCGGGCACGTTGACGTGGAACTGCACTTCGGTCATCGGATCGCGTGCAGCCAGTGGGCGATCACTTGATCTGGGCCAGCACGAAGTGGGTCAGCAAGCCCACGGGGCGGCCGGTGCTGCCCTTGGCCGCGCCGGACTTCCAAGCCGTGCCCGCAATGTCGAGATGCGCCCAGCGGTACTTGGCGGTGTAGCGCTTCAGGAACATCGCGGCTGTGATCGCGCCGCCGGCGCGCCCGCCGACGTTGCCCATGTCGGCGAAGTTGCTCTTCAGGCCCTCGTCGTACTCGTCGTCGAGCGGCATGCGCCAGCACGGGTCGAGGGCCGCGTCGCCTGCGTTCAGCAACTCGGCGGCCAGCGCGTCGTCGGCAGTGAACAGGCCCGAACGGTGGTGGCCCAGCGCGATCACGCAAGCGCCGGTCAGCGTGGCGATGTCGACCACCACCGCCGGCTTGAAGCGCTCGGCGTAGGTCAGTGCGTCGCACAGGATCAGCCGGCCTTCGGCGTCGGTGTTCAATATCTCGATGGTCTGGCCGGACAGGCTGGTCACCACATCGCCGGGCTTGACCGCCTTGCCGCTGGGCATGTTGTCGCAGCTCGGGATGATGCCGATCACGTTGAGCTTGGGCTTGATCTCGGCGATCGCGCGCAGGGTGCCGAGCACGCTCGCAGCGCCGCCCATGTCGTATTTCATCTCGTCCATCTCGGCGGATGGTTTGATCGAGATGCCACCCGTGTCGAAGGTGATGCCCTTGCCGACCAGCACCACTGGCGCCTGCGATTTCGCAGCCCCTTCGTAGCGCGCGACGATGAAGCGCAGCGGCTCGGCCGAACCCTGCGCGACCGCCAGGAACGCGCCCATGCCGAGCTTCTCGACCGCCTTGCGATCGAGCACCTCAACTTTCAGCCCGTGTTCCTTGCCGAGCCGCTTGGCCTGCTCGCCCAGATACGTCGGCGTGCAGTAGTTGCTCGGGCGGTTCGCGCATTCACGCGCCAGCGTGACGCCGGCGGCGATCGCTGCGCCGCGTTGCAGGCCGGCGGCGACGTCAATGGCCTGCGCCTTGCCGCACACCAGCGTGAAGCGTGACATCGTGGGCGCCTTGGCCGCGCTGGGCTTGGTGTGACGGTAAAGGTAGATCGCATCGGCGGCGGCGGTGGCCAGCGCCTCGCCGTGCAGCGCCGTCAGCGGGTTGGCATCGGCCACGGCGAGGGCGATGTGCTTCGCACCGCTGCCCTTCAATTGGCCCAGACCCGCCGCCACGGCGGCCTTGAACGACTTCACGCTCGCCGCAGCCGCACCGACCACCAGCAGCCGTGCCGCTTTCACGCCCGCAGGTCGGTGCAGGTACAGGCTGCGGCCGGCTTTCAGCTGCAGGTCACCGGCCTCGACCGCCTCGCCGATCAGCGCCGAGATCGCGGGGGCCAAAGCGGCA
>JAYVEB010000377.1:0-7843 GCA_043749095.1 Burkholderiales bacterium | reverse complement strand
GCTGGGCTTCGGCATGAAGGTCATCTACCACAACCGCTCGCGGCTTGACGCGGCCACCGAGGCCGAACTCGGCGCGCGAGGGTCGACAAGGAAGCGCTGCTGCGCGAGAGCGACCACCTCGTCATCGTCGTGCCCTACAGCGCGGCTTCGCAGCTCGCCTCGCCGGGGCGGGAGCCGATGCCGGTGGCGTGCGTGATCACGCCGGTCGACCAGGGAGACGCGCGGCTGCTCACGGAATTTCGCATCATCGACCAGCAACTGAAAATGGCGCGTGAAGAACGTGTCAAGGAGCAGGCGGAGGCGAATCGCGAGCTGATCCGCAACCTGGCGCACGAGATCAAGAACCCGTTGGGTGGTATCCGCGGCGCGGCGCAGTTGCTGGAAATGGAAGTCGAGTCGCGCGCGCTGACCGAATACACCCAGGTCATCATCCAGGAAGCCGACCGGCTGCAAGCGCTGGTCGACCGGCTGCTGGCGCCGCACCGCAAGCCGCACGTGGTCAGCGACGTGAACATCCACGAAGTCTGCGAGCGCGTGCGCTCGCTGATCCTGGCTGAATTCCCTCGCGGCCTGCAGGTCGAGCGCGACTACGACGCCTCGATCCCCGACTTCCGCGGTGACCGCGAACAGCTGATCCAGGCGGTGCTCAACATCGCCCACAACGCCGCGCAGGCGCTGGCCGAGCAGGTGGCCAGCGGTGACGCGCAGATCGTGCTGCGCACGCGCATCGCCCGACAGGTCACGCTGGGCAAGCAACGCTACCGATTGGCACTGGAATTGCATATTCAGGACAACGGCCCGGGCATTGCGGAATCCATCCGCGACCGCATCTTCTTCCCGCTGGTATCGGGGCGGGAAGGTGGCACCGGGCTGGGATTGACGCTTGCGCAGACATTCGTGCAGCAGCACCAGGGAACGATCGAGTGCGAAAGCGAACCCGGAAGAACCAAGTTCAAGATCGTGCTTCCGCTGCCCTGAGCTCTTGTCCGTGCACCGCAGCACGCGGGTGCATTCCATCAAAGAGGCAGTGAATGAAACCCATCTGGATCGTTGACGACGACCAATCCATCCGCTTCGTGCTTGAAAAAGCGCTGGCGCGCGAAGACCTGGCGGTCCGCAGCTTCACCAACCCGCGCGACGTGCTGATTGCGCTGGAAGACGACGTGCCGCAGGTGCTGGTGTCCGACATCCGCATGCCGGGTGGCTCGGGCATCGACCTGCTGGCCAAGGTCAAGCAGAAACACCCCGAGCTGCAGGTCATCATCATGACCGCGTATTCCGATCTCGACAGCGCAGTCAGCGCTTTCCAGGGCGGCGCTTTCGAGTACCTGCCCAAGCCCTTCGATGTGCCGAAAGCGGTCGAGCTGATCCGCCGCGCGCTCGACGAAAGCATGCGCGAAGCGGTGCGCGACGAACGGCTCTCCGAGATGCCCGAGATGCTCGGTCAGGCCCCGGCGATGCAGGATGTTTTCCGCGCGATCGGTCGCCTCAGTCAGAGCATCGTCACCGTGCTGATCACCGGTGAATCGGGGTCGGGCAAGGAACTGGTCGCGCAGGCGCTGCGCAAGCACAGCCCGCGCGCCAGCGGTCCGTTCGTCGCGATCAACACCGCGGCGATCCCGAAGGACCTGCTGGAGTCCGAGCTGTTCGGCCACGAGCGTGGCGCCTTCACCGGCGCGCAGACCACGCGACGCGGGCGCTTTGAGCAGGCCGATGGCGGCACGCTGTTCCTCGATGAAATCGGCGACATGCCGTTTGACTTGCAGACGCGGCTGTTGCGGGTGCTCAGCGACGGCCAGTTCTACCGCGTCGGTGGTCACAATCCGATGCGCAGCAACGTCCGCGTCATCGCTGCGACGCACCAGAACCTGGAGGACCGGGTCAAGCTGGGCGTCTTCCGTGAAGACCTGTTTCACCGTCTGAATGTCATTCGGCTGCGGTTGCCGGCCCTGCGCGAGCGCCAGGAAGACGTGCCCGCACTGGCCCGCTTCTTTCTGCAGAAAAGCGCCAAGGACCTGGGCGTCGAAGCCAAGCGCATCACCGATGCCGCCTTGTCGCGCATGATGCAGTTCGACTTTCCGGGCAACGTCCGTCAGCTGGAAAACATCTGCCACTGGTTGACGGTGATGGCACCAGCGCAGTCGATCGAGCCGAAGGACCTGCCGCCAGAGTTGCAGTCATTTACGACACAGCCAGCGCCGGTGCCGGCCCCGGTGGCGCCACTGCCTGCGGTGCTTGTGCCACCGGCGTCCTTGCCGATCTCAGGGGCACCCGACGCCATCGCTGCGGCAGACCTTCCACAAGAATCCGGCGGTCTGCATGCCCCGTTGCCTGCTGACCTTCATGCCGAGCCACCGTCGGGTGCCGACGCATCGCCGTCGCGCTGGCTGGTCGACCTGGAGCGCGAATCGCGAAGCCTGTTGCTGTCTGGAGAGCCACAGGTCTGGGACATCCTGACGCGCAAGTTCGAGGCGCAGCTGATCCACACCGCACTTGATTTGACCCGAGGTCGCCGCATCGAGGCCGCGCAGAAGCTCGGCATCGGCCGCAACACCATCACCCGCAAGATCCAGGAGCTCGGGCTCGACGACTGACCAAGGGCCTGGGCTTGCGCTCAGGCGCTGTCGCTCAAGGTCACCCACACCGGCGCGTGGTCGCTGGGCCGCTCGTTCTTGCGTGGCAGCTTGTCGATGGCGCAGGCGGTGACCTGTGGCTGCAGCGCCTCGCTGACCAGGACGTGGTCGATGCGCAGACCCTGGTTCTTGCGGAACGCAAGGTTGCGGTAGTCCCACCAGCTCCAGCTTTTGGGCGCCTGCTCGAACAGCCGGAAGGCATCGTGCAGGCCGAGCGCCAGCAGACGCTGGAAGTGCGCGCGTTCTTCTGGTGTGCACAACACCTGGCCGGCCCAGGCGACCGGGTCACACACATCACGGTCCTCGGGCGCGATGTTGAAGTCGCCGACCAGCACCAGCTTCGCGTGTGTCTGCAACTCCTGTTGCAGCCAGGCGTGCAGCCCGGCCAGCCACGCCATCTTGTACTGGAACTTGTCGCTGTCCGGCGCCTGCCCGTTTGGGACGTAGGCGCCGATCAGACGCACGCCGTGCAGCGTGGCGGTGATCACGCGGGCCTGCTCGTCGGCATGGCCGGGGATGTTCTTCACCACCGCCTCAACCGGCTCGCGTGTCAGCAGCGCGACACCGTTGTAGGTCTTCTGCCCGAACCACTGCGATTGGTATCCGATGGCCGCCAGTTCGGCGTGCGGAAACTTGTCGTCGGTGAGCTTGGTTTCCTGCAGGCACAGCGCATCGGGCCGATGCGCGGACAGCCAGTCCAGCACCTGGGGCAGTCGTACAGCAAGAGAGTTAACGTTCCAGGTGGCGAGTTTCAACGCATCCCCGATGTGTCGCCCCGGCGGCGAGGCAGCAGCATTGTGCCTCGCACTCCGCGGGACATTGACGTCAGCGTCGCACGCCAGACCTCGATCGGGCGCCGGCGCCGAGGTTGGCTGCAATGAGCCCCGCGGTCAGCGTTGCGAGCCAGGAGAAGTAGACCCACAGCAGGAAGACAGGAAACACCGCGAAGGCGCCGTAGACGGCCTTGTAGGTGGGAATCTTCAGCACATAAGCCGCGAAGCCGCGCTTGCCCAGCTCAAGCGACGCGCTGGCGATCAAGCCGCCGACCATCGCGTCGCGCCAACGCACCTTGGTATTCGGCAGGTAGTGAAACAGGCTCGTCAGGCCCATCCAGTTCAGCGCTGCCGGGCCCAGGCTCAGCACGAACGTTGCCGAGGCCGGCACCGGACCCAGCACCCCCATCCAGAGCCCCAGCAGGTACGACGAGGCCCACAGGCTCGCGCCCAGCACGGGCGGTGCGACGACCAGCGCCAGCAGGTACAGGCCCACTCGCCTGGCGAGTGGGCGGGCGCGTTTCACGTTCCAGATCTGGTTGAAAGCGTTCTCCACCGTCAGCAGCATCGCCACGGCGGCCCCCAGCAGGAACAGCGAACCGATCCAGGTCAGCTCGCTGGCATTGGTGGCAAACCGATGCAGGTATTTGATGACCGTGTGCGCGATGTCCGCCGGCAGCAGGTTGTTCAAGAGATCGGCTTCAAGCACCGCCTCGAAGCGGTTGAACACCGCAAACCGACTGAGCAGAGCGAAGCTCACAGCGAAGAACGGCACGATGGACAGCAGGGTCGTGAACGTCAGGCTGCCTGCCACCTGGAGCAAGCGTTCCTGCCGTGCGCGGCGGATCGTGTGAGTCAGGCTGAACAAGGGTTTGCGGGTTTTGATGGCGGCTGAGACGCTTGCCGGCAAGGACGATGGCGCTGGGTGGATGATGTCGATCATCGGCCATGCCGGGGCTTGCGGACTCGTTCACCGCATGTGCTCACCCCAAAGGCGCTGAGCAAGATGACGATGTACTTCGAAATCGTCCGTGGGCAAGCGCACAGACGCCGCGTTCACCGCCGATAAAATTGGCGGCACTTGCTGGGATCGCGCGCATCGCCGGTGCAGCCTTCCTGATGAAAGGGGCCGATCGTGCTTTACCCCATTGCTGTGGTTTTGTTGATCTTGTGGGCGCTGGGGCTGGTGACCTCGTACACCCTGGACGGGTTCATTCACATCCTGCTGGTGGTCGCGGTGGTCATGGTCCTGCTCAACATCATTGGCGGGCGCCGCAGCCTTTGATTTAGGCGTCACTCGATTGCAGGGTGTTGGACAGCCCTTCAAGGTAGGAGCGGTCGTGTCCACAGCAGAATGATCAGGATGAAAACGAGGCGGCGAACATCCGCATGGGCCAAGGTATTCGAGCGCAGCGTCAAGTCGATGACCCGCCACGCCGTCAAAACGGGCACCCGGGCCGTCAAGCAAGCGCTCAAGCCCGTGACGTTCAAGCACGCCGCGCCGCCAGGTGCCGGAGCCTGGCTTCCGGGTGTGGCAATGGGTGCTGCCGGCGCGCGGCGATTCAGGCTGTACTGCCCGCCGACCGCAACGCATCATGAACGGCTTCCGCTGTTGGTGATGCTGCACGGCTGCGGACAGGACGCGAACAGCTTCGCGTCGAGCACGCGCATGAACCGCGTCGCCCTGCGCGAAGGCTTCATGGTGCTTTACCCCGAGCAGGAGCGCATGGCCAATGCACAGGGGTGTTGGAACTGGTTCGATACCGACTCTGGCCGTGCCTACGGCGAGGCGTTGCTGATCATGAAGGCCATCGACCAGGTGTGCCTGCTCCACCCCGTGGACCGTTCCCGGGTGGCGATCGCCGGAATGTCTGCAGGCGCCAGCATGGCCGCACTTGTGGTGACGCGTGACCCCGGCCGGTTCAAGGCCGTGGTGATGCATTCGGGCATCCCGCCCGGCACAGCCCATTCCACGGTGTCGGCAATGGGGGCCATGCAAGGTCTGCGCATGACAGCGCCGCTCGCCGTCACGCCGCTGACGATGGAGGCCCGCTGGCCGCCGCTTCTGGTGATCCACGGCAACGCCGATGCGGTGGTGTCGCCACACAACGGCCTGGCTGCCGCCAACGCCTGGGCCGAGGCCGCAGGCGCGCGTGCCCAGGCGCCCCGAAAAGTCCAGCGTGGCATGCGCTACGCCATGTGGATGACCGAGTACAAACACAAGGGAACTGCAGTCGCGACGCTGGTCGCCGTGGATCGACTGGCTCACGCATGGAGCGGAGGCGCCACCAGCCTGCCCTATGGCGACGCCCAAGGGCCCGACGCATCGCGCATGGTCTGGGCCTTCGCGGCACGGCAGTTCCGATCCGTTGCATCGCAGCAAGTTCGGTAAAGGGTCGCCTGCAAGGAAGCCGGCGGCGATGTCCTGAATGCCCGGTTTTCCAGCAGAGCCGTGGTGCCTGATGGCCACGACGGCGGCCGATGCGGGCTATCAAGCAATGCCTTTCTGCCTACAGCACGTCGGGGCGCTTGCCGACGCCGGCTCCCGACCATCCGCAAGACGATCCAGAGGTGGTCAATGTTGATTCCCGCACCCGTTGAAGGACTGAGATGAACCAAGTTGAAAACAAGCCCGGTGGCACCGGCAACATGGTCGACCGAGCGTCATCCGCTGCCGACCGATTGCTGGAGTCAACCAGACAGACCGCCGATTCCGCCATCGGCAGCGTGGCACACAGGGTGCATGCGGTGCGTGACCGCGCCTCGCCAGCGCTGAACCGCTTGCTGGCGCCGGTCGACTCGCTGGCCGCGCGCACCCAAGCGGCGCCACTGAAGAGCCTGTTGCTGGCCGCTGCCTTGGGCGCCACGCTGATGGCGGTGGTCGGTGTCGTCCGCGCCAGTCGCCGACGATAGGCATTGCGGTCCCCACGACACGTGCAGAACGGCTGAATGGCGCCTGCGTCTCTGACCCGCGCGGTGCCGGGCAGCCTGATCCTGTCCGGGCACTGGACCGCCCCTGGCGTCGGTGACATCGAAAGCCAGATCGCCGGCTTGCACGGGGCATCGGCAACCGTCGACGGCAGTGGCATCGAGGCCCTGGACACCGCCGGCGCCTGGATGCTGAAGCGCTTGCTGATGCGCCTGCAGGGTGAGGGCGTAGGGCCGGACGCTCTTGCCGTAAGCGGTCTGTCGCCTGCCTTCGCCCGGCTGCTCGATCTGGTCGCTCGGCGCATGGTCGCGCAGGCTGCGCTACCTGCAGTCGCCGCACCGTGCCTCCCGTCGGTCACCACGCGACTCGGGCAGTCCAGCGCGGCAGTGTTCAGCGAAGCGCAGGCGCTGCTGTCGTTCATCGGCGAGCTGAGCCTCGCGGTGGTCGGCTGCATCGCGCATCCTTCGCGCATCCGCTGGCGTCCGATCGTCTACAACATCCGCAGCGCCGGCGTCGATGCGCTGCCCATCGTCGGGCTGCTGTCGTTTCTGCTCGGAGTGGTCGTCGCCTACCAGGGCGGCGATCAGTTGAAGCCTTACGGCGCCAACATCTACATCGCCGACCTGCTAGGTCTGTCGATGCTGCGCGAGTTCGCGCCGCTGATCACCGCGATCATCATTGCCGGGCGATCCGGCTCGGCCTATGCCGCACAGATCGGCACAATGTCGGTCACCGAAGAGATCGACGCGATGCGCACGCTGGGTATCCCGCCGCTGGAGATGCTGGTGCTGCCCAAGCTCATGGCGCTGCTGATCGCGCTGCCGTTGCTCACCGTGTTTGCCGATGCGCTCGGCGTGCTGGGCGGCATGTGCATGGCCAGCGTGCAGCTGGGCGTCACCTTCGTCGAGTTCTCTGACCGCTTCGGCAAGGCCGTCAGCCCGACCACCTTGCTGGTCGGCGTTGGCAAGGCACCTGTCTTCGCAGCCGTCATCGCGGTGGTCGGCTGCTTCCAGGGCCTGCGCACCCACGGCGGCGCCGACAGCGTGGGCCGCCAGACCACACGCAGCGTCGTGCAGGCGATTTTCCTGGTGATCGTGGCCGACGCGCTGTTCTCGATCGCGTTCAGCACGCTGCACCTTTGAGGACTAGGAACAAGAGATGACCGACCCCGTCATCGAGATGAAACAGGTCACGACACGCTTTGGCGACCATGTCGTGCATGCAGGCATCGACCTGGAGGTGCGGCGTGCCGAGGTGTTTGCGCTGATCGGCGGCAGCGGCTCCGGCAAGTCGACGCTGCTGCGCGAAATGATCCTGCTGCAGCGCCCTGATGCTGGTGAGATCCGCGTGCTCGGCATCGACCTGATGGACATCGACGACGCCAACGCGCAATCGCTGCGCCAGCGCTGGGGCGTGCTGTTCCAGCATGGCGGCCTGTTCGGCTCGCTGACGGTGCTGGAGAACGTCGGCCTGCCTTTGCGTGAGCACACCACGCTGGACGACGCGCT
>JAYVEB010000376.1:0-7897 GCA_043749095.1 Burkholderiales bacterium | reverse complement strand
ACGGGCAAGTAATTGCCCCGACCGGCCCCGGGGTGCAAACCCCGGGGACCACACAAGCCCGCCTCTGTGCACGCACTGGCGGGCTTTTTTGTGGCCGGCAAGCCTATCAGCGGCTCACTGCGTCGCTTGGCGCAGCATGTCGACCACCGGCCGGCGCAGCACATTGCGCAAGCCCCACCAGCCGGCGGCCAGCGACAACAAGGCACCCGCCACCGCACCGAGCAGCGGCACCCAGGGCGAGGGTTGCCAGCTGAAACCGAAGACCTGGCTGGCCAGCAGCCAGCCCACGGCCACCGCCGCCACCGACGCCAGCGCACCGGCCAGCGCGCCCACCCCGAGCAACTCGGCGCGTTGCACCTGCCCCAGCAGCTTGCCGCTCGCGCCGAGCGCGCGCATCACCGCAAACTCACGCGAGCGCGACTCACGCGTCGCGGTGACCGCCGCGAACAGCACGACCAGCCCCGCCGCCAGCGTGAACACAAACAAAAACTCGACCGCACCGACCACCTGTTCCAGCACGCCCTGGATCTGCGCGATCGACGCCGACACATCGATGTTGGTCAGGTTCGGAAACTGCCGGATCAGCGCGTTGTCGAACTCGGTCGCCGCCCTGGGCCCGCCCGCGGTCGGCGCCTTGAACGCCGCGATGTAGGAGATGGGCATGTTGTCCAGCGTCGCGTTCGGGAACAGCACGAAGAAGTTGACCCGCATCGAGGCCCAATCGACCTTGCGCAGGCTGGTCAGTCGGGCCTCGACCGGTTGCCCGGCGATGTCGAAGCGCATCGTGTCGCCCAGCTTCAGCCCGAAGGTCTCCGCCAAGCCCGTCTCGACGCTCAGGCCGCCGGGCTCCTCGGCCATCCAGCGGCCGCCAGCCAGCAGGTTGTGCGGCGGCAGCACGGCGGTGTGGCTCAGGTTGAATTCGCGCTCGACGAGGCGACGTGCGCGCTCGTCGGTCATCGTGTCGGCATCGAGCGTGCGGCCGTTGATCGCGACCAGCCGGCCGCGGATCATCGGGAACCAGTCGTACTGCGTGACGCCGGCCTCGCGCAGCCGGGCCTGGAAGGCGTCGGCCTGATCGGGCTGCACATTGATGACGAAGCGGTTCGGCGCATCGGGCGGCGTGGCCTCGCGCCAGCTGGCCACGAGGTCGGTGCGCAGCAAAACCAGCAGCACCAGCGCCAGCAGCCCCACCGCCAGCGCGGAAACCTGTAATACCGCGAAGGCCGGCCGTGCCGCGATCTGCCGTGTCGCCAGCACCAGCCAGCGTGGCGCATTCGATTCAGGAACCGCACGGCGTAGCAGCAGCACGGCGAGCCAGCTCAGCAGCGCGAACACCGCGATCGCCACCGCGAAGCCGCCCACGGCGATCAGGCCCAGCTTCAGATCGGACGACGCGGCCAGCAGCAAGCCGGTGAAGCCCAGCGTGCCGGCCAGCAGCACTGCGATCGACGCCGGCTTCAGCGCGCCCATCTCGCGACGGATCACACGCAGCGGCGGCACCCTCGCCAGTTGCAACACCGGCGGCGCGCCGAAGCCCATCAACAAGGTGAAGCCGACACCCAGGCCGAACAGCGCCGGCCACCATGACGCCGCTGGCAGGCTGGTGGTGACCAGCCCCGCCAGCAGCCATACGAAACCGTGGTGCACCACGAAGCCCAGCGCGACACCGGCTGCGCTGGCCAGCAGGCCCACCAGCGCGAACTCGATCAGGTACTGCAAGGCGATCGTGCGCTGCGGCTGGCCGAGCACGCGCAGCATCGCGCAGTCGTCGAGGTGGCGGCTGGCGAAATCGCGCGAGGCGATGCCGACTGCCACCGCCGCCAGCAAGGCCGACAGCAGTGCCACCAGGTTCAGGAATTTCTCGGCGCGGTCCAGTGTCTGGCGCAGCTCGGGCCGCCCGCCTTCGAGCGACTCGACCCGCACGCCACGCACCGCCGGCGACTTCAGCTGCGCTTCGGTCCACATCGTGAACTCGCGCACCCGCGGGTCGTTGCCTCCCGCCACGTCTTTCGAGGCGACCAGCAGCCGGTAGGTGACACGACTGGCCGGCTGGATCAGGCCGGTCGCGGCCAGGTCGGCCTGGTTGAGCATCACCCGCGGCGAGAAGCTGATGAAGCCGGCGCCGCGATCGGGTTCGATGACGAGCACCTGCGCGATGCGCAGCGTGGCATCGCCGAGCAGCAGGTCGTCACCGACCTTCAACGCCAGCGCGTCGAGCACCGCGGCCTCGACCCACACGGTGCCCGGCGCGGGCGCCCGCGCGATCGCCACATCGGCAGTGCCCGGTCCGGTGTTCAGGCGCAACTGGCCGCGCAGCGGATAGCCGTCGCTGACCGCCTTCACGCTGACCAGCCGCGACGCGCCGCCCCGTGCGTCGGGCGCGCGGCCCATGCTGGGAAAGGTGGCGGTGGTGGCGGTCACGAGGCCGAGCGCACGCGCCTTGTCGGCGATGGCGGGCGGTGTCGGCTGGTCGCTGGCCACGATCGCGTCACCGCCCAGCAGTTGCGACGCGTCGCGCGACAGCCCGGCGTTGAGGCGGTCGGCGAAGAATCCCACGGCGGTCAATGCCGACACGGCGAGCGCCACCGCGACGAACAGCAAGCGCAACTCGCCGGCGCGGAAGTCGCGCGTCAACTGTCGCCACGCCAGCGACCAGACAGACACGGCATGGCGAGTTGGCGCAGCGGTTGAGGTCATCTGCGCACCTTACCCGAGCAGGGCAGCGCCCGCCCGCCGTGGGTGATTGGGCGTGGGTCCGCTACAGGATCAGCAGCGCCCGGAAGTCGTTGACGTTGGTGTAGGTCGGGCCGGTCACGACCAGGTCGCCGAGTGCCGCGAAGAAGGGGTGGGCGTCGTGGCGATCGAGGCTGTCCTGCGGCGCGAGGCCCAAGGCGGCGGCGCGGACCAGCGTGTCGGGCGTGACGATGGCGCCGGCGTTGTCCTCGACGCGCCCGTGCGCGTCGATCCCAGTCTCGCCATCGATGCCATCGGTGTCGGCCGCCAGCACATGCACGCCCGACTCGCCTTGCAGCGCGATCGCGCAACCCAGCAGGAACTCGCTGGCGCGGCCTCCACGGCCGCCCTTCGTTGTCACCATGACCGTCGTCTCGCCGCCGCTGAGGATCACGCAGGGCCGCGCGAACGGTGCGCCGCGCCGGGCCACCGCGCGGGCCAGCGCGGCATGCACCCGGCCGACCTCGCGCGACTCGCCTTCGATCGCGTCGCTGAGGATGTGCGCAGCAATCCCCGACGCGCGTGCCACGGCGGCAGCGGCTTCCAGCGATTGCTGCGGCGTCGCGATCAGGTGCACCGCGTGGCCGGCAAATACCGGATCGCCGGGCTTCGGCGTCTCCAGCGCGCCACTCTCCAACCCGCGCCGAGCGGCCTCGGGGATGTCGATGCCGTAGCGCTTCAGGACCGCCAGCGCATCAGCGCTGGTGCTCGAGTCAGCCACCGTCGGCCCGCTGGCGATGACCTCGGGCGCATCGCCCGGCACGTCGCTGATCAACAGCGTGACCACGCGCGCCGGGTGGCACATCGCCGCGAGGCGACCACCCTTGATACCCGACAGGTGCTTGCGCACGCAGTTCATCTCGTCGATCGCCGCGCCGCTGTTCAGCAGAGCGCGATTGATCACGCGCTTGTCCTCCAGCGAGATGCCATCTGCCGGCAGTGCCAATAGCGCCGAGCCACCACCCGAGAACAGGCACAGCACCAGGTCATTGGCGCTCAAGCCTTGCACCAGCGCAGCGATGCGCTGTGCCGCCTGCAGCCCGGCCGCATCGGGCACCGGGTGTGCCGCCTCGACGACCTCGATGCGGCCCGGCGCAGATCGGTACGCGGGGGGCACATGGCCGTAGCGGGTCACGACCAGGCCGGACAACGGCGCAGCGCTCGGCCACAACGCATCGACCGCCGCGGCCATCGCGCCACCGGCCTTGCCCGCGCCGACGACCACAGTGCGGCCCGGTGGTGGCGCCGGCAGGAAGGGCGCGATCACCGTGCCCGGCAAGGCCCGTGCGACGGCCGCATCGAACAGCGCACGCAGAAAGCCTTGCGGGTCGGTGTGCGGCGACGGCACGGCGGCCGGCAAAACAGGGCTGCTCATCGGATGCGTATCCATGCGAACTCGACCCAGTTGTCGGCCCGGTGCACGACATCGACGTTCTGCCGCGCGCCCCAGGGCACGACCTGGCGGTGCAGCGGCAGGGTCAGCACCTGATCCTTCTGCTGCTGCAATGCGGCTTTGATCAGCTGCTCGCGCTTGGCCGGGTCGGCCTCGCGGCTGGACGCAGCGGCCAGTGCATCGAGCCTGGCGTCAGCGATCTGGCCGAAGTTCCAGGCACCGACGCCGCCCTCACCGCGCGTGCGCAAAAGCGGTGTCAGCGTGGTCTCGGCATCGGTGATCGAGCCGCCCCACCCCAGCAGGTACATCGAGGTGTCGAGCCGCTGCAGCTTGGGGAAGTAGGTGGTGCGCGGCATCGCGTTGACACGCAGCTTGACGCCGATCTTGGCCCACATCACCGCCAGCGCCTGGCAGATTTCTTCGTCGTTGATGTAGCGGTTGTTCGGGCAATCGAGCGTCACCTCGAAGCCCCGCGGATAGCCGGCCTCGGCGATCGCCTACTTCGCCGCAGCGAGGTCGAACGGCAGCCGGGATTCCAGTGCGGCATCGTTGTACGCGCCGAGCGGTGACGGCGTGATACCGCCGGTGGGCAGCGACTGGCCACGCATCAGCCGGCTGCGGATCGTCTCGATGTCGATCGCCTGGTACAGCGCACGGCGCACGCGGATGTCCTTGAACGGATTGCGGCCCTTGACGCTGCTGTAGAGCAGCTGGTCACGGCCCTGGTCCAGGCCGATGAACACGATGCGGTTTTCCGGACCTTCGATCAGCTTGACACCGGGCGCGTTGCGCAGCCGCGCCGTGTCTTGCGGCGAGGGGTCGAGCACGAACTCAAGCTCACCGGAAATCAGCGCGGCGATGCGCGTCGCGTCGCTCTTGATCGGCGTGTAGACCACCTCCTGCACATTGCCTTCGAAGTGGCCCCACCAACCTGGGAATCGGCGATAGACCGTCCTCACATCGGGCTGGCGCAGCGCCAACGTGTACGGGCCGGTGCCGTTCGCGTGCAGTGCGGCATAGCCCTCCTGCTGGCTCTTGTAGTCGATCGGCTTCGCCGCACCGTTCTTTTCGGCCCACGAACGACTCATGATCTGCACCGTGCTCAGGTGCTGCAGAAAGATCGGGTTGACCTGCTTCAGCGCGAAGTCGACGGTCAGCGCATCGACCCGCCGGGGCTCGCCCAGCGCCTGCGCGTAGGCCTTGATGTCGGAGGCGCTGTCGCGCGCACGCAGCATCGAGAACACCACATCGTCGGCGGTGAACGGCGTGCCATCGTGGAACTTGACGTTCGGCCGCAGCTTGAAGCGCCAGTGCAGCGGGTCGCTTTGCTGCCACGAGACCGCCAGCACCGGCACGATGGCCAATTGGCGGTCGCGGTTGACCAGCGACTCATAGACCTGCCCGTTCAGGTTGTTGGTCAGCAGTTCGTTCTGCGAATGCGGGTCCATCGTCTGCGGGTCGCCCTGCGATGCCCAGCGCAGCGTCTGGGCCGGCACAGCCATGGCCCATAGCAGGCCCACCTGCACGCACAGCAGCGTTGCGATTCGCCGCGTCCACGCGGACCGTATGTGGCGCGACACTGCAGTTGCTCCCGATGACATCGGACAGCCTCATTTTTTTTAAAAGGTTCAGTGTAGGGGGCTGCTGCCGCAGCGTTACGCACGTCGTGACCCAGTAATAACGACAATTCCGAAGACGCGCAGCTTCAGCCTAGAGCGACCCCTATGACGATCAACATCGATGGTTCCACGTTGAAGCCCGAAGACGTGCTGCGAGTGTCCCGGCCTGCGCGCGACGGACACTTCGTGCAGTGTCGGCTCGCCGACTCGGCACGAACTCAGATCATGGCCACGCGGCACTGGCTCGACGAGAACTTCATGCACGACCGAGCGCCGCTGATGTACTCGTTCAACACCGGCACCGGCCTGTACAAGGATCAGCGCATCCTGATGTCGGACATGGTCGAGTACCAGACCAACACGATCTATGCGCATGCCACCGGCGTCGGGGAGCCGTTCGACCAGGACGTCACGCGCGCCATGATGCTGTTGCGCGCCAATACGTTCGCAGCCAATTACTCGGGCCTGCGCATCGAGGTCGTCGATCGACTGATCGACTGTCTCAACGCCGGGCTGCATCCCGTCGTGCCTCAGAAAGGGTCGGTCGGCGCGTCTGGCGACCTTGCACCGCTGGCCCACATGGCGGGCGCTATTTGCGGCTTTGCAGAAGCAGAGATGGTTTTCAAGGGTCGCCGCATGCCTGCGCGCGAAGCGCTGGCAATGGCTGGCATGTCGCCCACGTTCGAGCTCGGCGCCAAGGATGCCTCATGCCTGATGAACGGATCCACCGTGTCGCTGGCGCTGAGTGTGTTGGCACAAGAGGATGCAAAGCGCATCCTCAAGCACGCTGACATCGCGCTGGCACTGTCCCTCGAATGCATGCGTGGTGAGCGCGGTGCGTTTTCTCCTCGGGTCCATGCCGCTCGTCCGCATGCGGGTCAGGCCACGACCGCCCGCAATGTGCTGCAGCTGGTGGCTGACTCGATGCGATGCACGGAAGCGGCGCGCCAGACGATCTATCCAGGCGAGACGCGAACTGCGGGGGTGTCAGCCCCGCCCCGTGTGCAGGACGTTTATTCACTGCGCTGCGCGCCGCAAGTTCACGGCCCCGTTCGTGATGCCCTGGCCTACATCAGTGGCACCACGGGCATCGAGATCAACTCGTGCACCGACAACCCGCTGCTGTTCGAGCGCGACACCGCTGGCTATGAAGTCATCTCCGGCGGTCACTTTCACGGGCAGTACGTGGCACAGGCCATGGACCTGTTGGCCATGGTGATGACCGACCTGGGCTCCATCAGCGAGCGCAGGCTGGCACGGCTGATCGACCCGACCATGAGCTATGGCCTCCCCGAGAATCTGCTGGCCGGCAAGCCAGGACTGAACACCGGTTACGCCACAGTCCAGTGCTCGCTTTCAGCGCTGGTCATGGAAAACCGGACCCTGTCCGCGCCCGGCTCGGTGGATTCGATTCCTGGCAAGTCCAACGCGGAGGACCACGTTTCCAATTCGACCTGGTGCGGGCGCAAGGCGCGCACCGTCGTCTCGAACACGGAAGCCATCATCGCTGGCGAAATATTGATGGCGACGCAGGCACTGTCTCTCGTCGCCGACATCGCGAAGGATCACCCCATCGGCAGTGGCAGCCGTGCCGCCTTTGAGGCGGTTCGAGAGGTCATCAAGCCAGCGCTCGGCGGCGATCGCTGGTATGCACTGGAAATGGGGCACGCCCTGGAACTCGTGCGGTCGGGGGTGATTCTCGACGCTGTGGAACGCGCTGTTGGCAGGTTGGAGTAGCCAAGCCAACTGCGGTGCCGATGCCGTGCCATGCGTCGGGTCGAAAAACACCACTCAGGTGCTGTGGTGCGAGCAATGCGCTGCCTGTATGTCGACCGAGCCTTTCCTGGATCCGCAGAGGTGGCAACTTCGCAGCCGCTTCACAAAGCCGTTATCAACGATGTCGACCTGCCGGTCCTATGCATCATGCCGGTCAGGCAACAATCGACGTTTGTTGAATTGGATCCTTGCATGTGCGGAATCGCTGGAGTGGTTACATCGTCGGGCTCAGCGGAGACACTGCGTACTGGTCTTGAGGCTGCTGCATCGGCCCTGCGGCATCGCGGCCCTGATGACTTCGGAATCACCATAGACGGTACTGTTGGATTCGTGCACACGCGCCTGTCGATCATCGACTTGGCGGGTGGTCATCAAC
>JAYVEB010000375.1:0-21821 GCA_043749095.1 Burkholderiales bacterium | reverse complement strand
GCGCTGCGCTGTGCTCTGAATCAAGTGCTATGCGACGAATCGGCTGTGGCCACCGACGACGCCGAACTCGCTTTCTTCCCGCCTGTGACGGGCGGCTGATCCACATGACCGTCACCATCCAGACCGCCGACTTCGACCTCAGCACCGAGGTCGCCGCCTTGCGCGCCGCCGACCCTGGCATCGGCGCGATTGCGTCCTTCGTTGGCTGCGTGCGTGACCGCAACGATGGCTCCGGTGTCAGCGCGATGGAACTCGAGCACTACCCCGGGATGACCGAAAAGTCGATCGACGCGATGATCGACGCAACCCGTCAACGCTTCGACATCCGCGGCGTGCGCGTGATTCATCGCGTCGGCTTGCTGAAGCCGCAAGACCAGATCGTGCTGGTGGCAGTGACCTCGGCGCATCGCGGCGCCGCGTTCCAGGCCTGTGAATTCCTGATGGACTACCTGAAGACGCAGGCGCCGTTCTGGAAGAAGGAAACGACACCCGACGGTGCGCGCTGGGTCGATGCGCGCGTCAGCGACGACGTGGCGATGGCGCGCTGGCAGTTGGGCGACCCCATGGCGGATGCCGGGAGAACCGGATGAACGCTGCCTTTCCCTGGGCCCAGCTGCTGGCTGTCGCACTCGGCTCGGCCATCGGTGGCGTGCTGCGCTGGGCGGTGCAGCTGGGGCTGAACGCGCGCTGGGCTGGCTTTCCGCTGGGCACGCTGGTGGTCAACTGCGTCGGCGGGCTGTTGATTGGCATCGCGCTGGCCTGGTTCGCGCGCTCGCCGAACGAACTGCTGCGGCTGCTGCTGGTGACCGGTTTCCTCGGTGGTCTGACCACCTTCTCGGCATTTACCAGCGAGTCACTGACACTGCTGCAGCGCGGCGACGTCGACTGGGCGCTGGCCCACAGCGCGGCACACCTGCTGGGCGCGCTGGCCTGTTGCGCCATCGGTTTCCGCCTGGCGAAGACGCTGCTGGCCTGAACGTTCATGCCCGGCGGGCAGAGAACGGCGCACACTTGATCCCGATCAAGCCGTGAGCGGCCACACGCCTTGAAATGCGTCGTTGTCCCCTCAACTTCGAGGGAATAGGAGGACACGTCATGCGTCTCGACAAATTCACCACCACGTTCCAGGAAGCGCTGTCCGATGCGCAGAGCCTGGCCAATGGTCGCGACAACCCGTATGTGGAGCCGGCTCACCTGCTCACCGCGATGCTCGCGCAGGCCGACGGGCCCAAGGCCTTGCTGTCACGCGCCGGCGTCAACACCGCGAAGCTGCAGGCCACACTCGACGCCACCTTGAACAAGCTGCCGCAGGTGCAGGGCGGCGAACAGGTGCAGCCCGGCCGCGAACTCGTCGGCCTGCTGCAGGCGGCCGAGAAGGAAGCCACCAAGCGCGGCGACCAGTTCATCGCCAGCGAAATGTTTTTGCTCGCCGCCACCGACAGCAAATCGGCAATCGGCCCGCTGCTGAAGGAACATGGCGTCACCCGCAAGGCCCTGGAAGCTGCGATCGAGGCGGTGCGTGGCGGCCAGAAGATGGACAGCGCCGAAGGTGAGGGCCAGCGCGAGGCGCTGAAGAAGTACACGATCGACCTGACCGAGCGCGCCCGCCTGGGCAAGCTTGATCCGGTGATCGGCCGCGATGACGAGATCCGCCGCGCGATCCAGGTGTTGCAGCGCCGCACCAAGAACAACCCGGTGCTGATCGGCGAGCCGGGCGTCGGCAAGACGGCCATCGTCGAAGGGCTGGCGCAGCGCATCGTTGCCGGTGAGGTGCCCGAGTCGCTGAAGAACAAGCGCGTGCTGGTGCTCGACATGGCCTTGCTGCTCGCCGGCGCCAAGTTCCGCGGCGAGTTCGAGGAACGGCTGAAAAGCGTGCTGAAGGAAGTGGCGCAGGACGAAGGCCAGACCATCGTCTTCATCGATGAGATCCACACGATGGTCGGCGCCGGCAAGGCCGAAGGCGCGATGGATGCCGGCAACATGCTGAAGCCCGCACTGGCGCGCGGCGAGTTGCACTGCATCGGCGCAACCACGCTGAACGAGTACCGCAAGTACGTCGAAAAGGACGCGGCGCTCGAAAGGCGTTTTCAAAAGATATTGGTCGGCGAGCCGACGGTCGAAGCCACCATCGCGATCCTGCGCGGCCTGCAGGAGAAGTACGAGGTGCACCATGGCGTCGAAATCACCGACCCGGCGATCGTCGCCGCGGCCGAGCTCAGCCACCGCTACATCACCGACCGCTTTCTGCCTGACAAGGCGATCGACCTGATCGACGAGGCGGCGGCCAAGGTGAAGATCGAGATCGACTCGAAGCCCGAGGTGATGGACAAGCTCGACCGCCGGCTGATCCAGTTGCAGATCGAGCGCGAGGCCGTGCGCCGCGAGAAGGACGAGTCGTCGCAAAAGCGCTTTGCATTGATCGAGGAAGAAATCACCAAGCTGCAGCGCGAAGCCGCGGACCTGGACGAGATCTGGAAGGCGGAGAAGGCCGCGGCGCAGGGCTCGGCCCACATCAAGGAAGAGATCGACCGCATCCGCTTCCAGATCGAGGACTGGAAGCGCAAGGGCGACTTCAACAAGGTCGCCGAGTTGCAATACGGCCGGCTGCCCGAGCTGGAGAAGAAGCTCGCCGACGCGCAGTCGAAGGAGCAGGGCAAGAGCAAGGCCGGCAAGGCCGGCGGTAAGCCGCAACTGCTGCGCACGCTGGTCGGTGCCGAGGAAATCGCCGAGGTGGTGGCGCGTGCCACCGGCATTCCGGTGGCCAAGCTGATGCAAGGCGAGCGCGAGAAGCTGCTGCAGATGGAGAACCGCCTGCACGAGCGTGTGATCGGCCAGGACGAGGCCATCACCGCGGTATCGAACGCGATCCGCCGCTCACGCTCGGGCCTGAGTGACCCGAACCGGCCGACCGGCTCCTTCCTGTTCCTGGGCCCGACCGGTGTCGGCAAGACCGAGCTGTGCAAGGCGCTGGCCGGCTTCCTGTTCGACAGTGAAGACCACCTGATTCGCATCGACATGAGCGAGTACATGGAGAAGCACTCGGTCAGCCGCCTGATCGGCGCGCCGCCGGGCTATGTAGGTTACGACGAGGGCGGCTACCTGACCGAAGCAGTGCGCCGCAACCCTTATTGCGTGCTGCTGCTCGACGAAGTCGAGAAGGCGCACCCGGACGTTTTCAACGTGCTGCTGCAGGTGCTCGACGATGGCCGGCTGACCGACGGCCAGGGCCGCACCGTGGACTTCAAGAACAGCGTGATCGTGATGACCAGCAACCTGGGCTCACACCAGATCATGCAGATGGCCGGGCAGTCGAGCGAGGACATCCGCGACGCGGTCTGGGTCGAGGTGAAGCAGCATTTCCGCCCGGAATTCCTGAACCGCATCGACGAGGTCGTGGTGTTCCACGCGCTCGATCACAGCAACATCGCCGCGATCGCGAAGATCCAGCTGAAGGTGCTGGAGACGCGCCTCGAAAAGATGGACATGAAGCTCGATGTGTCGGCGCAGGCGCTGGCCGATCTGGCCAAGGCCGGCTTCGACCCGGTGTTCGGCGCGCGGCCGTTGAAGCGGGCGATTCAGCAGCGCATCGAGAACCCGGTGGCGAAGCTGATCCTTGAGGGCAAGTTCGGCCCGAAGGATGTGATCCCGGTCGGCGTCGAAGACGGCGAATTCGTCTTCGACCGCGTGGTGCACTGACGTGCACTGAAAAGAGCGAGCGGCTCAGCGGTCCAGCAGGGGATCAAGCCGCTCGATCTGCAGCCGGGCGAGCGTCAGGTTGGCGTTTGTCCGGTCGAGCACCGTGATCAGCGCCATGCCGCTGTGCTTGTCCACCGAGCGCAGCAGCAGGTGGTGCGAGCCCAGCGTGATCGCGGCATCGGGCAGCGTGTGGCCCAGGCCCAGCGCACGGCTGCTGGAACCCATTGCCGACAGCAGCGCGCGGCCCTGGCGCGCCAGCTCGGCGGGTGGCGCTCCCGAGCCCGAGCTCGCGACCGGCAGGCCGGAGCCGATGTCGAACACACAGCAGCCGACCACGCCATTCAGTTCGCAGACCTGGTGCACATAGACATCGAGCACCTCGTCGTGCATCGGCTCGGGCTTGGCCGAGACATCGGGCATCGGCCGCAGCGGCAGCATGTTGGTCGGCGCGTAGGCGGTGCGGTCGATGCCCATCGGCAGGGTGTCCTGCGTCGCCGGTGCTCGGGTGGGTGCCGACACAGACGCCGCAGCGGCGGTGCGTGGCGGCGCGGTGCCCGTGCCGTGCATGCGGTTCCAGGTGCCGTGGATGAAATTCCAGGCGTCGGCCGGGCGGGTCACCACCGGCGTCGTGCGCAGCGTGATCGCGGTGCCGCGCACCATCTCCTGCCCTTGCGTCACCAGCGTGGCGTCGTTGGTCAGCGGCAGCAGCAGCAGCTGGCGGTTGTGCCACGGGCTGCGGATCACCTCTTCATGCCAGGGCCGCAGCGTGGTGTTCAGCGTGGCGGCCGACAGTGAGCCCACCATCATCACGCCGAGCTGGCTGAAGGCCAGCAGCGTGCGCGCCACGCCGTGGGTGGCCGCCGAGTCAGTCGTGTCTGCCACGTCGGTGGAATACAGCCTCAGCACCTTCTGCGCCGCGATCGGCACGTCGACATAGTCGATGGACGCCAGCGGCGTGCCGTGGCCCCGCCGGCGCAGCATCAGCTTGTGCACCGGCCGGCTGCAGGCGGCGGCAATGCCGCGCAGCAGCTGCCGGGACGATCGCGTGCCCAGGTCGTGGATCGCAATGAACTCCGGGTGCAAGTGCTCGAACTGCTGTTGCAGCGCCTCGCCGGGCGCACACGATACGAACAGCTCGCGCACATGGTCGTCGACCGGTCGGCCGATGTCCTGCAGTGCGACGTTGCGCTGCAGGTCTTCGTGGTTCATCACCTGGGTTGCCAGCGCGGTCTGCGCGCGGGTCGATTCCCATCCATCGTTTTCCGTCGGCGCCGTTTCTCGGTAGTCGGCGTCGGGGTTGCCGGTGCGGCTGCTGTAGATGCTCATGGGGCCCTCGTCACAAAGGTGATGGGTGGGTGAGGCGGGTGCTCGGGGCGGCGCTGCACGAGCCACGAAACACGTACCCGCTGATGCTGGCACAGTCGTGCACCGGAAGCCATCCCCTCGACGCCACGGGGGCGACCGGTGCGGCCTGCGGCAGGTGCGTCGATAGAATCATGCGATGTCATCAAGTCGTCATTCGAACTGCCGACGCCACGGCGTCGCTCGCCATGTCGCAGGCTGATTCGGTGCGCGAAGACCTGCCGGTGGTCATCATCGGCGCTGGTCTGGCCGGACTGACGGTGGCGCTGCACCTGGCGGCCGAGCACCCGGTCATCGTGCTGGCCAAGCGCAACCTCGATGAGGCGGCGACCGCCTGGGCGCAGGGCGGCATCGTCGGCGTGCTGGGCGATGACGACAGCATCGATTCCCATGTGCGCGACACCCAGGATGCGGGCGCCGGCCTGGTCGACGAGCACACCGCGCGCTTCATCGCACAGCACAGCGCCGAGGCGATCGGCTGGCTGGTGGCGCGTGGCGTGCCGTTTTCGGCCGACCCCGCCGGCCCGCTGGGCCTGCACCTGACGCGCGAAGGCGGCCACGCGGTGCGCCGCATCGCGCACGCGGCCGATGCGACCGGCAAGGCAATCCACGACGTGCTGCTGGCCGAGGTCAAGCGCCACCCGAACATCGACATGCGCGAACGCTGGATGGCGGTCGACGTGATCACCTCGCGTCAACTCAAGCGCGACGAGCCGCCGCGCTGCTACGGTGTCTATGCGCTCGACATCGACAGCCAGCGCGTCGAGACGCTGCCGGCGCGCGCGGTCGTGCTGGCGACCGGCGGCGTCGGCAAGGTTTATCGGTACACGAGCAATCCCGACACCGCGACCGGCGACGGCATCGCGATGGCCTGGCGCGCCGGCTGCCGCATCGGCAACATGGAATTCATCCAGTTCCACCCGACCTGCCTGTACCACCCGCAGGAACGCAGTTTCCTGATCACCGAGGCGCTGCGCGGCGAGGGCGCCTACCTGAAGCTGCCGAGCCTCGGCCCGGGCGATCCCGGTGGCAAGCGGTTCATGGCCGCGCACGATGAGCGCATGGAACTGGCGCCGCGCGATATCGTCGCCCGTGCCATCGACTTCGAGATGAAGAAGCACGGCCTCGACCATGTGTGGCTCGACGCCACGCACCTGGGCGAGGCCTACCTGAAGGAACATTTTCCGACGATCCACGCGCGCTGCCTGGCGCTCGGCATCGACATCGCGCGGCAGCCGATTCCGGTGGTGCCGGCTGCGCATTACACCTGCGGCGGCGTGGTCACCGACCTGCACGGCCGCACCGACCTGCCGGGGCTGTACGCGGTCGGCGAAACCACCTACACCGGCTTGCACGGCGCGAATCGCCTCGCCAGCAACTCGCTGCTCGAATGCGTGGTGCTGGGCCGCACCTGTGCGCTGGACATCGAGGCGCAGCCCGAACGCAGTGAGCCGACGCTGCCGGTGTGGGACGAGAGCCAGGTCGAGAACGCCGATGAGCAGGTGGTCATCGCGCACAACTGGGACGAGCTGCGGCTGCTGATGTGGAACTACGTCGGCATCGTGCGCACGACCAAGCGGCTGGAGCGCGCGCTGCATCGCATCAAGCTGCTGCGCAGCGAGATCGACGACTACTACGGCAGCTTCCGCGTCAACCGCGACCTGTTGGAGTTGCGCAACCTGGTCGATTGCGCCGAGCTGATCGTCCGTTCGGCGCTGATGCGCCACGAGAGCCGCGGGCTGCACTACAGCCGCGACTACCCGTATGCCTTGCCCGTCAGTTTCCCGACAGTGTTGATGCGCGGGGCACGTGCCGGCAAGAAGCCGAAGACGCGCGGCATCAGCGTCTGATCTCATGTATCAGCGCCGCGCGCGCATCGCGACCTTGGCCTGCACGAACTGGTAGGCGAACTCAACGGCTTCGCTGATCGAGGCTTCGTTTTCGTTGCGCTCGCGTTCGGTCAGGTAGAACGAGAAATCGACGTCGTGGCGGATGTAGCGCGGCGGCAGTCGGTTCAGTGCGACGCAGGCGACATCGGCCTGGATCTGCGGGTCGCCCAGATGCGCAAAACGCGGCGCAGCGGCCAGCACCGCGTCGAGCACCGCACGCTCGTGATGGTTGTGGATCGAATCGAAATCGGTGCTCATGGCGGTCTCCGCTCCTCCGTGGAGCTGAAACGACAGTGTCCGGCCGCGGGAGCCTGTCCAGCCCGGGAACAGCACCGAAAGTGCGGCCCAGATCGGCGCCGTGCGCCGCTTGGGCACCGATTCAGAGGATGTTCAGCACCCGCATCGAGTAATCGGTGGCCCTGACATCCTTGGTCAACCGGCCGATCGAGATCCGGTCGACACCGGTGCCAGCGATCTCGCGCACCTGGTCCAGCTGCACGCCACCCGAGACTTCCAGCAGCGCGCGCCCGGCATTCAGCGCCACCGCCTCGCGCATGCCGGCCAGGTCGAAGTTGTCCAGCAGCACGCTCGCTGCACCGGCGGCCAGCGCCTCGGCCAGTTGGACCAGCGATTCGACCTCGATCTGGATGTCGACGCCCGCGTTCAGCGCCTGTGCGTTGCGCAGCACGGCGGTGATGCCGCCCGCCGCCGCGATGTGGTTCTCCTTGATCAGGATGCCATCCCACAGCGCCAGCCGCTGGTTGTGGCCACCGCCGGTGCGCACCGCGTACTTCTGCGCCTGGCGCAGGCCGGGCAGCGTCTTGCGGGTGTCGAGGATCATGCAGCTGCGCGTGCGGTTTCCAATGACGGGTGAGGCACCGGCGATCGCATCGACAAAGCGCCGCGTCAGCGTCGCGGTGCCGGACAGCAGCTGCAGGAAATTGAGCGCAGGCCGCTCGGCCGACAGCAGCGCGCGGGCGTTCGATTCGATGTGGCAGACGTGTGTGTTCGCCGCCATCAGCGCGCCTTCGGCCACCTGCCAGGCTACGCGCGCGCCAGGGTCCAGCGCGAACACGCAGGCGTCGAACCAGTCGCGCCCGCACAGCACGGCTTCCTCGCGCACCACCACCCGCGCGGCGACGCGCTGCTCAGCCGGCACCAGCTCGGCCGTCCAGTCGCGCTGGCCGATGTCCTCGCGCAGCGCATCGCGCACGTTGCGCGCGCGGGCCGCGGCCAGGTCTTCGTTGGTGTCGAACATCTCAGGCTGCGCCGGGCCTCCCCAAAGAGCCTGAGCGCCCCCCCGGAGGGCAGTGCCGAAGGCGCGTGGGGGTGGTCATGTCTTTAGGCCGCGCCGAGGTGCGGCACCAAGCCCGGCTTCTGCGTCGCCGTCGGGTTGGCCTTGACGTAGTCCAGCATCCGGTCGATGCAGCCCAGTGCCTGGGTGCGGATCGGCTCGTCGACCTGGATCTCGCCGCGGCCGGACTCCAGGCAGTCGATGACGCCCTGCAGCGCATTCATCGCCATCCACGGGCAGTGCGCGCAGCTCTTGCAGGTGGCGCTGTCACCGGCGGTCGGCGCTTCGAGCAGCGTCTTCGTCGGGGCGAGCTGACGCATCCGGTGCATCAGGCCGTTGTCGGTCGCGACGATGAAGGTCTGCGCGTCCATCGTCGTCACCGCGTTCAGCAACTGCGAGGTCGAGCCGACCACATCGGCCAGCTTCACCACCGCTTCGGGCGATTCGGGGTGCACCAGCACCTTGGCGTCGGGGTGTTGTGCCTTCAGCAGTTCGAGTTCGAGGCCCTTGAACTCGTCGTGCACGATGCACTCGCCGTTCCACATCAGCATGTCGGCGCCGGTGTGCTGCTGGATGTAGCGGCCGAGGTGGCGATCGGGCGCCCACAGCACCTTCTGGCCTTGGTCCTTCAGGTGCTGGACGATCGCCAGCGCGCAGGAGCTGGTCACCATCCAGTCGGCGCGCGCCTTCACCGCCGCGCTGGTGTTGGCGTAGACGACCACGGTGCGGTCCGGGTGCGCGTCACAGAACTGGGAGAACGCATCGGCGGGGCAACCGAGGTCGAGCGAGCAGGTCGCGTCGAGGTCGGGCATCAGCACCCGCTTGGCGGGGCTGAGGATCTTCGCGCTCTCGCCCATGAATCTCACCCCGGCGACGACCAGCGTCTGGCTCGCGTGGTCGCGGCCGAAGCGCGCCATTTCCAGCGAGTCGGCGACGCAGCCGCCGGTCTCCAGCGCCAGGTCCTGCAGGTCGCCATCGACGTAGTAGTGGGCCACTAGCACCGCGTTGTGCTGCTTCAGCAGCGCCGCGGCGCGGGCTTTCAATGCGGAGCGCTCGGGCGGCGTCAATGCCACCGGCACCTTGGCCCAGGCTTGAGCGGTGCAACTGACGCCGCGCGCGTCCTGGCGGGTGAAATCGTAGAGGACCTGGGTCATGAAGATGCGTGGGCCAAAGCGGATGCCGGCGCGGATCGCGCTGCGTATCGAATTATCGTTTGCTGCGCCTGCAGCTTTGCGCTGCCCACGGCAGCCCCGCAGGATGGTGAACCTCCCCGCCGGGCGGTTCGCATCACCCCAGCAAGCGGCTCGGTGACATCCCGACCGAGCGCTTCACCATCGCACTGAACGCGCTCGCGCTGGCGTAGCCGAGTTCGGCGGCGATCGTGCTCATTGGCAGCTTGCGGGCGGCCATCGACAGTGCGCGCGCCAGCAGCACCTGCTGGCGCCACTGCACGAAGGTGGTGTCCAGCTCGGCGCGGAACAGCCGCGCGATGGTGCGGGTGCTCGCACCGACATGGCGGGCCGCATCGTCGAGCGTGACCCAGCGGGCCGGGTCTTCGAGCACGCTGTCGCACAGCGCCCGCAGGCGCTTGTCGCGCGGCAGGTCGACGCCCAGGCGCACCGGGCGGGCATTGGCCAGTTCGTCCTGCACCAGGTGGCCGATGCTGCGCTCGCGCTCGTTAGAGGGGCCGTCGCCGGGCACAAATGGCAGGTGCGCCACCAGTTCGCGCAGCAGGCTCGACACCTCCAGCACCCGGCATTGCCGCCACGCCCCATCGCTGTCGGTGGTGCGCAGCGGGCCGGTGTGGTCGCTGTCCTAATGCAGGTACAGCGTCCACAGGTCGGCGTCCTCGACCACGGTGACCACATGCTCGATGCCCGGCGGGATCCACAGCGCGCGCTGTGGCGGCACCAGGTAGGTGCTGTCGCTGGCGGTCATGCGGATCACGCCCTTGCTCGACATCGCGATCTGCGCCCACGGGTGGCTGTGCGGCTCGACGCGGGTGTCGGCCGCCAGATGGCGCAGCTTGGCGCGCAGCGGGCGAGCGGCGGTCGGCGCATAGACCTGCGGATCGATCGGAGGCACGACGACGTGCCGCTTGGCGACGGGTGCTTTCATGTTCTCTCCCGATGGGTGGTGTGGCTACTGCGAACAGGCTTGTCCGGATCGCAACAACCATTGTCCGACTATCGTCACTGCGACGCACGCGATGACACTACATTGACAGCCCCTGATCGGCGATCCGCCGACCTCACCGATGCCTGCGATGACCCCTTCCGCCTCCACCCCGACTGCCGCCACCACCGTTTCCTTGCGGCAAGACGCCCGCACGATCGGCCTGGTCGGCCTCGCGCACGGCACCTCGCACTTCTTTCACCTGCTTCTGCCGCCGCTGTTCCCGCTGTTCATCCGCGACTTCGGGTTCAGCTATGCCGAGCTGGGCCTGCTGGTCACCACCTTCTTCGTGATTTCCGGCATCGGGCAGGCGCTGGCCGGGTTCGTCGTCGACCGCATCGGCGCGCGCCCGGTGCTGTTTGCCGCGCTGTCGTGTTTTGCGCTGGCCGGCGTCGCGGTGTCGCTCGCCACCGGCTACGGTGGGCTGATGCTGGCGGCAGCGCTTGCCGGGCTGGGCAACTGCCCGTTCCACCCCGCTGACTTCACCATCCTGAACCGGCGTGTCTCGGCCGCGCGCCTCGGCCATGCGTTCAGCACCCACGGCCTGACCGGCAACCTGGGCTGGGCCGCCGCGCCGCTGTTTCTGACCGGCCTGACCGCCGCCTTCGGCTCGTGGCGCGTGGCCGCTGCCTGCGCCTCGATGCTGGCGGTGGTGGTGATGGCGATCCTGTGGTGGCAGCGCGACGCGATCGACGACCGCCAGGGCGAGTGGGCGCCGGTGCCCGCAGCCCTCGGCAAGGGCGGACAGCCGCTGGCGCCCGAGCACCCGATAGCGTTCCTGCGCCTGCCATCGGTGTGGATGTGTTTCTCGTTCTTCTTCTGGTCGACCTGCGCGCTCAGCGCCATCCAGGGGTTCGCCAGCCCGGCGTTGCAACAGATCACCGGCCTGCCGCTGACGCTGACCTCGCTGGTGGTCAGCGGCTACATGCTGTTCGGCGCGGTGGGCATCGTCATCGGGGGCTTTCTGGCGTCGCGCAGCGACCGGCTCGAAAAGATCATCAGTTCCTGCCTGCTCGCTTCTGCGGCACTGCTGGTGCTGGTCGGCAGCGGCGTGCTGCCGGGCGTGATGGCGGTGGTGCTGACGGCGGTGGCCGGTTTCGGCACCGGGCTGGCCGGCCCGTCGCGCGACATGCTGATCAAGCAGGCCGCGCCACCGGGTGCCACCGGCCGTGTCTACGGCATGGTGTACTCGGGCCTGGACCTAGGCTTCGCCATGGCGGCGCCGGTGTTCGGTGCGCTGCTCGACCACGGCTCGCCGTCGGCGGTGTTCTACGGCTCGGCGCTGGCGCTGACGGTGGGCGTGGCCTCGGCGGCGGTGGTCGGCCTGGGCGTCCAGCGCAAACGGGCGACGCGGCCATCGCCCTCGGCTGCGGTGGCCTGATCGCACTCCGGCGTGGCACAGTGGCGGGCCCACGCCACAGGAGCCCGCCATGACTTCAAGCAGCGCATTGACCGCGTCCGACAACCGCAGTGTCAGCAACACCTGCAACCTCTGCGATCTGCACTTGCATGACAGCTCCGGCTCGTTCCGCGTGCTGGTCGTTGACGGTGGCGGCTCGCTCAGGTGCGCGCTGGTCGGCGGCAACATTGCGGCGTCCGCCGCAAAGAATGGCTGGGCTGGCATCGTCGTCGAAGGTTGTGTGCGTGACAGCGCCGAGCTGGCCGAAGCCGATGTGGGCATCCGCGCGCTGGCGCTGATGCCGCTGCCCACCGACCGCAAGAACCAGGGCCTGCGCGACGGCGTGCTGTCGATCCAGGGCATCACCGTGCGGCCGGGTGAATGGCTGGTCGCAGACGAAGACGGCATCGTCGTGTTGCCGACACCGCCTTGAAAATTCGAAATCGTTGACCGCACCGGAGTACACACATGCCCACCACATCTGCATCCCCGTCTCTGAGAGACATCGTCGGCCTGGGCCAAGAGCCCGGACAGCTGCACGACTCGGCGCTGATCATGATCGACCTGCAGAACACCTACCGCCGGGGCGTGATGCAGCTCAGTGGCGTCGAGCAGGCGATCGCCGAAGCCGCGAAATTGCTGGAGATGGCGCGCGATCTGAAGGTGCCGGTGTTCCACATCCAGCATGATGGTGGCGCGGGTACGCCTTACGACACCCAGGCAGAGATCGGTGCGATTTCGGAAGAGGTGGCGCCGATTGCCGGCGAGCCGGTGATCACCAAAAACTACCCCAATTCCTTCGTGCAGACCGACCTGGACGAGCGGCTGAAGGCCATCGGCATCCAGAAGATCATGCTGGCCGGCTTCATGACGCACATGTGCATCAACTCGACCGCGCACGGCGGTTTCAACCTGGGCTATGCGCCGACGGTGGTGGCCAGCGCCACCGCCACCCGCGCGCTGGAAGGCGCGAACGGCCAGGTGCTGAGCGCGCAGCAGATGCAGGAGGCGGCCATCGCATCGACGCGTGATCTGTATGCCGCCATCGTCGACCGGGTGTCGGACCTCCGCGCTTAGGTGTCCGCGGTCAGGGCCTTCAGCCTTCGCAGCCTTCAGCCCTCACGGCCGCACCACCTCCAGCAGCCGATCGAGTCCGCCGCTGTCGATCGCGACCATGGCCTGCTCGCGCACGGTCGGCTTCGCGTGGTACGCCACCGACAGACCGGCCGCGCCCATCATCGGCAGGTCGTTGGCGCCGTCGCCCATCGCAATCGCCTGTGACGGGTTGATCCCCAGTTGCGCGCAGGTTTCCAACAGCATCTTCCGCTTCTCGACGCCATCGCAGATGTCGCCCCAGGGCTGATCGACCATCCGGCCGGTGAGCTGGCCGCAGTTCGGGCCGGGCTCGATCTCCAGCACGTTGGAGCGGGTGAAGTCGATGCCGAGCCGGTCGCGGATGCGGTCGGTGAAGTAGGTGAAGCCGCCCGACACCAGCAGCACCTTCAGGCCGGCCGCCTTGCAAGCTGCCACCAGCGCCTCGGCGCCCGGATTGAGTCGCAGCCGTTCGGTGTAGACCTGCTCCATGTGCGCCACGGTGACGCCGCGCAGCAGCGCGACCCGCCGGCGCAGGCTGTCCTTGTAGTCGGTGATCTCGCCGCGCATCGCCGCCTCGGTGATCGCCGCCACCTCGGCCTTGCGGCCGGCGGCGTCGGCGATCTCGTCGACGCACTCGATGTTGATCAGCGTCGAGTCCATGTCGAACGCGATCAGCTTGAAGTCGGCGAGCCGCAGTGGCGGGGTGACACCACGCAGCGTGAGGCCTGTTGGATTGCTCATGGAAGTCAGGGGTGAAGTTGGGGGTCGGAATCAGCCGAGGCGAAGCAGGGTGCGGTCTAAACTGCCTTGAGCTGGCTAAGGAAATTCAGCCTCGGAGGGCAGGGCAATGGCGGGAGGTATTTTCGTCAGCTATCGGCGTGACGATACGCGCCAGGCCGCCGGGCGGCTGGCCGATGGCCTGGCCGATCACTTTGGCCCGTCCAACATCTTTCGCGACATCGAAGGCATCGACCTCGGCGTCGAGTTCGCCGAGGCCCTCAACCAGGCGCTCGAAGCCTGCGTGGTGATGCTGGTGCTGATCGGCCCGAAGTGGCTGGAGATCACTGACGCTCATGGGCGGCGTCGGCTCGACGATCCACACGACTGGATCCGCCAGGAAATCAGCACCGCCTTGCACCGCGGCATCCGTGTCGTGCCAGTGCTGATCGACGGCACCCCGCTGCCCGATGAATCTGCGCTCAGCGACGACCTGAAACCGCTGGTGCGGCGCCAGGCGCTGGAGCTGGCCGACACCTGCTGGCGCGGCGACTTGCAGCGCCTGGTCGAGACGTTGGCGAAGCTGCCGGGCCTGAAGCTGCAGTCTTCAGACCAGGAAGCAGAGCCGCCCAAGAGCCGGAAGAAGATGTGGATCGGCATCGTGGTCGGCGTGCTGGTGCTGGTCGAGATAGCGACCTACGCACCGAACCCGGCGAACACCAACACCGACGCTCCGCCGGTCAGGCCGAAGGTGAAGCCTGAGGTGCCAGTTCAACCGACGGCACCTGTGCAGCCGATCCAGCCGGTGGTGTCCGCTCCTTCACTACCCGACATCGCCGGCCTGTGGCGCACGCTCAGCGGCGAGACCTACCAGTTCGCGCAGCAGGGAAATCAATTGCGATTTACCGCGCAGGCGGGCGGTCAGCCGGCCGGCATCGGCGAAGGCCAGCTCGACGGCAACCTGCTGCGGCTGAGCATGACCCTGACGCAAAACGGCGTGCCGATGGGCATGCTGAACTGCAATATGCAGGCAAGCCCGGACTTCAGCCGGTTCGTCGGCATGTGTCAGGGCGCCAACGGACAGTTCCCGGCCCAGATGTTCCGCTGAGAAGGTGTGATCTTTCTGCTGCGCGAACCGATCTGGCGTTTCCGGTGCTCACCGTACCTGGGTACGGTTCCGCATCCTCGACGCCACCTCGGCTCGCTCGCGACGAAATCTCACACCTTCTGAGGGCTGGCCTTCGCCTCGGTCGGCTGCCCCAGCGCGCGCAGTACCTCGCGGATCGTCTGCGCGCGGTCCTTCGCTTCGGGCATCGCGCGCTCGATGCGCAGCTTGTCGTTGCCGGCGAGCTTGATGTGGCGGTTCTTCTGCACCAGCTCGATGATCTTCATCGCGTCGATCGGCGGGTTGGGGCGGAAGCTGATCACCATCAGGCTCGGTGCCGCATCGATCTTGCTGACGCCGAAGGGCTTGGCCAGCACCCGCAGCCGGTGCACGGCGAACAGCGTCTGGCCCTGCGGCGGCAGCTTGCCGAAGCGGTCGGTGATCTCCTCCAACATCGCGTCGATCTGCTCGTTCTTGCTGGCCGAGGCCAACCTTTTGTACAAGCTCAAGCGCGTGTGCACATCGCCGCAGTAGTCGGTGGTCAGCAGCGCGGGCGCATGCAGGTTGATCTCGGTCGTCACGGCGAGCGGTGACAGCAGATCGGGCTCCTTCCCCGCCTTCAACGATCGCACCGCCTCGGCCAGCATCTCGTTGTAGAGCTGGAAGCCGACTTCCATCATGTTGCCGCTCTGGTTTTCGCCCAGCACCTCGCCAGCGCCGCGGATCTCGAGGTCGTGCATCGCGAGGTAGAAGCCGGAGCCGAGTTCTTCCATGTCCTGAATGGCCTGCAGCCGTTGCTGCGCCTGCTTGGTCAGCGCTTCCACATCGGGCACCAGCAGATAGGCATAAGCCTGGTGATGCGAACGGCCGACGCGGCCGCGCAGCTGGTGCAACTGCGCCAGGCCGAACTTGTCGGCGCGGCTGATCACGATGGTGTTGGCACTCGGCACATCGATACCGGTCTCGATGATGGTCGAGCACAGCAATACGTTGTGACGCTGCGCGACGAAATCGCGCATGACTTTTTCCAGCTCGCGCTCGGGCATCTGGCCGTGCGCGACGGCGATGCGCGCTTCGGGGATCAGCTCTTCGAGCTTGCTGCGCCGGTTCTCGATCGTCTCGACCTCGTTGTGCAGGAAGTACACCTGCCCGCCGCGCTTCAGCTCACGCAGCACCGCCTCGCGGATCGTGCCGCTGGACTCGCTGCGCACGAAGGTCTTGATCGCCAGGCGCCGCTGCGGCGCGGTCGCAATCACGCTCAGGTCGCGCAGGCCTTCCAATGCCATGCCCAGCGTGCGCGGGATCGGCGTCGCGGTCAGCGTCAGCACATCGACCTCGGCGCGCAGTGCCTTCATCGCCTCCTTGTGGCGCACGCCGAAGCGGTGTTCCTCGTCGATCACCAGCAGGCCGAGGCGCTTGAACTTCGTGTTCTGGCTCAGCAGCTTGTGGGTGCCGACCACGATGTCGATCGTGCCGTCTTCCAGGCCTTCGAGCGCCGTTTTGATTTCCTTGGCCGAGCGGAAGCGCGACATCTCGGCGACCTTGATCGGCCACTTGCCGAAACGGTCGGAGATGTTCTGGAAATGCTGTTCGGCCAGCAGCGTCGTCGGCGCGAGGATCGCGACCTGCTTGCCACCGGTGACGGCGACGAAGGCGGCGCGCAGCGCGACCTCGGTCTTGCCGAAGCCGACGTCGCCGCAGACCAGCCGGTCCATCGGCTTCGGGCTGACCATGTCCTGGATCACCGCGTGGATCGCGGCCTTCTGGTCGGGTGTTTCCTCGAAGCCGAAGCTGGCCGCGAAGGCCTCGTAGTCGTGCGCCGAGAAGCGGAACGCATAGCCCTCGCGCGCGGCGCGGCGGGCGTACAGGTTCAGCAGCTCGGCAGCAGTGTCACGTACCTGCTCGGCGGCCTTGCGCTTGGCCTTCTCCCATTGGCCCGAGCCAAGCCGGTGCAGCGGCGCTTCTTCGGCGCTGACGCCGGTGTAGCGGCTGATCAGGTGCAGCTGCGCCACCGGCACATAGAGCGTCGCCTTGTCGGCGTATTCGAGGTGCAGGAACTCGCTGTCGCCATCGCCTAAATCGATATTTCGCAAGCCGACGTAACGCCCGATGCCGTGGTTGATGTGCACGACCGGGTCACCGACCTTCAGCTCCGACAGGTCCTTGATCAGCGCGTTGACGTCGCTGACCTGCTCCTGTTTGCGGCGCCGGCGTGCGGTCGGGCTGGTCGCAAACAGTTCGGTCTCAGTGACGAACTCGATCGCGGCGTTCTCGTCGGCATCCGTCCAGAAAAAACCTTCAGCCAGCGGCGCGACGGCGATCGCGAAGCGCTCGTCGCCAGCCTGGAACGCGGCCAGCGAGGCGACGCTCGGCGGCTCGATGCGGCTGTCGCGCAGCAACTCCAGCAGACTCTCGCGGCGGCCCTGCGTCTCGGCGACGATCAGCACCCGGTGGCTGGTGGTGCCAACGTGGATCTGCAGCTTCTTCAGCGGCTCCGGCGCGCCACGGTCGACGCCGAGGTCGGGCAGTGGCCGCGCCCAGGCGGTCTCGGCAGCGCCTTCGGTGCTGCGGCCGCGCAGGCTCAGCGTCGCGTGCGCACCGGCCAGCGTGAAGAACTCGTCCGATTTCAGGAACAGGTCTTCCGGCAGCAGGATCGGCCGCTCGCGGTCGTGCTGTAAAAAGCGATGGCGCTCGCGGGTGTCGGTCCAGAAGAGTTTCAGCGCCTCGTCGACCTCACCGTGCAGCACCAGCGCGGCCGCTTGGTCGGTGCCTGCCTTGGTGTCGCCCGCGAGGTAATCGAAGATCGTCGCCGTCTGGTCGAAGAACAGCGGCAGGTAGTACTCGATGCCGGCGGTGGCGATGCCCGTCGCGATGTCCTTGTAGAGCCGCACCTTGGTCGGGTCGCCCTCGACGCGTTCGCGCCAACGGGCGCGAAAGGCGGTGCGCGCGCCCTCGTCCATCGGAAACTCGCGACCCGGCAGCAGCCGCACCTCGGGCACCGGGTACAGGCTGCGCTGGCTGTCGGGGTCGAAGGTGCGGATCGAATCGACCTCATCGCCGAACAGGTCGACGCGATACGGCACCAGCGAGCCCATCGGGAACAGGTCGATCAGCCCGCCGCGCACCGCGTACTCGCCGGGCGACACCACCTGGCTCACATGTTGATACCCGGCCAGCGTCAGCTGAGACTTCAGCGCCACCTCGTTAAGCTTTTCCTTCTGCTTGAAGTGGAAGGTATAGGCGGCCAGGAAGCTCGGTGGTGCAAGCCGCACCAGCGCGGTCGAGGCGGGCATCAGCACCACGTCGAGCGTGCCGTCCTTGTGCGACTGCAGCAGCCGCCACAGCGTGGCCAGCCGCTCGGAGATCAGGTCCTGGTGCGGCGAGAAGGTGTCGTAGGGCAGCGTTTCCCAGTCAGGAAAGACGGCGATGCGCAACTCGGGCGCGAAGAAGGCCAGCTCGCCTTCGAGACGTTGTGTGTCGGCCGGCTCGGCGGTGACGATGGCGGTCAGCCGCTTCTGTGCGGTCTGCGCCTGTGCATGGCGCGCCAGCAGAAGCGCATCGGCGGAGCCGAGCGGGCGGGGCAGGGTGTGGCGTTTGCCGGGGGCGATCGAAGGTGTCTGCACGAGATGCGTGACGCAAAAAGCGAAGCGCCCCGGGAGACGATACCCACGGGGCGATGCAAGCCTGAATTATAGAATTCGCGCTGTTGCCAACCCCGTGATGCCACACACTGAATCCGCCATCGAATCCCAGCGCACGTCGCCCCGCCTTTACGGCCTGGTGCCCTGCGCCGGCCACGGTGAGCGGGCTGGCACAGCAGGACCCAAGCAGTACGAAGCGCTGGCCGGCAGCACGGTGGTCGGCCACACCTTGCGGGCGCTGAAGCAAGTGACCCGCCTGCATCGGGTGTTGGTGGTGCTGAGCCCCGCTGACGGGATGTTCGAGTCTCGCGTTCCGCAGTTCGATGGCTGGGTCGCCCGCACCGGTGGCGCCACCCGCGCCGACAGCGTCGCCGCAGGACTGCGCGAGTTGACCGAACGTGGCGTGCAGACCACCGACTGGGTGCTGGTGCACGACGCCGCGCGCTGCCTGATCCGCCCCGAATGGGTCGATGCGCTGATCGATGGCTGCCTGGGCGACGACATCGGCGGCCTGCTGGCGCTGCCGGTGGCCGACACGCTGAAGCGCGAACATGCGGGCCGTGTCGCCGCCACCGTCGATCGCGCGCAGATGTGGCAGGCGCAGACGCCGCAGATGTTTCGTCTTGGGTTGCTGCGCGAGGCGCTCGCGTCGGCCGCGCAGCGCGGCACCACTGTCACCGACGAAGCCAGCGCCATCGAAGCGATGGGCCATGCGCCCCGCCTGGTGCGCTGCCCCGCGGAGAATTTCAAGGTGACCTTCCCCCCTGACTTCGCACTGGCCGAGCGCCTGTTGCGTACCCGCTGACCTGAGCTTGAAAGCCGTGCGATGAACAAACCGATGAAGGGCCCTGCATTTCGCATCGGCGAAGGCTGGGACACGCATGCGCTGGTGGCCGGGCGGCCGTTGATTCTGGGCGGTGTGACCATCCCGCACACCCACGGCCTGCTCGGGCATTCCGACGCCGATGCGCTGTCGCATGCGATCACCGATGCGCTGTTCGGCGCGGTCGCGATGGGCGACATCGGCCGTCATTTCCCCGACACCGACGAGCAGTTCCGCGGTGCCGATTCAGTGGCGCTGCTGGCCGAGGCGGCGCGGCGTGTGCGTGCCGCCGGCTGGCAGATCGGTAACATCGACACCACCATCGTCGCCCAGGCGCCGAAGATGGCGCCGCACATCCTGGCGATGCGCCTGCGACTGGCGCAGGCGTTGGCGCTCGAACTCGATCAGATCAACGTGAAGGCCAAGACGGCCGAACGCATGGGGCCGGTCGGGAGAGGCGAATCGATCGAGACCCGGGCGGTCTGCCTGGTCTACCGATAGCGAGCATCGGCGCTCACAGCGCCCGCTTGAGCCGGATGCGCGCCACCATGCCGGTGCCTTCGGTGGCGTTGCCGAGTTCCAGCGTGCCGCCCATGCGCTGCATCGCCTTGTCGACGATCGCGAGGCCTAGGCCGGCGCCGGTCGCTGCGGTGCGGGCGGCGTCGCCGCGGAAGAACGGGGTCGTCAGCTGCGCGAGCTTTTTCGGGTCGACGCCGCTGCCGTGGTCGCGGATGCTCAAGCCCACCCACGGGCCTTCGCGGGCGTAGGTGATCTCCACCTCGGCGATGCCGGAGTCGGCGCTGCGGCCGTAGCGGCGCGCGTTCTCGAACAGGTTCTGCAGCACGCGGCCGAGTTCGGTGTCATCGGCCAGCACCTTGGTGTCGATCGCCACCCGCGAGGTGATGCGGATGTTGGTCGGGTCGCGGAACGAGGCGATCTCGCGGTCGACCACGCCGCTCAGGTGCACCGGCGACAGCCGCACCTCGCCCGGCCGCGAGTAGTCCATGAACTTGTCGATGATGGCGTCGAGCTGGTCGATGTCGAGCGCGATGTTGTTCTTCGCTTCTTCGTCCTGCACGCTCATTTCGGCTTCGAGCCGCAGGCGGGCCAGCGGGTTGCGCAGGTCGTGCGAGATGCCGGCCAGCATCACCGCGCGGTCTTCTTCCAGCTTGGCCAGCTCGCGCGCCATGCGGTTGAAACCCATGTTGACCTGGCGGATCTCGCTGGTCAGCGTGCTCTCGTCGAGTCGCGAGTCGAACTCGCCTTCGCGGATGCGGCTGGCAGCAAACGACAGGTCACGCAACGGCTTGTTGATCGCGCGGGCGATCGCCACCGACGCGAGCACGGTGGCCAGCAGCGCGATGCCGACCCAGATCACCAGCGTGCTGGTGGCCATCGGGCCGAGGCGAGTCGGGTCGGCCTGCAGCCAGTAGAGGTCGCCGTCGATCGCAAAGCCGACCCACAGGCCGGCGGCGCCATTGACGGCGCTTGCCACCAGCGTGTCGGCGCCCAGCCGCGAGCGCAATTCGGCACCGATGGCGCGCGAGAAGCGATCGACTTCGTACGGCGTCCAGCGATCGCCGGGCTCGCGTGGTGCCAGCTTGACCCCGCCCTCATCCGGCAGGCTCTTGATCAGGGTCAGCCGGTGGATGCCGTCGGGCCCGCTCAGGGCCGCACGTGACAGGCTCACCAGGCTCGCGATCTGCTGCGCCGCCTGCACCGCACGGGGCTCGAACTCGAGCGCGCGGAAGGTTTGCGTCCAGGCGAACACGCCACCCACCAGCAGCAGCGCCAGCAGCACGAAGGTGCGCCAGAACAGGCTCAGCGCGATGTGCTTACGCGGCATGGCTGACGCATCCAGTCACGCCGCACGGGAACGGGCCCGGCTGCCCTGAGCAGGCCTTCCACTGGAGCGACTCGCTCAAGTCGATTCGTCGGGCACGAACACATAGCCGACACCCCACACCGTCTGGATGTAGCGCGGCTGGGCTGGGTCAGGCTCGATCATCTTGCGCAGGCGCGAGATCTGCACGTCGAGGCTGCGGTCAAAGGGCTCGAACTCGCGGCCGCGCGCCAGCTGCGCGAGCTTGTCGCGCGACAGCGGCTGGCGCGGGTGCCGCACCAGCGCCTTCAGCATCGAGAACTCGCCGGTGGTCAGCGCGATCTGTTCGCCTTCCTTCGACAGCCGCCGCAGCGCGAGGTCGAATTCGAACGGGCCGAAGGTCACCGTCATCGCTTCCTTGGCCGGTGCACCAGGCGCCTCCAGCGAGGGCCGGCGACGCAGCACCGCATGGATGCGCGCCAGCAGCTCGCGCGGGTTGAACGGCTTCGGCAGGTAGTCGTCGGCGCCCACCTCGAGCCCGACGATGCGGTCCACATCCTCGACCTTCGCAGTCAGCATGATGATCGGCGTCAGGTCGTTGGCCGCGCGCAGCCGGCGGCAGATCGACAGGCCATCTTCGCCGGGCAGCATCAGGTCGAGCACGATCAGGTCGACCGTCTCGCGGGTCAGCAGCCGGTTCAGCGCCTTGGCGTCCTCGGCCAGCAGCACCTCGAAGCCCTCTTGGGTGAGGTAGCGCCGCAGCAGGTCGCGGATGCGGGCGTCGTCATCGACGACGACGATGC
>JAYVEB010000374.1:0-7969 GCA_043749095.1 Burkholderiales bacterium | reverse complement strand
AGGTGCTGTCGGCTCGCAGCCTGCGCCGGGCGTTTTTCGGCATGCCGCTGATGACGCTGGGCGTGATCGGCCGCATCCACTGGCAGGCGCTGCGGCTGTGGGCCAAGCGGGTGCCGCTCTGGCGCAAACCCTCACCGCCGGCTGTTTTCGTCACGCGCTGAAAGCGCGCCCTGCTTTTATCCTTCCAAGTCTCGCTGCATGACCCGACTCGACGTGATGAACACCGCCTCACTTTCCACCACGGCCCTGCCCGACACCGCCCCTGCCGCTGCCCGCGCGGTGTTCCGGCTGCTGAAGAGCCTGAAGCACGGCACGCTCGACATCCACCTGCCCGACGGCACCGGCCTGCATTTCGGCCATGCCGTCGACGGCGGGCTGCGCGCCGGCATGCGCCTGCTCAACTGGAACGTATGCGGAGCCACGATGCGCTCCGGCGACATCGGCTTCGCCGAAACCTACATCGCCGGTGACTGGACTTCGCCCGACCCGGCGACGCTGATCAAGCTCTTCCTGGCCAATGGCAGCGAGGTCGAATCACTGGTGTACGGCACATGGTGGGGCGCGCTGCTGTACCGCGCCAAGCACTGGCTGAATCGCAACTCACGCCGCGGCAGCAAGAAAAACATCCATGCGCATTACGACCTCGGC
Organism: Burkholderiales bacterium; assembly: GCA_043749095.1. Classification (GTDB taxonomy): domain Bacteria; phylum Pseudomonadota; class Gammaproteobacteria; order Burkholderiales; family Burkholderiaceae_C; genus PBB1. The sequence continues at coordinate 7,321 of JAYVEB010000374.1, read as the reverse complement.
AACGAGTTCTACCGCCTGTGGCTGGACCCGACGATGAACTACTCGAGCGCGTGGTTCGAAGGCGACCGCTCGCGGCCGATGGAGGATGCTCAGTGGGCCAAGGTGCGGCGTGCGCTCAGCGAGTGCGGCGTCAAGCCGGGCGACCGGGTGCTGGAGATCGGCTGCGGCTGGGGTGCGCTGGCCGAATGCGCGGCGCGCGAGTTCGGCGCCACCGTCACCGGCGTCACGCTGTCGAGCGAGCAGCTTGAATGGGCGCAAAAGCGACTCGTCGATGCCGGACTGCCGGGCGAGCTGCGCTTTCAGGATTACCGCGATCTGAACGCCGCACGTGGCGACAAAAGCGAGGGCGCCCGTCCGTTCGACGCCATCGCTTCGATCGAGATGTTCGAAGCGGTCGGCCGCGAATACTGGCCCAGCTTCTTCGAGACGCTGGCCGCGCAGCTGAAACCGGGCGGCAGGGCCTGCGTGCAGAGCATCGTGATCCGTGACGACCTGTTCGATCGCTACGTCAACTCGACCGACTTCATCCAGCAGTACATCTTCCCCGGCGGCCTGTTGCCCAGCCCACGCGAATTCCGCTTGGCCGCCGAACGCGCCGGTCTGCGGGTGGTCAACGAGCTGGAATTCGGTCTCGATTACGCCGAGACGCTACTGCGCTGGCGGCAGCGTTTCCTGAGCCAGGACGGGCCGGTGCGGCAACTCGGCTTCGACAGCCGCTTCATGCGCATCTGGGAGTTCTACCTCGCCTACTGCGAGGCCGCGTTCACGATGGGCAACACCAACGTCATGCAATTCACGCTGCAGCGCGACTGAGATGAGCGAGCGCCGGTCCATCGATCGCCAACGCCGATCGCTGCTGGCACTGCCGCTGGCGTGCGGCCCACTCACGCTCAGCGCAACGGCGCGGGCGCGATCGGCACCGCTCCCACCGCCCGAGGTGCGCAGCGAGTTGCCCGGCGCCCGGCTGCTCGGCAGCGGACGATTGACTTTCATGCTGTTCCACGTCTACGACGCACGGCTGTGGGCCGAGCCGGGCTTCGACGCGACCCGCTTCGAGCAATCGCCGCTCGCGCTCGAACTCGACTATGCGCGCGGCTTCGACAACACCGACATCGCCGAACGCTCGATCGAGGAAATGCGGCGCAGCGGCACCATCGCTCCAGAGAAAGCGATCCGCTGGGTGGCGGCGATGAAGCAGGCCTTCCCCGATGTCGCCGCGGGCGACCGCACGACTGGGGTACAGGTGCCGGGTGTGGCAGCGCGCTATTTCGTCAATGGCAGGTTCACCGGTGAGATCCGCGACGCTGAATTCACCCGGCTGTTCTTCGGCATCTGGCTGTCGGCACGCACCTCCGAGCCCCGACTGCGCGAGGCGCTGCTGGCTGGTGCGCCCGGCGGTTCCTGACCGGCCCACCGATCGTGGCCGCACATGTCGCCGCCCGCCCGCACGAGGCGGCCGCCATCGACCCCGACGCCTTCCCGGCTGGCAGGAGCGATGTCGAGACGGTGCGCTGGCAACAGGGCGTGCGCTACGGCGCGCTGGGCCTGCCGCTGGCCTTCGTAGCGCTGCCGCTGTACGTGGTGCTGCCCAACCACTACGCGACCGAGTTCGGCATTCCGCTGGCCACGCTGGGCGCGGTGTTGCTGGGCGCACGGGCGCTCGATGCCATCGCCGATCCGCTGATAGGGCGCGCTGCCGACCGCTGGCTGGCCGGCGGCGGGCGTCAGGCTTGGTGGGCCATCGTGATGGCGGCGATGGTGCTGGCCGCCGGCTTCGCCGCGCTGTTCTTTCCGCAGGTCCGCGGCACATCGTCCTTGCTGGTGTGGTGTGCGGCGATGCTGGCGGTGACCTACCTCGGCTACAGCGTGGTCACGGTCGTGCACCAGTCGTGGGGGGCGCGGCTGGGTGGCGATGCGCCGCAGCGCGCGCGCATCGTTGCCTGGCGTGAAGGCCTGGCGCTGGTCGGCGTGCTGGTCGCCAGCCTGCTGCCATCGCTGGCCGGGCTGGCGGTGACAACCGTGGTGTTCGCGCTGGTGCTGGCCATCGGCGTGCTGTGCCTGCGCGCCGCGCCGACACCAGCGCCATCCAGCTCAGCCGTGCGCCCGGTGTCGATGCGGCTGCCGTTTGCCACACCGGCATTCCGAAGGCTGCTGGCGGTTTACCTGGTCAACGGCATCGCCAGTGCGGTGCCAGCGACGCTGGTGCTGTTCTTCATCCGCGACCGGCTGCAGGCGCCGTCGTACGAACCCCTGTTCCTCGCCAGCTATTTCGCCGCCGGCGCGCTGTCGATCCCGCTGTGGGTGCGTGCGGTGCGCTGGTGGGGGCTGGAGCGCGCCTGGCTGATCAGCATGGCCTTGGCCATCGTCGTGTTCAGCGGCGCGACGATGCTTGGCGCGGGCGACGTCATCGCCTACACCGCGGTGTGCCTGCTCAGCGGCATCGGGCTCGGCGCCGACCTGACATTGCCCAGCGCCATCCTCGCTGGCGTGATCCAGCGTGCGGGACATGGCGAACAGTCCGAGGGCGCTTACTTCGGTTGGTGGAATTTCGCGACCAAGCTGAACCTGGCGCTGGCCGCCGGCGTGGCCCTGCCGGCCTTGTCGTGGTTCGGCTACGCCCCCGGCAGCGACAGCCCGCAGGCGCTGTCCGCGCTCAGCACCGCCTACTGCCTGCTGCCCTGCCTGCTGAAAGCCGGCGCGGCGGTGCTGCTCTACACCCTGCTGATCCACAACGCGCGAAAAACACCATGAACAGATTTTTGAGGTGGGCAACCACCCTGGCCGCGATGGCCTTGCTGACCTCCTGCGCGGGCCCGACGCCCGCCGATTACGTGGCAGAGAAACCGGTGCTCGACCTGAAGACCTACTTCGACGGCGACATCACCGCGCACGGCCTGTTCACCGACCGGTCAGGCAAGGTGGTGCGCCGCTTCACCGTGGCGATGAAGTGCGGTTGGCAAGGCGACGGCGGCGTGCTCGACGAACGCTTCACCTACAACGATGGCGAAAAGCAGCAACGCATCTGGCACCTGAAAAAGCTGCCCGATGGCCGATACACCGGCACCGCCGCCGACGTGGTCGGCACGGCACAGGGCCAGAGCGCCGGCAATGCGTTCCAGTGGGGCTACACGCTGAACCTGCCGGTCGATGGCAAGACCTACGAGGTGCAGTTCGACGACTGGATGTACCTGATGGACGAGCACGTGATGCTGAACAAGGCGGTGATGAGCAAGTTCGGCGTGCGGCTGGGCGATGTGACGCTGTCGTTCTACAAGCCCTGAGGCGAGCCATTGCATGTCACTCAATCCCCGCATCACTGACTGGAATGGCCGCGTCGTCTGGCTGGTCGGCGCATCCAGCGGCATCGGCCTGGCCACCGCGCAGCTGCTGCACGCACGGGGCGCGAAGGTCGTCGTGTCGGCGCGCAACGCGGCGGCCATCGCGGCCTTCGAGGCTGCTCACAATGACAGCCTGGGAATCGCGCTCGATGCCACCGACCGCGACGCGATGGCGCGCGCCGTGGAGCGCATCGTCTCGCGCTTTGGCCGGCTGGACATGGCGCTGTACTGCGCCGGCCATTACGCGGCCTTGCGCGCGACCGCCTTCGACCTGGATCAGATGCTGCAGCACGACAAGGTCAACTACGTTGGCGCGCTGTACATGCTGGACGCGGTGCTGCCGGTGCTGCTGCGGCAGAAGTCGGGGCACATCAGTCTGGTGGCGAGCGTCGCCGGCTACCGCGGCCTGCCGAACGCTTTGGCCTACGGCCCGACCAAGGCCGCGCTGATCAATCTGGCGCAGACGCTGTACCTGGATCTGCAGCCGCAGGGCATCGGCGTGTCGGTGATCTGCCCGGGCTTCGTCGAGACGCCGCTGACGGCACAGAACGAGTTCAAGATGCCGGCGCTGATCCAGCCGGCAGATGCCGCGCGCGAAATGCTGGCTGGCTGGGCGGCTGGGGAATTCGAGATCCACTTTCCGAAGCGCTTCACCCGCTTCCTGAAGGCACTGAGCCACCTCGGCGACGGCCTGTACTTCAATGCCATCCGGCGGGTCACCGGGCTGTGAGGCCGAGGCCATGAAAGCCAGCTCGGCAGCGCGCAGCAGCGACCCGCGCGTGGCTCGCATCGTCGAGGCCTTCGAGGCCTTGACGCCAGCCGACCTGCCCATGCTCGGCGACTTCTATGCGCCCGACGCTGACTTCAAAGACCCGTTCAACGAGGTGCGTGGCGTGCCGGCGATCCAGCGGGTGTTCGAGCACATGTACGTGGCGCTCGATTCGCCGCACTTCGTCGTCCATGACGTGCTGGCGCAGGGCGACCAATGCGTGCTGACCTGGGATTTCATCTTCCGTTTCCGACGCTTCAGCCGCGAGCGGCAGACGGTGCGCGGCGCCTCGCACCTGAAGCTCGATGCCAATGGGCTGATCATGCTGCACCGCGACTACTGGGACGTGGCCGAAGAGCTGTACGAGAAGCTGCCGGGTGTCGGCGCGCTGATGCGCTGGCTGAAGCGGCAGGCGAATTCCTGATGCGCGGCGCGCGCCATACAGCGTCTGCAGCGGGGTGCCGTTCGATGAGCCAAGTTGCCGTGATCGGCGCCGGCATTGCCGGCTTGACCGTCGCTGCCGAGCTGGCAAATGCTGGTCACACGGTGAGCTTGTACGACAAGAGCCACGGCGCGGGTGGCCGTTGTGCGACGCGGCGCAGCACGGTTGGTGCGTTCGACCACGGCGCGCCGGGTTTCAGTGCGACCACGGCCGCGTTCCGCGCGCACGTGGCGGCGTGGCAAGACGCGGGCTGGGTTTCTGGCAACAGCGAAACCGAAGGCATGGCGGCAGGTGATGCGTCGCGGCGCACCGCACCGGCACCATCATCGATCTACGGCGTGCCATCGATGAATGCGCTGGCACGACAGCTCGCGGCCAGCTTGCCTGCGGGTGTCACGCTGTCCACCGACCGCCACGTCACCGCGATCGATCCGAACGCGGCTGGTGCTGGCTGGCAGTTACGAATGAGCACGGGTGCCGTCATTGCCACCCGATTCGACGCGGTCGTGGCCGCAGTGCCTGCCGAGCAAGCGGCGGCGCTGCTGGCACCCGACGCGGCACTGGCGGACGCAATGCGACACACCCGCAGCGATCCGTGCTGGACGTTGATGGCGGCGTGGGCCCATCCACTGCCCACAGCGCTCGATACCTACCGCAGCAGCGATGCACACGGCGTGCTGTCGCTGGCGCGACGTGACGACGCACGCCTCGGTCGCACGAACGTCGAGGGCGTCGCCAGCCGCTGGGTGCTGCACGCCACGCCACAGTGGGCGATCGAGCACCTGGAAGCACCGGCAGAGACGGTGACCGCCGAATTGCTGCGCGCCTTCGAAGGCCGCCACGGCGTGCGCCTCGACACACCTGTGCATGTGGTCGCGCACCGCTGGCGTTATGCGCAGGTGCGAACGCCACGCAGCGAGCCCTTCGGTTGGAATGCGGCGCTGCGACTGGGTGCCTGCGGAGATGCCTGGCACGCCAGTGGCGATCCCGGGTCCAACGCGCCCGACGGCATCGAGCGCGCCTGGCTCAGCGGCCGCGCACTCGCGCAGCAGATGCGCCGAACCTTGTCGCCAGGCTGAGCGCAGTTCGCCTCAGTGGTGCCCAGCATCACCCGAAAACCGACGCGACAGCACCAGCACCACCACCGACAGCACGCTCAGCCACGCGGCCTGTCCGTGTGCGCCGAAGTGATCGATCATTACGCCGCTGAAAGACGGGCCGACCGCGCCGCCGACGGTGTAGCCGGTGATCATCGCGGCAGTGCCGGCGATGGCCGACGACGCAAACTGATGCGCCACGCGGATCATCGTCAGCGTGTACAACGCACCACCGACCGCGCCCCAGACGAAAGCACAGATCCACAGCACCGGCGGCCACACAGTCGCGGTCGCGAAGGCCGCCGATGCGCTCAACAGAAGCACACTGGCCAGTCCGAAGACGGTGCGCGGCGACACGTGGTCGGACAGCCAGCCACAGGGGTACTGCAAGGCAAAGCTGCCCACGCCGAGCGCACCGGCCAGCGACGTCGCCGCCGCCAGCGACAGACCGGACTGCGAACCGTAGGCGGTGGTGATCGAGCCCAGACCAGCCTCGAACACACCGCCGGCGAACGCGATCGTCACCAGGCCCGGCACGCTGCAGATCGTGGACCACAGGCCTGCCGGCAGCGCATCCTCGTGGCTGGCCTGCAAGGCACTGACTCCGCGCCCGAAGGTGACGAACAGCCCCGCCAACATCAGCGACGCGGCAAACACCGTCAGCGCCTGCGGCGACAGCGGCAACAAGCCCGGCAGGAAGGGCCCGACGGCCAATGCGCCGCCGAGCGCACTCTGGTACAGCCCGGTGAAGCGACCGCGCCGATCGGGTGGCGCGTTGTGCGCGATCAGTGCTTCGGTGCCGTTCCAGACCGCCGCCGCGCCGATGCCGCCCAGCACCGCCAGCGCACACCACAGCGCGTAATTCGAGGTGACCGCATAGCCCAGCGTCGCCAGCGCTTCCAGGCTCATGCCGATGCGGTAAGCGGTGGCCACGCCGACCCGCGCGAACAGCGGAGGCATCAGCGGCACCATCAACGCCACCGTCAAGAAGGGCAGCATCGCCAGCACACCGATCGCCGAGGCACTGACGCCTGCCGTCTGCAGCCGCACCGCGAGCACCGGTTGCAGCATCGAGAACGACATCACCATCAGCGTGGTGGCGCAGGCCACCCGCAGCAAGGCGATCAGGGGTATACGTTGGGAAACGGGGCCAGGGACGGGGCCAGGCAGGTCACCTTGGGGCTCACTCACCAGCGAGGCACCCCGCCGACCGCAGATTTCTCGTCGAAATAGCACTCCCCGTCGGACCAGCGGCCGCCCAGGTCGCCGCAGATGCCCTGCGCATGCCAGACCTTCAGGCCGAACACGGCAATCACCACCACCAAGCCGCCCAGCATCAACAACCACTTGTCTTTCATCGCATCACAGCCAGCCCTTGCGGCGGAAGTAGATGAACGGGGCGGCGACCGACGCGATCATCAGCCCGATCGCGTAGGAGTAGCCCAGCTCCCACTGCAACTCGGGCATCGACTTGAAGTTCATGCCATAGATGCTGGCGATCAGCGTCGGCGGCAGCAACGCGACGCTGGCCACTGAGAACAGCTTGATGATCCTGTTCTGGTTGATGTTGATGAAACCGACGGTCGCGTTCATCAGGAAGTTGATCTTGTCGAACAGGAAGGTGCTGTGGCTGTCGAGTGAATCGATGTCACGCAAAATTTGCCGCGCTTCCTCG
>JAYVEB010000373.1:0-21925 GCA_043749095.1 Burkholderiales bacterium | reverse complement strand
AGAAGTGGCCGAAGCCGCCGCCCAGGTAGGGCGCGCTGCCCATCTGCCAGAAGAGCCAGTTCAGCGTTTCGGTGCGCGCCGCGATGTCCTTCGGCAGGAAGGCGCCGAATTTCTCGGCCAGATACAGCAGGATCGAACCGGACTCGAAGACGCGGATGGGGCTGGGTGTGCTGCGGTCGAGCAGCGCCGGGATCTTCGAATTCGGATTGACCTCGACGAAACCCGAACCGAACTGGTTGCCCTCAGTGATCTTGATGAGCCAGGCGTCGTATTCCGCACCGGCGTGCTCTGCCGCGAGCAACTCCTCCAGCATGATCGTGACCTTCACCCCATTGGGCGTGGCCATCGAATACAGCTGAAGCGGGTGGCGGCCCACCGGCAGCACCTTCTCGTGGGTGGCACCCGCGATCGGCCGGTTGATGTTCGCAAACTCGCCACCATTGGCCTGGGCCCAGGTCCAGACCTTGGGAGGCGTGTAGTCGGTTGAAACAGTCATGTGCTTTTCCTTGATCGATGGTGGCCCGCTGACACAGCCAGGCGGCCAACGCATTGTGGAGAACAACCGGGAACCGTGTCGCGTAGGGAACGGTTCTTGTGCGTCGTTCAAGAGCTGAGCACGCGGGAAGATGGATCGCCCACAATCTTTGATGTGCTTCCTCCATCCAGCCTCATGACATACCTGCACGCGACGGTCGGTGTGGCCAACCCGAACGACATCTGCGCGGTGTCGCTCTGGCCGGCGCACCGCACCGTCGCCTTGCTGCCCGGCTCGCTGCCGCAAGGCGGCGTCGTGCCCGACACGCCGATCCACGCCTTCGTCACACCGCCGCCGCAGCTCGCGCTGCACGCTGATGGCGAGTTGCGCCCGGAGCGCCACGACATCGAACTCGGCGGGCTGCTCGCGTTCGAGATCCGCCACCTGCTGAGCGCTGCCGAAGCCGACGCGGTCATCGAAGCCAGCGAACGATTCGGCTACCGCGCTGAAGCCCCCGGCATCGCGACGCCGCCCGGCATGCGCGTCAACAAGTCGGTGCATTGGGTGGCCGACCTCGAGTTTCTCGGCCCCGTGTTTTCGCGCATGGCCGCGCTGCTGCCGTCTCGCATCGACGGCATGACGCTGCACCCGCGCCTGTCCGAGCGGCTGAACATGTACCGCTACGACGACGGAGATGTGTTCAACCGCCACACCGATGGCGACTGGCCCGGCTTCTCGCTCGACGCCGAACGGCGCCGCATGCTGCAGTGGCCCGCCCACCTGCGCTCCTGCCTGACGATGCTGCTGTACTTGAACGGGCCCGATGACGGCGTGCAAGGCGGCGACACGCGCCTGTACCGGCCCGACGGCAACAGCCACGACTTGCGACCGGCCAAGGGCTCGGCGCTGTTCTTCCGCCACGGCTTCGGGCCGCACTCGGTGCTGCATGTGGGCTGCCCAGTGCGCAGCGGTGTGTCGAAGTACGTCGCGCGGATCAATGTGATGTACGCGGCACTGGCGCCATAGCGCAGCCCGCGCTGGGCACCAGCGTGGGGGCCAGAGCTCCCGACCCGACATCTGTTCTTCACCGGCAAGGGCCGAGTCGGCAAGGCCTCGCTGTCGACCGCCGCCCGAGTCGACTTGCGTCGCCCGCCCGACCCCTCGTATCGTAGGCGAGAGGATCGGCGTCAGAAATTTCCTACACCATCTATCAATTCCCCCCCTAGCCTTCCTCCGAGCAGAGAGGCACACTTTGGCCGGGATTTAAAACGTATCAATCGATCGGGAGAAACTCTGTGAGTCAACACAAGAAAATCATCCTCGCCTTTGCAACGCTCTGTGCGTCGTGCGCCACCATGGCCCAAGAGGTGGCCTTCAACCCTTCCTGGTACATCCAGCCCAGCGTCAACGGTTTCATTCCGGACTCGGACTTCGGCCTGAACAAGGGCAGTAAACCGTATGGCTATGGCGGTGGCCTGAAATTCGGCAAACCCATCAGCGAGCACTGGGATGTCCAACTGGGTTACGTCTATGGCCAAGCCCGCGGAAGTGGCCAGCGCTACCAGCAACACCTGCTGGGTGTCGACGGCCTGTATCTGTTCTCGCGTGACACCTTCCGTCCGTTCGTCCTGATCGGTGTCGGCGCCGAGCACGACAGAGCCCAACTGGGCGCACCCTTTGGCGATCGCAAAAAAGGGGTCTCGCCGTACCTGAGCGCCGGCCTGGGCGTCCAGGCCGTCATCAACGACCGCGTCACATTCCAGGCTGACATCCGCGACGTGCATGGATTCGTGGACAACAATTTCCCGAAGAGCCATCTCCAGAGCGACAACGTTTATCTGACACTTGGCCTGAACATCGCATTCGATGTGCCACCCCGCCCAGGTCCAGCACTTCCACCGCGCCCGGCGGACGTTGTCGAATCTCCGCCACCAGCGCCGCCAGCACCACCGCCACCACCTCCACCACCGCCACCAGAACGTTTCGAGAAGGTGTCCCTCTCGGCAACCGAGCTGTTCTCGTTTGACAGCGCCAAGCTGAATCCGAACCAGCCTAAGCTGGACGACATCGCCAAGCTGCTGAACGCCAACAGCGGCGTCACCAACGTGGTCATCACGGGCCACGCCGACCGTCTGGGCAGTGACAAATACAACCAGAATCTGTCAGAGCGCCGCGCCACCGCGGTCAAGGACTATCTGGTCAGCAAAGGCGTCGCCGCCAACCGCCTGAATGCCGTCGGCAAAGGCGAATCGAATCCTGTCGTCGAATGCCACGACAAGAATCGGGCAACACTGATCAAGTGCCTGGAACCGAACCGCCGAGTTGATGTCGAGCAAATCACCGTCGAACGCCGCGTTCAGTAAGCGCTCAGCCAACGCCCCGCAACACCAGTTGCGGGGCTTTTTCTTGGCGCTACAGGCCCCCTGGCGTCCGCTGCTCCTGCTCGGAAGCAATCAGTCGGTGATCGGCGTTTGACTCTGGCATGGAGTGAACCCGCTGTGCGTCGGCGGGGTTCCTGATGGCAATTGCTCTCTACCAGGACACGTAGACCACCTGCCGAGTGACCATCAGCGAATTGAATTGCAGGTGCGAGATTCGAACCGGGCGCTGATCGTCTGACCCGAACTGTAGCGCCACAAAGGCGTGATGTTCTTCAACTTCGCAGGTGGCGGTTGGCAACAGCTGCTGCTTTCCGGTCACGTCAACGACTTCGACGACTTCCTCAAACCTCGCCCTGCGGCGGCATGTGGACATCTGCTGCATGGTGGATCCCATTGGAATGACTGGGCGATACCTGATCTTAGCGAGGTCGAAGCTCAGGGGGGCTTCGGCTGTCAGGCTGTGCGGGGCCCATCGGCCTGAAAGCCAGCAAACAGTCTGTGTGTCACCAGTGATGGGGGATCAAACGGGCTATGCCTGGCGACACCGCCCCGTCATCGTGGCGGTCTCTAATAACGAGCAGTGTGAGCAGGATCTGCGGCCTCACTTCGGTCATTCTTTCTACGCCTCGGCAATGCTCCACCCGAAGCACCCACCACGTGCTCGTGAACCCGGATTCCCCATGCCTATCGCGCAATGCCACAGTGCTGCGGTTGCAACGCCTCATCCCCACAACCTCGTCGCTGTGCGCCCTGCACTCGACCAAGCGCAGCGATGTGCGCTGCTGCCACTACTGGCAGCGCTGTCATTCGCGTTCGCAGCGCCTGAGGCATCGTCCGCAAACTTCGCCGTTGCCAGCGGCACCAACACCAGCGCCCAGAGCCTGACCATCGGCCAGACCGGTACGGTGTCTGCCGGCGCCAGCCTGTCGGTCAGCGGCTCGGTCGTCGCCGTCACCTTCATCGGCAATGGGGCCAGCGTGACCAACCTGGGCAGCATGCTGCAGACGGGCAACGGTCGCGTGCTGCGCGACAACTCGGGCGTGACCGGCCTGACGGTGACCAACGGTAGCATCAGCAACTCGGCAGGCTTGATGCGTTCGGCCGACGCTGATGTGTTCCAGATGAACGTTGCCGGCGGCAGCGTGACCCTGAACAACTACGCCCAGATGGTTTCGCTGAACGCCAGCAAGGGCGGCTCCCAGGTGGTGGACTTCACTGCCATCACCGCCGGTGCCAACACCGTCAACAACTTCGCCAGTGGTGTGATGAATGCTTTCGAAGCGGATGCCGTCCGTCCGGGCGTCAATGGCTTCGTCTACAACTACGGCAGCATCCTGTCGGTGACCAGCACGGGCAGCAGCAGTGACGGCATCGACTACCAGAACAATTCGGGTGGCACAGTCGTCAACTACGGCACGGGTTCCGTCACCGGCGGCCGGCACGGCATCACCGGCGGCGCGCTGGACAACACCGTGAACTGGTCAACCAACATCACGAACAGCGGCCTTATCAAAGGCAGCAACGGCTCGGGCATCAACCTCGACGGCTTCAACAACAAGCAGGTCGTCACGATCACCAACGGCGGCACCATCCTGGGCACCGGCGTGACCGGCGACGGCGATGCCATCGACGTCGACGGCATCGCCAACATCACCAACACCGGGATCATCCGTTCGGCCAATTCCTTCAGCGCGATCGCCGGCTCTCCGGGCTTCAGCGAAGGCATCACCATCGGCGGCGGCACGGTCACCAATTCGGGGACGATCGAAGGCCTGGTCAGCGCAGGCAACACCAACGCGCTCGGCCGCGGCATCAGCCTGTCGGGCAACGACATCGTCGGCAGCACCCCCGGGGCACGCGAGGGCCTGTATGGCAACGCGGTGGTCATCAACAACGCCGGTGGCCTGATCCGCGGGCTGAATGATTCAGCGATCGTCGTCGAAGGTGCCGCCAGCATCTACTCCGTCAGCATCACCAACAACGCGGGTGCCACCATCCAGGGCGGCAGCAGCACCGCAGCGGCCATCCGCACCGGCGCCGACACCGCCACCCTCATCAACGCCGGCACCATCGACAGCTCCAGCAGCGGCAAAGCCTTCCAGGGCGGCAGCGGTGCCACCGCGCTCACGATCCTGGGCGGCCAGGCCTCGGTGATCGGTGACATCGACGGCGGCTCAGCCGCCAACAACACTGTCGTCATCCACCCGGGTGCGGGCAACGGTTTCAGCTACTCCGGTTCACTGTCGAATTTCAGCAGCGTGGAAGTGCAGAGCGGCACGGTCACGCTGTCAGGGGCCAGCAGTTATGCCGGCATCACCAAAGTCAGCGGTGGCACCCTGGTGTTGAACGGTGCGAACCGCTTGTCGTCAGCCAGCGCGCTGTCGCTCGGCGGCGGCAACTTGAAGCTCGCGAATGCAGGCGGGGCGAACGGCCAGACCTTCTCCAGCCTGTTGCTTGCCGCCAATTCAGCCATCGATCTGGGCGGCTCGTCGCTGACTTTCAACGCGCTGGGCAGCGTCATCGCCGGCAGGGCTCTCACGCTGTTCGACTATGTGGTTTCGCTGTCACCCGACTACGCCATCCGCATCCTTGGCGATGTGTCCACCGATGGCAACTTTCTGGCGCTGATAGCCGGCCTGACGATCAACGGTGTGGGGGTCAGCTACCACTTCGACGGCGCCTACACCGACATCTCGCCGGTGCCGTTGCCACCGAGCGCCGCGTTGTTTCTCGCTGGCCTGGGTTGCATCGGCCTGTTGTTTCACCGGCGCCGCCCCAGCTGACCGACACATAGAAGCTCACCGCGAGCGATGCGGTTGCCAGCGTTTTGTGACAACCGTGTGGTCGCCGCGGTCGGCAGCGACTGTGATGTGCTTGTCACATGCCACGATTAAGTTATCGGGGTGTCTGAAAACAGCTCCCAAATCCCCGTTTCTGGCGCCTCCCCGCACAGAACCCTCTGCTCGTCGCGCTCATGAGCTGGAAACGGTGGATGTCAGGGTACGTCCTGGGCGCGGCGGTGCAGGCGGCGGGTGCCGCATCGCCTCCTGACGAGGTGTACCTGGTCGGCGATGGCATCGAGGCCATCCATCTGTCGAACCGGAGCCAGACATCGACAGTGCGGCCGATGCTCGCGGAGAACAGAAGTGCATCGCGCGCGACGCCAGGGCTGACTCGCCTGATCGATCAGGCGGCGACCGCCCACAGCATCGAACCCGCATTGCTGCACGCGATGATCGATGTCGAGTCGGGCTTTGCCGTTCATGCGGTGTCGCCGCGCGGGGCTGTGGGCCTGATGCAGCTGATGCCCGACACCGCGCGTAGCTATGGCGTCACTGACGCCTTCGACCCTCGCCAGAACATCGATGCCGGAGCGCAGCACCTGAGGCGCTTGCTCGACCGCTTTGGCCAGGATCAGGCGCTGGCACTGGCGGCCTACAACGCCGGCGCCGAAGCCGTGACACGCCACCACGGCCGGATTCCGCCCTATGCCGAAACGATGGCCTACGTGCCGCGCGTGCTGCGGCGACTGTCCGTGCTGCAACGCGACGCACGCTGACCGCTGCAGACCGACACCGCCATCACGCCACTGGACCCTTTCCATGAACCGCCTCCCTGTGCTTTGCCGGATCGCCTTGCTCACCGGCTTAATCGCGCTGTCCGGCTGCGGCGGTGGGGGCGGGAGTGGCGGCGGATCGGGCAGCGGGTCTGTCAGCTATCCGGCGACGGGTGCATTCGGCTGGATTTTGAAAGCCACCGGCGCGACTGGGGCACTCAGCTTCGGCTTGTCGCTGGTGCATCCCACGAAAGCGAACACCGAATACACGATCGAAGTCGCCAATGCGAACGTCAGCGATGCCCGCTTGCTGTCAGGCGGCTCCGTGAACACCAGCAGCCTGCAGGTCACAGGCCTCCAGCCGCATTCGCTGGTCTACATCGTCGGCGGCGATGTGCGCCTGTTGCCGATGCAGGCCAATGGCTCGGCACCGGCCTCGCGTGTGCAGCGCGCCGAGTCGACGTCAGCCTGCAGTTTCAAGCTGTCGGCCAACGACTATGCGACACCGCTGAATTCACGCTACATCGTCTCCAGCGCCGGCCCCGACGGGGTATGCGACAAAACCGCCACCAGCGACGACGGTCGCGCCGAAGTGCGGCTGACGGGCAGCGGCGGCGTGGTCTATTCACCGATCGGTGGTGACGCACCACTGGGTGCCGTGCGTAACCCCTCGACGCTGGCGCCACGCGGCTGGATTTACCCGCGTAACGTGGTGCTGTGGAACAGTGGCTCTGGCACCGCGTTCGAGATACGTGCCAGCAGCGCCCCGGCGATCACGCGCGTGATTGCAGACACCTACCGTTCGTCGCTGGTGGAAGACAGCTCGCAACTCAGCGTGTTCGACTTCGCAGGCGGTACGTCGTACACCGAGACCCCGCTGGGTGCGACGCTGACCGGCGGCGGGGGCTGGCAGCTCATCGGCTTCGATGCCAACGCGTACTACGTGTACCGCAACGCCAGCCAAACCCTGCCGTCGACCTGGACCGTGCTGCGCATCACCCGCACATCCCCGGTCGCATCTGTGCTCGCCTCTGGCACCGGCCTGGTGTTGGTGGCCAGCATGGGCAGCGACGTGCTGTTCCTGAGCTTGTTTGATCAGACCGCCAACTTCCTGGCGCGCATCGACAAGGCCAGTGGCAGCGCCGCCTACGCCAACTACGGCCTGAATGTGTTCCCGTCGGTGCAGACCAGCGCCAACGGCGTCCATTTGCTGTGGCGAGTCACCGACAAAGACACCAGTGCCGAGACCAACGCGGTCGATTTCATCAACGAGACGAGCAGCACCTCGCTGCTGAACCGCCCCGGTGGTATCCCGACCGTTGGTGTGGTCGAGGCGAGCGCCTTCAGCTTCAACACCAGCGAAAGCCGCAGCCGCTTCATCTACGCCAGCGGCTACAGCGTCGCCGATGGATACAAGGGCGCGACGCTGGAAACCTACGACAGCGCCACCGGCACCAACCGCGTGTTGGGAGCCCTGCCGAGCTCAGCCGATTTCGGCAGCGACGCCGGCTACGCCAGCGCGATCGGCGGGCCGACATCGCTCGGTCTGGCGTTTGCCGCGCGCTCCGTCGCGGGCACCGTTCAGGCTGCGGGGGCGCGGGTCTATTCCTACGACCTCGGCGTGGCCAACAGCCTGACGGCCACCACCGTCACGGTGCCCTGAACCGCGTGCCGGTCAGACAACCATTCCCACCTGGGGCGAGACGACGCTCGCATGCTGTTCAACTCACCCGAATTCATCTTCGGCTTCGTGCCGCTGACATTGATCGGCTTCTTCCTGCTGGCGCGGCGCAGCCACACTCTGGCACTGGCGTGGTTGACGCTCGCCTCGCTGGTCTTCTACGGCTGGTGGAACCCGAAATGGCTGCCGCTGATGCTGGCGTCGATCGCGTTTAACTTCACAGCCGGCCGTGAGATCGCCGCGCGTGCCCGGGGCCTCAGCGGTGGATGGATGCCCTCTCTGTCGGGGCGCAGCCTGCTGATCGGTGCGATCACCATCGATCTGGCGCTGCTGGTGGTGTTCAAGTACGCGGCGTTCCTGGTCGACAGCGCGGTCGCGCTGAGCGGCACATCCTTTGCATGGAAAGGATTCGAGCTGCCACTCGGCATCTCGTTTTTCACCTTCACGCAGATCGCCTTCCTGGTCGATGTGCACCAGCGCAAGGCCAGTGACTTCGACCCGGTGCGCTACGGCCTGTTCGTCACCTACTTCCCGCACCTAATCGCCGGGCCGATCCTGCATCACAAGGAAATGATGCCGCAGTTCGCGCGGCCCGACATCTTCCGTTTCAGTGCCGACCGGCTGGCCGACGGCAGCGTGATGTTCATCCTCGGGCTGTTCAAGAAGGTCGTGCTGGCCGATGCCTTTGGCGGCTACGCAAGCCCGGCGTTCGCCGCCGCCGGCGCGCAAGCGTTGACCTTCTTCGAGAGCTGGGGCGCGGCGCTGTCGTACACGCTGCAGATCTACTTCGATTTCTCCGGCTACTGCGACATGGCGATCGGCCTGGCGTTGATGATCGGCGTGCAATTGCCAATGAACTTCCATTCACCGTACAAGGCACGCAACATCGCCGACTTCTGGCGGCGCTGGCACATGACGCTGTCGCGCTTCCTGCGCGACTACCTTTACATCCCGCTCGGTGGCAACCGCAAGGGGTGGGCATGGCAGCAGACCAATCTGATGGTGACCATGCTGCTCGGCGGACTTTGGCACGGTGCGGGCTGGACCTTCGTCATCTGGGGTGGGCTGCACGGGCTGTATCTGATGGTCTTCCATGGGTGGCGCCGCGGCGTCGAGCGCTTCTTGGGCGCTGAGCAGCATGCCGGGCTTCGCACGATCACTGCACCGCTAGCCTGGCTCTCGACCTTCCTCGCAGTCGTGATCGCCTGGGTGTTCTTCCGCGCGACCGATGTCCAAGGCGCTTGGTCAATG
The DNA here is from genome assembly GCA_043749095.1 of Burkholderiales bacterium. Classification (GTDB taxonomy): domain Bacteria; phylum Pseudomonadota; class Gammaproteobacteria; order Burkholderiales; family Burkholderiaceae_C; genus PBB1. The sequence goes on along the minus strand of JAYVEB010000373.1, from coordinate 12,581 downwards.
CTGCGCGGCATGGCTGGGCTGAACGGTGCGCTGCTGCCCGATCAGATCATCGGCTTCGTGCCGGTGCTAGGGCACCTGGCCAGTGGCACCGGAAAGGTACCTTACCTGGGCGACGGCACGGTGATGGGGTTTGTCGAGATGGCGCTGATGCTGGCGCTGGGCCTGGCCCTGGTGCTGGGCACACCGACCCTGCCCGCACTGAGCGCCAGGTGCCGCTACGCGCTGATCGTGCCGTGCGCGGCACTGGCCTTACAGCGGGTGCTGTACGGGAGTGCTTCCCCATTCCTCTACTTCCAGTTCTGATGCCGGTGAAAAAGCTGCTGACACTGGTCGGGTTGATCGCGCTGTCGATCGCGCTGTTCGTCGCGGTGTTCTCGGTCGTGCATCGCCCGTTGGTCGTCGGCGAGATCCAGAAGCAGCTCGACTACAAGCAGGCCTATGCCCTCACGCTGACATCCCCGAAGATCGTCATCTTCGCCGGCAGCAACGGTCGCTACAGCCACCGCTGCGAGGTGCTGACCCAGGCACTCGATATGCCCTGCGTCAACGCGTCGATCGGGGTGGGTATCGGGCTCGATTTCCTGCTCGCGCAGTGGCGACCGTTGCTGCATGCAGGCGACTTGGTCTACCTGCCGCTGGAATACAGCCAGTACCGCTTCTCGAATGCCGAGATGCACGGCGGCTTGCAGAATGCGCTGCTGGTGCACAGCCAGCGCGACCATCTTTGGTCGCTGGATGCGCAACGCATCGCCGCGGCCTATGGGTCGTTCGATCTGCCGTTCCTGGTTCAAGGTGTCGTCGAGATGGCGCTCGATCGCCACGGCTTCAAGCGCCGCAGCAGCACCGACAGCCTCACGCCGCAGGGCGATGAGCGCGGCCACACCGCCGAAGCTGCAGCAACCTACACCGCATTCCTGCGAGACAGCCGTGCCGACTCGAGCGCAGTGCCCGAGCGGTCGGACGCGATCGACGTATTGAGCCCCTTCCTCAGGAAGATGCACGACGCCGGTGTGGCCGTCGTCGGCGGGCTGCCGACGGTGCCTGATTCGGTAGACGTGAAAGTCGGCGATATCGACCGCCTGCGCCGCCTCTACGAAGACGCCGGCCAGCATTTCATCGTGCTGCCGAACCGGTCGCGATACCCTCTCAGCTGCTTCTTCGACACGCTGTACCACCTGAACGAAGGCTGCCAGAAGGCGCACAGCGCCCTCGTCGCCAGCGCCTTGTCGCGTTTCCTGCCGGCCGGGCCTGTCGATGCGCGCTGAACCGTTCACGCTGGTGCAAGTGGTGCCACCTGGCCTCGGCGGCGTGCGTGACTGCGCGGACTGCCTACAGGCCGAATGGCAGCGTGGCACCACGCCCTCGACAGTGATCGAGCTGTCGAAAGACCTGGCCCGGGAGCGTTCGCTGGTCGAGCGGATTGACGACACCCCGGGCGCCGCGAGAGCAGCGTCGCCGTCGCCATGCCTCTCGGTCGTGCTGCACTACTCCGGCTACGGCTACGGGCAGCGCGGCCTGTGCTTCTGGCTGCTCGATCAGATCAGGTCACTTCGAGCCCGGCATCGCAGCGCGTTGCAGCTGGTGGTGGTGTTTCACGAGCTGTATGCCTCGGGTCCGCCCTGGCGATCGGCGTTCTGGCTGACGCCAGCACAGGCGTGGCTTGCGGCACGTCTGGCGGGTGCCGCCGATGCCCTGTGGACCAACAGCGAACACCATGCGAAATGGCTGCGCGAAAAGGTGCCACCAAGTGTCCCGCTTGGAGTGCGACCCGTGTTCTCGAACGTCGGTGAACCCGATCGCCTGCCTGCCTGGGCAGACCGGTTGCCTCAGGCGGTAGTGTTCGGCTCCGCCTCAACCCGCCAGCGGGCCTTCGATGCACTGCACTCCCACGAGGGCTTGCTCAGGCGGTTCGGTGTGGAGGCGATCGTCGAGGTCGGTCCCGGGGCAGCATCCACCCGCGGCACTGCAACCCTTCAACACCATCACTTGGGCCGACTCGACACCGAAGCGCTCGGCCGATTGCTGTTCGCGTCGCAAGTCGGCCTGCTCGACTACCCGTCGACGCTGCTGGGCAAGTCGGGCGTGCTGGCGGCCTATGCGGCGCATGGCTGCGCAGTGCTGAACACCCGTCCATGCGGCCCGGGCGCCGATGGCCTGGAAGCGGGGCGCGACTACCTGACACTGCAGACACTGGCGGCGAGCGACAGCGCCCGCCTGGAAGCGCTGTCCACCTCGCTGTTCAAGTGGTATGCCGACCACCGACTGGTGCAGCAAGCCCGGAAACTGATGACGCTGTGCAGGGGGTGAACTCCCGACAGCGTTGATGTGCGTGCACGGCAGCCCGGGATCAGTCCGTACGGGCCATCCCAACGCGCGCAGTGGGTGGACAACCTGACTTGCGGCGCGCCTACATTCGCTTGCAACATGAGTAGCGTCCTGCCTCTACCGACCGCGTCCGACGGGCGGACAGACGCCCCACGCAAAGCGCATCGCGCGCTGCAGGCGCGGGTGGAGCATCGCACCGACATCGAGGGTCTGCGCGGCATCGCAGTGCTGTCGGTGCTGGCGGTGCACTCGTTTCCGCAGTGGCTGCGGGGCGGCTTCATCGGCGTCGACATCTTCTTCGTGCTGTCGGGCTGTCTGATCTCGCAGCTGCTGCTGCAATCGCTCGAAGCCGGTCGCTTCAGCCTCATCGACTTCTATGCACGTCGCGTCCGGCGGCTCTACCCGGCCTTGTGCCTGGTGCTGCTGGCCTGCCTGGTGTTCAGCGTGGCGTTCACCTTTCCGAGCGCATCGCGGCAGGTCGGCCAGCATGTCGCAGCCGGGGCGCTGTTCATCTCGAACATCGCGCTGTGGAGCGAGGCCGGGTACTTTGACGTTGCGTCGCAGGCCAAGCCGCTGCTGCATCTGTGGTCGCTGGGCATCGAAGAACAGTTCTACCTCGTCTGGCCGCTCGCCGTGGCCTTCCTGTTCAGGCACAAACGCTGGGCGCTGCGGCTGATCAGCGGCACTCTGCTGCTGTCGTTAGGGCTGAACCTGGCCCTCGTTGCCGACAGGCCAGTCGCCACCTTCTTCCTGCCGCCGACGCGCTTCTGGGAACTGATGGTCGGCGCCCTGCTCGCTTGGCTGACGCTGTATGTCGACGGCGGACCCGTGCCGTGGCTGCGCAAGCGCTTGCCCGCTCATTCATGGTCACATCAACACGCGGCCGACGGCTTCGCATGGCTCGGCTTGCTGATGCTGGCGGTGGCGCTGTGGCTGATCGACAAGTCCGACCCCTTTCCGGGCTGGCGAGCGCTGCTGCCGACACTCGGCACCTTCGCGCTGCTGGCCGCGGGGCCTGAGGCCTGGGTGAACCGGCAGCTGCTGTCGAATTCGATCCTGCGCTTCTATGGCGCGATCAGCTATCCACTCTATCTGTGGCACTGGCCGCTGCTGTCTTTCCCGATCGTGCTCGGCATCCCGCTGACGGCCGAATCACGGGTGCTGATCCTGGTCGCCAGCGTCGTGCTGGCCACACTCACGTACGAGCTGGTCGAGAAGCCGGTGCGTCGCGGGTTCGGCGGCGCGCGTCTGACGTGGGCGCTGGTCGCCGCGCTGGCGGTCCTCGGCGCCTGCGGCTGGGCGGTGAAGCGAACCGACGGGCTGCTGAACACTTACCCCTCCAACCTGCGCGACATTGCGTCGGCTGAGTTCGATGCCGCCTATCCAGGCTACCGGATCGACCGCTGCTTTCTCCGGACCGAGCAAGGTCCAGAATCATTTTCCGATGAGTGCATCGACCGTTCAGACCCTTCGCGACCCCTGATGCTTCTCTGGGGCGACTCCCATGCCGCGGCCTTGTATTCAGGTCTGCAGGGCGAGTCCAACCGACAGCCAGAGGGCAGCGGTATTCGGCTGGCACAGTTCACAGCGGCAGCCTGCCCACCGCTGATGTCTGCGCCACCCCACAGCGTCAGTCAATGCGACCGAACCAACCGCGCCGTACTCGAACGCATCGGCACGGAGCGCCCTGCCACAGTCGTCCTCGCCGGCCACTGGTCCAAGTACGGCACCGACGCCGAGTCGCTGGGCGGCGTCGCGGCAAGCCTGCGACAGACGGTGGCTCAACTGAAATCCATGGGCGTGAGCCAGGTCGTGGTGTTCGGCAACCTGCCCACCTGGCAGATCGCGCAGCCGCGCAGCTTGCTGATGCAGTGGCGGCGAGCGCATGCGATCCCGGAGTACACCGACGACCACCTCGACGCGGCTTCCATCGCCACCAACCAGGTTATTCAACGCGCGATGGCGGGCACCGGTGCGATCTTCATCTCTCCGATAGAGAAGCTCTGCAATTCGTCGGGCTGCCTAGCATCGACGCAGCAAAACGGTGTGTTCCGTCCAACCAGCTTTGACGAATCGCACCTGACGTCGGCAGGTTCGCGCGTTCTGGTCGAACGCAGCCGTTCGTCTCTGTTTCCATAACTCGAAAGCAGGGCCGTCGGCCCGCATCGGATGTCACATCCCGGTGCTACAACTTGGTGTGGTGACCGATGTCGCCCACTTGCCTGTCACCATGGCAGGAACCGATGCCCGGCATGCCGGGCGCGATGCTGGAATCACCGCCGACAACGTCATGAGAAGCCTCGCTGTAAGCGCTCGATCGGTGTGGGCGCGACTGAATCGACCTGCCGGTCGTTCTACCGGTCTGAACATCATCGTCTTTTCGAAAGACCGCGCGCCGCAGCTCGATTTGCTGCTCAGAACCTACGCTCGGCATGCAAAGCCCCAGCCCGCTCCGGTGAACATCCAGTATTCGGCGTCGACGGCAGTGCACGAGAGGGCTTACCGGCAGGTGATGGCGCATCATCAGGCCATCATTGCTCGGGCTGCACAGGAGGCGGGCTTCAAGCCGACATTGCTGACCCTGATGAAAAGCAGCAACGCCCGCAACGTGATGTTCCTGGTGGACGACATCGCTTTCATCGAAGACTTCGACGTCGATATGCTGTCTCGCTGGGAGACCCACAGTTCCATCTTCAGCCTGCGGCTCGGAGCCAACATCGTGCGGTCGTTCAACAACGCGGTCGATGTGCAGGCTCAGCCTAGTCTGCAACATGCTTGGGTCCAGGATCAGCCTATCTTGAATTGGAGCTGGCGGCGCGGTGAACTCGATTGGAATCTGCCCGTCTCGCTCGATGGCAATGTGCTGCCCGCGGCAGAGATCTTGCCGATCATCGTCAGGCAACCGATCAAAGGCCCGAATTCACTTGAGCGAGCATTGGGTGACTACAGGTTCCTGTTCAAGTTTCGCCAAGGCACCTGCTATCCGACCTCTCGGCTGGTGAACCTGCCATTGAACACGGTGAAGACAGAGCGGGGTTTCGATTTCCCGAATTTCAATGTCGACCCGGAGTACCTCGCCGAGCAGTACTTGCAGGGCATGCAACTGTGCATCGATGACTACGGCGACGCGACACCGGACAGCTGTCACATGGAATGGATGCCACGGATGCGATCCTTTCATCCTCGCAAGAATGAATGAACGTCTGCCGGAGAACACATGCCGCTGAAACAAGAATTTCGCAGATTGATCAGATCCTGGGGTTACGACAGTTGTGGCTACACACCGATATCGCATCCGATTGCGCGGAGAAAATGGATTCTCGAATCCAACGACATCGATACCGTGATCGATGTGGGAGCCAACACGGGACAGTTCGGTCAGCACTTGAGGCGGGACGTCAATTACAAGAAAAGAATCGTCTCTTTCGAACCGTTGACGTCGGCCTATCAGCGTTTGAAGTTGCAAGCAGAAGGCGACCCGCTGTGGGAGGTCTTCAACTTTGCGTTGGGCGACCGCATCGAAAAGCAGGACATCAACATTTCGGGCAATTCCTTCAGCAGTTCATTGCTTGACATGCTCCCGTCTCACGAACTTGCGGCGCCAGGTTCGGCCTATCTCGGCAAGGAAGCGATCGATGTCAAAACACTGGATTCGATCTGCGCAGGCCTGTGTTCTTCAGGTAACAACGTCTATCTGAAGATCGACACCCAGGGCTTCGAGAGCCATGTGCTGCGCGGCGCACGCGACTCACTGGCGCACATCCATCTGGTGCAGATGGAAATGTCGCTGGTACCGCTGTACCAGGGCGAACTCGAATTTTCCGATCTGCACACGATGATGCGGGACATGGGTTACGGGCTGGTCGCTCTCGATCCTGCATTCTTCGACTCGGCGTCTGGCCGTTTGCTTCAGGTCGATGGTGTTTTTCACCGGCCATCGCCCACATCGGTCGCATGACCCGTCGCGCCGCTGGGGCGCTCGGCGCTGCGGAGATTCAAGCCGCACTCAGCATGAAGTCAGCAGTTGACGCAGCCTTTGCCCGAGGATTTCGGCCAGTACCGCATTGCCTTCGGCGGTCGGATGCACCTGATCGCGGTACATCGCATCCGTCCATTGCGGGTAGCTGGTGATGTCGATCAACACCAGCCCATGCGAGGCAGCGATTCGTTCGATCCGGTCTCGTTCGGTGAACCATTCCAGCCCTTGCCGAGCGCCTTGCAACTGTTGCCGATCGGGGTACAGGAAGATGATGCCGGCTGGCTTCCTGCGTGACGCACGCTGGAGTCGTTCCAGCATGGCCTCGAATTGCTGGTAATAGTTGGCCAACTCTGCGGCGCTGATGGACCGCCGCTCGGGCTCCGGCAGCTTCCATTGCGGAAACTTGTCGTGCAGCAGCTTGCGCACGACGTAGCCTGTGGCCCACCAGGGGTGCTGGGTGGGGGTCGCTGTCTCTCGGGTCCAGCTTTGCGGTCCCGCCATCTGGTGGGCCATGATCTCCCACACAAAGAAATCTGCGCCTTCGACAATGTCGGGGTGGCGGTCAAGGAATCGGTACTCGTTGACAGTACCCCAGCCTCCCGTTGCCACTGGCCAGATGGCGCATTTCGCATCCACACGCATCTGCATAAGTGGCGCCACCTTGTCGGGCTGATCGTAGTTGTTGCCGCCAAGGATGACACTGTTGCCAATCAGCAGCACGTCGGTTCGGTCGCTGGGCTTCCACGGAGCCTCGATGCCCATGCTGCTGCCATTGAATACCCAGCGGTTCTTTCCCAGGAAAGCACCTGCCTGATTCGGCTGGGGGAAGTAGCCAACGGAATCGTCCACTGCATAGATGGGGAAGTCGACCAAGCCCAGGGAACGCACTCCGACCTCGACGACGGCGAACAGTGCCACGACCGCCAACAATGCCAGGCGCCAAGCGCGCCCGCTCATCGCAGTGCGAGCAGGCGTCGCTCGATCAGCACGTAAAACATGATCGCAGACCCGACGCAAATCAACAGCGTGGAAAAGAAGGCGACTGCAGCGCCTGCGGCTCCGCGAAGACCGGTATGGATGACCAGCTTGCAGATCAGACTGACCATGGGAAAGTGCAACAGGTACATGGCGTAAGACGAATCACTCAGGAGCTTCACGAACGCTGAAGAGCGTCGCGGCCCTTGTGCGGCTTGTGCATTGACGAGACAGATCAGCACGACGCATGCCAGCACGACGAAGAACAGGTTCTTGTCGGGCAGCCACTCGAACTCTGAGCCGCCATCGGCTGTCACCGCGATGAACAGGTAGGCTGCTAGGGTGGCCCATGCGATGCCCATCGCATGCCGCATCGCCGGCAGTCGCTTCACGAGCCACGCCGAAGCAGCGCCGCAGGCGAAATACCCCATGCTGCCGCCCGCCAGGAAATGCCGGTACCCGACGCAGTCGGCAGACCAACAGCCCAGTACATTGGCGGCCAAAGCGACACACAACGCGAGCCCCAACGGCCGACTCGCGATCCATGCAGCCAGCACCAGGCAGAAAACGACTTCATAGTGCAACGTCCAGGCGACGACGATGACCGGCGCGCCAGTCGCACTCCCTGAGCCTTGAAAATCAGGCAGCAGTAGAAACATATTCAGGACGGCCTCCGGGTTGCTTGGAATCGCATCGCGCAGCACAGGGAAAAGCAATGCCGGAGACATCACCAGCAACAGAATGATCCAGTACGTCGGGTACAGCCGGACGAAGCGGCGCCACAGGAAGGACAACGCCTTGTGCGGTTGTCCGAAGTCCCGTTCGTAGACGAACGTCAGGACGAATCCACTGAGTACGAAGAAGAAGGGCACCCTCGCACCGCCGAATCCGAAAACGTGCGCGTAGGCATCGATGCCGAAGTACTTGTCGAGTGCGATGGTTCCGCTCAGGTGGTACAGCAGAACGGACAGGGCCAACACAGCTCGCGCCGCATTCAAGTGCGAGTAGTTTGGCGTGCGCTGAGTGGACTCCGCACGAGTTGCGGCATTCTCCGTGACGGCCAACACGATCACCCTGCAACGTCAGCCAAAGACTCCAACGCAAGCACACGTTGGTAGATCGACAGATAGCCTTCGATGGCGATCTCGGCGCCGAAACGCTTGGCCCAGGCGCAGCCCATGGCGGACCGCCTCTGACGCTCGGCGAGCGGACGTTTCAGCACCTCGATCAGGAGCTGTGCACCGTTCTTCGCCCACAGGTCCGCATCGTCGATCGATACCAACCGAGGCAGATAGACGGCCACATCGCCGCCGACTTCCGTCATCGGCGCGGCGTCTGTGGTGATGACGGGGCAGCCGCAGGCCAGCGCCTCGGCGATCGGCCAGCCGAAGCCTTCGGCCAGACTCGGAAACAGCAGCAGTTCGGCATGCGAGTACAGCGCCTCCAGCGTGTCGGTGTCCAAGCCACTGAAGAAGCGCACCAAGCCCGTCGCCGGCACCTGCGCCAGCGCGGCCCGCAAGGCGGCGGTAGGCGGCGGACTGACCATCCACAGCGGCAGCGGCGTCTCGCCCTCACGCTGCGCCATGTGCACATAGCTGGCATACAGCAGCACCACACCGACGCTGTTCTTGTACCACTGCCCACCGCCCACGTGCAGCACGCAGCGTGGGTCGTCTGCCGGCAGTCCGGCCAGCAGCAGCCGCTGCTTCACGACATCGCGCGGCAGCAGCCGGTACGGGTGGTTCAAACCGTTGTAAACCACCTCCGACGTGACCGGCACCACACTGCCATGGCGATGCAGATCGTCTCGCGTGTGCCGCGAGATCGAGATGAAATGCCGCGCCTGCCGAAAGCCGCGGCGGATGTAGCGCTGGTAGAGGCGACCGGTCAGCGAGGTCCGGTTCTCGGCGATCTGCCCCAATGCCGAGCGCAACGCCAACAGATCGTGGCAATGCACTACGTGCGGTCGGTGCGCCGCCAGCGGCACCCACGGGCCCAGTGCCTGATCGCAGAACACATACAGCGTGTCGGGCGGATCGTGCCGCATCGCCGCACGCATCTGCTGCGGGAACAGCAGGTACTGGTCGATGTAGCCTGCCCACTTGGACAAGTTCCCCCGACGCACCCACCGGCGCACACAGGCCTCAGGGCGACGGACTTGAACCGTGTGTCCGCGCTGGCGAAACGCCTCGGCCAAAGAGCGGGCGTAGTGGTCCTGGCTTGTCAGGCCCAGAAACGCCGGATGGGTGTGCAGCACCAGGTTCATTGGAGAAATCACGCACCCGTGCCACGCATGCGCTGTGCACGAACGTTCCGCGCGACGAACAGGGCATTGCAGAACAGGTTCGGTTCGTCGAAATGGTGCAGCGGGTAGGTTTCGTACAGGCCCAGAAAGCGGTAGCGGTGGCGTACCGTCAGAAAGTCGAATACCGAATGGAAGGCCGTGTTGCGGGCGTTTTCCGGCAAGAAGGTCACTTCAACATGGACGAAGGTGATGCGCTGGTTGGTGAGCATGCGGTCGGCACCGCGCAGCACATCAAGGTCGTAGCCCTCGGTGTCGGTCTTGAACACGTCGATCGTGTCGATGCCGTGCGCATCGCCATAGCGATCGACAGTCTCGATGCGTATGGCTTCAGCGGGGCCAGCAGACGGCGACGCGGTCGATGGCAGCAGCGAATTCAGCACCGACATCTCGCGCGGCTGTACCCGAGCGGAACCAGGCTCGGCACCGAAGGCCAGGCCAACCGGCGTCACGCCCGACAGGCGATCAGCCACAGAGATCAACTCGGCACGTGGTTGCGAAAAGGGCTCGAACGCATGAATCAACGCATTCGGCCATGACCGCTTCAATTCGAGCACCGTCTGGCCCACATTGGCGCCCACGTCAAAGCAGATCGGCGCTGTGCCCACCAGCCCGGATCGGCGGATGTCGTGCAGCCAGTCCACCCCGGTCGGCAACGATGCATCGGTGTGGAGGTGCAGGCCCATCCGGCGAGCAGCGCCCTTGATCCATCGCTTCATCTCAGACCGCTCGACGGCGGAACTGGCGCATCACGTACAGGCGCGGAGGCAACACAGGCAACAGGCAGGCGCACAGCCCGCGCAGCGTCAGTCGGGCACGCAGCGAACGCAGCGCAAAGCCGGCGCAGTCCAGGCGCTGCCCGTCCTGCCAGGCGCGCACCGCGCAGCCATAGAAGCCCAGCGCGGCCTTGTGGCGTGTGACGTGATGCAGCGATGCGAACAACGGGTCCCCTGACATCGCCTGCCAGCAAGCCGCCGATCCACGCAGCCAGGCGAGCCCACCGCCACTGGTCAGGTTGTCTGCGTGGGTGCGCCAGGCGCTCAGACGCTTGCGCACATACCAGGCACCACCGCCGTTGCGGCACAGCAGGTACGCGAGCCAGAGGTCATAGGCTGGCCCTGCCTCGGCAGGCAGCGCCGCCGGCAGCGCCGAACGGCGAAACAGTGCCCCCATCGCCATCGGGATGGTCTGCTGCGCGACCAGCGCGGGAAAGGGGCGGTGCATGCCCAGCGCCAGCTTCGAGCGCCCCCAGACGCCGGAGTTGCGGTCGGTGTCGGCATCGCGTCGACGCCCTCGCACGTCGATGATCCAGTGATCGCAAAAGGCCAGCACCGCGTCGGGCTGCCGCTGCAGGGCCTGCGCCAGCTGCTCGACGAAGGTGGGTGCCAGCCAGTCGTCGTGGTTCAGCACCGCCAGGTACTCACCTCGCGCCTCGCCGAACGTGACCCAATGGTTGCAGGCGACGCCGAGTGGCGGTGCGTTGTGGCGGTAGCGCAGACGCGGGTCACGGAAGCCTGCAACGAAGGTTCGAAGCGCATCTTCAGGCGAGTCGTCGCAGACGATGACCTCGATCGATCCCCAGGTCTGGCCCAGGGCGCTGGTGATCGCCGCCGACAGGTGGTCGCGGCGCGACTGGTAGGTCGCGATGACGATGCTGACAAGTGGCTCGGGCACGATCGGAACTTCAGGGCACGGTGGAGTGGCCAGCCGTCGTGGCGACCAGCACGAACTGAACACCGAAAACCCCCGGGAACTGGGAAAGTGCCCGTTGGTCGATCCACTTCGACAACGGCTGACCGACAATTCTGGAAAGCGGAAAGATGCCGTCAGCCGCGCGCTCGCGCACCTCGAAGCCGGACTCGCGAACCAGCGATTCGGCGCTGTCCCAATCGAAGAAGCGGACGTGGGTGCGATCCATCAGTCCGCCGTCGGTGTAGCGAAAACGACCTCGCCGGAACTGAATTCTCTGCTTCCAAAACAACACATTCGGCAACGCCACCAGCAACGTGCCCCCCGGTGCCAGGCAGTCCCGCAAGCGCGACAACAGCTGCTGCGGATCGAGCAGGTGTTCCAGCACGTGCGAGCAGACGATGCAGTCGAAGCGACCGAGGCCAGCGGGATCAAAGTGGTTGAGGTCTGCGACCTCGACCCGGTCGAGGTGCCGCCGAGCCAGCACGGCTTCGGCATCGCTGTTGGTTACACCCACGACCGAGCACGGCATCACCGCCTTGACCGCAGCACCGAACACGCCGCCCCCGCAGCCGATGTCCAGCAGACTGCGGGTGGCGGACGGAATGCGCCGCAATACCGCCTGGTTGACAGACTGGTAGATCATGCCGGGCGGTTGCGATAGCGATCAAACAGGGCTCGCCGCAATGGCGCCACCCGCATCACCGCATAGACCACGACGGGTGCGATGAAGTCGAAGCCGACCGTGCGGTACTGTGTCCACGGAATCGATGAAAAGCGGCCGAGACGGTAAAGCCGTGCACGCCCCCGCAGCGCACGCAGCAGGTGCATCAGGTTCCAGCCCGCTACGAATTCGGGGTGTTTCTGGCCGTAGATCGCGTGCGAGATGATGGCGCGCGACACCTCCCTTTCGGAGATGCTGCGCCACGGGTGATAGACCACCGCATCGTCGGCGAACACGATCACCGCATGACGGGCCTTCAAGCGGTCCATCAGGTCGCAGTCCTCCAGGCAGGCGAACGGGAACTCCTCGTCGAAGCGGCCGACCGCCCCGAACATCCGCCGCTGGATCAGCAGGTTGCACGACCACAGGTAGCCCCCGGTCGTGTTCAGCGGCGCATGGTGGTTGCCGTTCGGCCGATCGCCCACCGCATGGATCGCCCCTTCGAACACCTCGGCCTGCGGCGCAGCCTCGATGCGCAAGGCGTAGGCCTGCAACAGGTCACTGGCCATGTAACAGTCATCGTCGAGAAACAGGATCCACTCGGCATCGCCGAATCCCGCACCATGGTTGCGGTTGACCGCCGGGCC
>JAYVEB010000372.1:0-22000 GCA_043749095.1 Burkholderiales bacterium | reverse complement strand
GCGCTGACCAGCCATCACATCGAAATCATTCCCCGCTTCCAACCGGCCAGGATAGTTGTCGCCGGGCGGTCAAGATAGTTGACGCCGGCCAGGTCGTCGGCACCCTCGGGCCGCAACACCAGCTGATGCTGCGGAAAGCCCTGGCGCACCGCGTAGGCTTCGACCTCGGCCCAGTCGCCGGTCTGCAGATGCCCGCTGCGTGCCGCGCCCTGTGCCATGCCCACCACCTCGATGCCCAGGTGGTCATCGATCCAGACCAGCAGCTCCACGTTCCACGGAAACATGCCGGTGAACGGGTCGGGGCCGAAGCTGCCTTCGCTGGCCAGCCCCACAGTCAGACCGGACAGTTCCATGCCCTTTCGGGCCTTGCACGCGCCGCGTCGAGCTGGCTGCCCGGCCGGGGTGTCTCGCGGGTGAAGGTGCCGAGTTGGTCGGTGTCGAAGCCCTTCACATGCGCGATGACGCAGCCCAGGCCGGGCTCCAGCACCGGGGCGATCACCTGCTCCTTGCCGTGCTGGGTCAGCAAGGCGACCTGGCGCCCTGTATGGCGGGGCGTCGCGCCCATCAGACGACCGATCCCAGCAGCGCGGGCCTCCATTCCCGCCGCTCGTAGCGCAAAAAGCCCGCCTGATCGAAGCGCCAGAGGTGCAGCCAGCCGTTGTCCAGCAATTGCTGGAGGACCACGTGTTTGCCGATCACCGCCTCGATGGCCTGCTGCGGCGCATCGATGATCACCGTGAGGCGCAATGGCTCGTGCACCCAGCGCTCGCCATCGTGCAGTGACTGCTGCGACAGGCCGATGCGCAAGTCGCCCCCATTGCCCTCGAACACGCCGATGGTGCCGCCGACCACGTTGTGCAGCACCTTGTTGCCGCTGCCCAGACGCACCGGGTCGCAGGTCGAGGCGTGGTACTGCCAGTTGATCCAATGCGTGACCAGCATCGGCGCGGTCATCAGCAGCTCCAGCACGCTGCCGTCAGCGTCCTGGCTGGCGTCGTAGTCGTGCAGGAAGCTGCGACCCTCCAGCACGGCGCCGAGGCTTCGATGACGGGGCGCGATCAGGAAGGCCGCATTGCCCGCCAGGCCCCACTCGGGGCGCGTTTGAGCGCCATCGTTGGCGCGACGGCGCAGCTGATCCAGCAGCTCGCCGTGGGGCGTGCGCGGGCTCAGGCCCAGCCGCGGCGCGCGCCCGCGCCGCACCTGATCGCAGGCCTGCGCGAAGATGGCCTGCAACCGGTCCCAACGAGTGCGTGCTGCAGGTGGCAGCAGGTCGAGGTCGAAGCCTTCGATTTCGTCGGTGGTGGTGTTGTGCAGGGCCGCCACGAACCAGGTGGTCTCGCGGATGGTCAGCCCGCGCGACTGCAGCCCGAGACGAACCGCCGGCTCGTTGAGCAATTGCGCGAGGCTGCGGGCGTTGACCTCGCCGGTCTGGCCGCAGCACGCACCGCAGTCCAGCGCAGCAGCATGGGCGTTGTTGGCGGTTTGGCTGCCGTGCCCGACCAGCAGCACCAGCGGCGCGAGGTTTTTCTCCAGGCCCATCGCGTGCAGCACACCGGCCGCCAGCGACACCTTGGCATCGAGCTCCAGGCCGGTAATCTGCGGTCGGCAAATGGGGCGATAGCGGGTCGGCAGGCCCTCAAGATCGTCTCGCGCCCTGGCTTGCCTGGTGGGCAGCAGCCACTGGCCGAGTTTGCCGAAGTAGCCGAACCCGACCGCTTCCACGAATGAAAACGCAGCGCCCGGCCAGCGGCTGGCCGCACGCCACTGGTCCGACAAGGCAAAGCGCGTCCGGCGGGACCGGCTGGCAGCGCCCTGCAGCGCAGCATCGGACTCGATGTCGGCCGCGCCCGATGACACAAGGCCATCGGTCACCTCCATGGCCGGCGCCAGCAAGCCAGGCAATTGCGGTCGCCTGGCCTCGGTGGCCAGCGGCGTGTAAGCCACTGGCAGGCCGAAGAAGCCGGCGAAGCCGAGGGTCTGAACGGCGGGCCAGACGGCTTCGAGCGCCCGCCGCAAGGGCTCGCTGCGCACATCGATGCAGAAGGCGGCCTGCACTTCAGCCGCTTCCGGCGCGGCGGTTTCGCCACCGACGGCCAGCAGCCGCTGGGCCAGCTTGCGCTGATAGCCGACCTCCAGCGCCACTTGCCAGACTTCGTCGATCAACAGCGCCTGCTCGGCATCTTTCAACAACGCGAGGGCTTGGCGCCATGCACGTTGCAAAGCCGTGAAGGCCTGCGTTGAGGCATTACCATCTTTGCATTCCAGCAGGATGACACCCCAGGCCAGTCGGATGGCGAGCAGGTCTCGCAGATGAGGGTCATCACGGCCCTCCAGGCGGGCCTGCCAGCCCAGATAGGCACACCAGGAGGCCCAGCCATTGACGGTGAGCAGCACCGCTTCGAGGTAATCGGCCCACTCCGCCTGCGGCAGCCCCAGGCGCTTCATCACCCAGCGTTCGGCATCCTGCCGGGTGGCGGGCAGCGCATCGAGTGCGCGGCCCAGGTGTGGAACACCCATCAGCAGGCCGATGCCGTGGTCGTGCGTGAGGGTGTCGCGCCAGAAGGCATACAGCCCTTGCGTGCGCTCAGGCTGCCAATCGGCCTGGTGTTCATCGAAGTAGGCGGCACAGGTCTGGCTCACTTGGTGCGTGATGGCCTGGCGCCAGGACAGCCGGGTGTGACGCGTCGGGTCGTTGTCGAGCAGGTCGCTCAGCAGTGGCAGTTGCTGCAGTGATGGCGAGCGGCGCAGAGCGTTGGTGCATTGGTCCGCCGTCAATCCTGCATCCCGGGCGGCAGACACCTGTTCCAGGCCAAGTTCGAGATCGAAGCGGCTGATGCGGCCCGCTTCCCAAGCCCGTTGCTGGCTGTCCCGCGGAGGAAAGACATGGATGCCACCCAGCACCGCCATGCGGGCGGCCACCCGGCGCACCGGCATGCCGATGCGCGACCAGTGCGGGTTCACGGCGATGGCGCGATCCAGCGGCCAGGCGGGTGCAACGGTCTGGCAAGCCTGGTGGCAGGCGGCCTCGATCTGAGCGTTCAGCGCCGTCTCCTGGGCAGAGGCGCGGTCGGCATGGGCCTGGCCCTCAAGGTCTGACCGAGCGCTGCGGTTCAACGTTTCCATCATGGTGTTCTCCTGGCTGTCGGTTCATTGCGGGGCATCAGCCGCCAGTGCTGCGGCGGGCTTCGGGCCCGTTGACTTGAAGTCCTCGGGTGCCCAGCGTGCTGGCCAGAGTTGCAGGGCCAGCCGGGTGTAGACCTCGTCCACATAGAACCCCGCATAACTCCAACGCCGCCAGGTGCGCAGGGTTTGCGGCCGCAGTTGCAGCACCACCAGGCAGCCGTACAGCCCCGCCATGCCCAGCAGCGCGACCATCCCGAGCGCGTGATGGGGCGCGTCTTGAATGCCGAGCGGTAACGCGTGGGCCAGCAGCGCGGCGCCACTGAGGCCTGCCATCATCAGCACGCCAGATGCCACCTGCCAACCAACCGTCCGAAGGACGTAGCGCTCAGCAGGAAGCCACAGCAGCGGCGCCCAGGCCAGCCCCAGAACGGCGCTCCACCACCAAGGCCAAGCTGCATGGCCGGAAACCCACTGAACCAGCAGCACCGTCGGGATGGCCACAGCCGGGGCGAGCACCAGACTGGTTGCCATGGGTGACGCCGGGCCGTGCATCGCCTGCAGGCGTGTTTGCCGCACGACCGTCGAAGCGGACAGAAAGGCATGCGCCTTGTAGAGCGAATGCCCGATCAGATGAAGGGCTGCGAGGGTGTAGAGGCCGAGCCCGCACTCGAGCAGCATGAAGCCCATCTGGGCCACCGTGGACCAGGCCAGCCGGACCTTGATGCTGATCCGGGTCAGCATCACCATGCCTGCCAGCACGGCGGAGGCCAGACCGAACACCACCAGCAGCGTGCGCGCCGGCATCGCCTGTTCCAGCAACGGCGCAAAGCGGATCAGCACAAAGCCGCCCAGATTGACCACGCCGGCATGCAGCAGGGCGGACACGGGCGTCGGCGCTTCCATGACCTGGATCAGCCAGCCATGCACCGGCAGCAGCGCAGTGCGCAGGATGACAGCCAGCACCAACCCCACAGCGCTGAACTGCAACGGAGTGGACATTCCTTCTCCGCCCAGATGCGTCCACAGGTCCGAGAAAGACCCGCTGCCGACCTCGTTCCAGGCCAGGGCGGCAGCACCGACCAGCAGGGCATCGGCAAGTCGGTCAGCAATCCGCTTCTTGTGTGCTGCCAGTCGGGCAAAGGCTCGGTCCGGATAGAAGCAGAGCAGTCGCTGCAGCGCCACCCCAACCCATGCCCAAGCCGCGATGAGAACCAGCCAATGGTTGGCCAGCATGAGCAGATGTACAGAGGCCAGCACTGCAGCCAGCGCGGCAACATAGCTGCGTTGGCCCGCCTCGCCGTGCAAATACCTCATAGAAAACGCACCGATGACCGTGCCCAACAGTTGCACCAGCAGGGCCAAGGTCAGGCTGAAAGCCGATGTCGTCAAGGCCGCCGGCCAGTGCATGCTGCTTGCTCCTGCCAACACGGCCAGGCTCGTCAAGACCAGCGCACCAACGGAGAGCACCTGGAACGCGTGCCACAGCCCCGTCGTCGAGACCTGATCCAGCCGCGCCAGCAGCACCACCGACGCCATCAGAGCAACCGGCGCCAGAGCGCTCGCCGAATACAGAACCTGGGGGATATCCATCGCATGACCCTCTCGAAAATCGCTGTGAGGATCTTGCTTGCCAGCGCTTGTTCTGTAAATTACATTGATAAGAACCTATTAATTGTTAAAACAGAACGATGCAACTGGAACAGCTCAACTTTCATCATCTCTTCTACTTCTGGCGAGTCGCCAAGCTGGGGCATCTGACCCGCGCTGCCGACGAGTTGCACACCTCGCAATCGGCGGTTTCGGCACAGATTCGGCAACTGGAAGAGCGTCTCAGTGAGGACCTGTTCGCGCGCGCGGGACGTCGGCTGATCTTGACCGACACCGGGCAGCTCGTGCTCGCCTATGCCGACAACATCTTCGGTCTCAGCCAGGAGATGCTGGGGCGCCTGGAAGGCCGCACAGCCGGGATCACACGCCTGCGTGTGGGCAGCGTGGCCACCATGTCGCGCAACTATCAGGAGAACTGGATCCGGCCTTTGCTGGCGGACCCAACCGTGGTGCTGACTCTGGAATCGGGGCTGCTGGAAGGGCTGATTGCGCGCCTGGTGCAGCACCAACTGGATGTGGTGCTGGCCAATGAGACCGTCCCTGCTGATCCGGATCGGCCTCTACATTGCCGGTTTCTGGGCAGCCAGTCGATTTCGCTGGTCGGACCCGCCAGCCGGTGGAAGTCGCAAAGCCTGCGTCTCCCCGAAGACCTGGATGGCGTGGACATCGCACTGCCTGGCCCCCGGCACGCCTTGCGGGCCCAGTTCGATGCCCTGTGCGCGTCTGCAAGCGTGAGCCCCCGGCTGCGGGCCGAGGTTGACGACATGGCCATGCTCCGCCTGATTGCGCGCGACAGTGGATGGTTAACTGTGCTGCCAGAAGTGGTGGTGCAGGATGAGCTACAAGCCGGGGTGCTCGTCATCGTGGGCCACTCGACTGCTTTGCAGGAGCGCTTCTACGCCATCACGACGCCACACCGGCACCGCATCGAAGTGCTTGAGACCCTGATGACCCGAGCCCCAGACGAACACTGATTGATCCGGCAGCACCCGGCTGGCGGTCCAACGCCTGCACGTCAACCCCGGAATCAGCGGATCAGTCCGCCGCTTTAACGCCTGACGCACTAGCACCCGCTGAAGCGGGTGCTCGTGGTCACTGCGGCGCCATCGGCGCAACGCAGGCAGCAGGCGCGATCAGCTCTTGCCGAACTTCAGCTTGGCCGCCGACATGCAACTGGCCTTGGCATCACCCGCCAACGCGTCGCACTTTTCGGTGGCGACCTTGTAGTCGGCATCGCGCTTGTCGACCGCTGCATCGGTCTGGGCTTCACCAACCTTCTTGTCGAGCTTCGCATCGGCCAGCGCCTTCGTCTCGGCAGCCTTGGCTTCCTGGACACAGACATCCTTGGCATTGCCGGCCAGGTCGTCGCATTTTTCCTTGGCAACGGCGTAATCGACTTCAGCCTTTGTCTTCATGATCTTGTTCTGGTCTTCGACCTTGCCGGTGTAGGCGTATTCCAACTGGGCGAGTGCCAGCTTTTCCTTGCCCTTGGCTTGTTCGACGCAGATGTCGTTGGCGTTGCCAGCCAGCGAGCCGCAGGCGGTCTTGTCGGCCCTGTAGTCGGCCTCGATGCGAATCTTGTCAGCCTTGTAGTCGGCCTTGGTCATCGGGGCAGCGTAAGCGGCGGGGATCACGGCCAGGGCGGCGATGACGATGGATGACTTGAGGCTGAATGTGATGTTCATGGGTTTCCTTGGGTGGCTCACGTTGGTGTGATGTTCATACTGTGAACCCGCACGAAACCCATGCCTGCCGGCGCAAAGCGCCTCGCTCGGTAGTAGGTTTCCTACAGCGGCCGATGCAAGGTGGCGTTGCCCATGTCAGGCAAAGCGATCCCACCCGAATCGGCCTGCCGTCGCCGCCACCGCACTGAGCGTCGCGCCCCAGGCCATGTCGATCAGCGACAGCCCGATCGGCCAGTTTTTCAGCGTCGCGAGGTTGCTCAGGTCGTAGGTGGCGTAAGCAACCAGGCCGAACATCGCAGCAGTCGCGGCGGTCTTCAGCCAGCCGGGATCGGCAGCGTTTGGCACGATCGCAAACAGCATCAAGCCGAGCGTGTACAGCCCATAGAACGCCACGGCGGCAACCCAGTTCGGCCGCTCGGCCATCAGGTGGCCGAGGCCGTGCTGGTACAGCGGTTTCGCGATCACACCCAGCCACAGCATGTCGAGGGCAATCATCACAACGGCGGTGGCCAGGCAGGCCGACAGGTATTTGTTCATGGCTTCACACTCACGCGCCAAACAGCATTGCCGACATCATCGGCGACGAGCAGTGCGCCTTGCTTGTCCAGAGCCACGCCCACCGGCCGGCCGTAGGCCTCGCCCTTGTCGCTGAGGAAACCGCTCAGCACGTCGATCGGCGCCGCGCCCGAAGGCTTGCCGCCATCGAAAGGCACGAAGACGACCTTGTAGCCGCTGTGCGGCTGGCGATTCCACGAGCCGTGCTGGCCGATGAACATGCCGTTGACGAACGGCGCGGGCCAATGGCTGCCGACGGCAGACGCCAAGCCCAGCGATGCGGTGTGAGGGCCCAGCGCGTAATCGGGCGAGACGGCGCGTGCCACCAGCTCGGGCTGCGGTGGCTGCACCCGTTCGTCGACATGCTGTCCGTAGTAGCTGTACGGCCAGCCGTAGAAGGCGCCATCGCGCACCGAGGTCAGGTAGTCAGGTACCAGGTCACTGCCGATCTCGTCGCGCTCGTTGACCACGGTCCACAGCACCGGCGCCGTGGTGCCACCACCGGCACCGAGCTCCCAGGCCATGCCGTTCGGGTTGCGCAGCCCCGAGGCATAGACGCGGTGCGAGCCGTCGCTCAGATTGACCTCCCAGATCGCCGCGCGGCCGGTCTCGGCGGCCATGCCGCGTTCGCCGACGTTACTGTTCGAGCCAACCGTCACGTACAGCTTGCTGCCGTCGACGCTGGCGATGATGTTCTTCGTCCAGTGGTGATTGATCGGGCCGGCCGGCAGTTCGACGACGGGCTTCGCATCGGCGGTGATGCGCAGGTCGCCGGTGGCATAGGGGAACTTCACCACCGCGTTGGAATTGGCAACGTACAGCATGTCGCCGACCAGGGCCATGCCGAACGGCGAGCTCAAGCCCTGCAGCAGCACCGAGCGCAGGTCGGCCACGCCATCGCCATCGGTGTCGCGCAGCAGCGTGATGCGGTCGGCGCTGGGCACGCCCGCGCCGGCGCGCTTCATCACCAGGCCCATCACCCAGCCCTTGATGCCCATGCCGTCATCGGGCTTCGGCGGTGCATTGGTTTCGGCCACCAGCACATCGCCGTTGAACAGCACCAGCAGCCAGCGCGGGTGGTCCAGGCCGGTGGCGAAGGCAGTCACCTGCATTCCCTGCGCCGCCTGCGGTGTCAAGCCTTTCGGCCAGCCGATCGCCGGTGCGATGTTCACCGTCGGGATCAGGCTGGGATGGGGCGGTGGCAACGCCGGCTGCAACCCGGTGCCGGCACTCAGCGGCAAGCGAGCCGCGTCACCGCAACCGACCATCATCAGCACGCCGAGCAGCGGCACGAGCAACACCGGCGCCATGTGCAGCCGTATCGCTGGATTGAATGCCCTCAAGTCATTGAACTCACAAGCGCCCGGTGAGCAGCAGCACCACGAGCACGATGACGACCAAGCCCAGCACGCCGCTCGGCCCGTAGCCCCAGCTGCTGCTGTGCGGCCAGCTCGGAAAAGCACCGACCAGCATCAGGATCAACACGATCAACAAGATGGTTCCAAGACTCATGGCGTACTCCTTTGCTTTGAATGGATGAGCCCGGCTCAGTTGGTCGGCGACGATGCGGCGGGCACGACGATCACCGTGGTGCCATCGCCGGTCTTGCCGGTGTCGCCCTTCAGGCCCTCGCTGCCAGTACTGCCGGTGCTGCCGGTATTACCTTGGGGTCCGGCCGGGCCAGGGACGCCCACCGTGGGCGGCGGCACATTGACGGTGGTGGGCTTGTCGCATGCGGCCAGGCTGGCGGTCACGAGCAGCGCGGCCAATAAGGTGGAGTAGTTCATGGCGACCTTTCGAAGTGAAGTGGAAGATGAGGGAACCGCTGAACTCAGCGTATGCGTTTGCGCCACGCAACTCGGTGCGCTGGCGAACACAACGGCAAATTCAGCGGGGCACTCAGGCGCCGAGCATCCGCCGCGGATCGACCCACTCGTCGAACTGCTCAGCCGTCACCGCGCCCAGCGCCAGTGCGGCCTCGCGCAGCGTGGTGCCGTGGTCGTGCGCGCACTTGGCGATCTGCGCGGCGCGGTCGTAGCCGATGTGCGGCGCCAGGGCGGTGACGAGCATCAGCGAGCCTTGCAGCAGCTGCTCGACGCGCGGCGAATTGACCATCAGGCCCGCGACGCAATGGCGATCGAAGCTGTGCATCGCATCGGCCAGCAGGCGCAGGCTGTCCAGCACATTCAACGCGATCAGCGGCTTGTAGACGTTCAGCTCGAACTGCCCCTGGCTGGCCGCGAAACCGATCGCCACGTCGTGGCCCATCACCTGTGCGCAGACCATGGTCAGCGCCTCGACCTGCGTAGGGTTGATCTTGCCGGGCATGATCGAACTGCCAGGCTCGTTCTCGGGCAGGTGCAATTCGCCCAGCCCGGCGCGCGGTCCGCTGCCCATCAGGCGGATGTCGTTGCCGATCTTGGTCAGCGCGACGGCCAGCATCTTCAGCGCGCCATGAAAGGCAGCCAGCGCTTCATGGCCAGCCATCGCGGCGAACAGGTTGTCGGCCTGGGACAGCGGCAGATCGAACTGGCGCGCCAGCGTGGCCGCGACACGTGAGCCAGACTCCGGGTGGGTGTTCAGCCCGGTGCCGACCGCCGTGCCGCCGATCGCCAGCGTGTGCACCGCCACCAGCGCTTGCCGCAGCGCGGTCTGGCACAGCGCGAGCTGGGCTTCGTAGCCGCCGAACTCCTGACCCAGCGTGACCGGCGTCGCGTCCTGCAGGTGCGTGCGGCCGATCTTCACGACGGACGCAAAAGCAATGGCCTTGGCCGCCAGTGCCGCACGCAACTCGGTCAACGCGGGCCACAGCCGGTCCCGCGACGCAAGTGCCACCGCAAGATGCATCGCGCTCGGGAACACATCGTTCGACGACTGGCCCAGGTTCACGTCGTCGTTCGGGTGGATGGCCACGGCCGTGGCCGCCGACAGGTCGTCACCGACCAGCGCGCGCGAGGCCAGATGCGCCACCACCTCGTTGACGTTCATGTGGCTTTGCGTGCCCGAGCCGGTCTGCCAGACCGACAGCGGAAACTGCGCATCGAATTCGCCCTCGGCCACCCGCAGCGCGGCGTCGGCGATCACCTGGGCCCGCGGCGCACTGAGCAGACCCAGGTCGCGGTTGACCTGCGCACCGGCCCACTTGAACCAGGCGATCGCATGGATCAGCGCCAGCGGCATGCGCTGCTCGCCGATCGCGAAGAAGTGCAGGCTGCGTTCGGTCTGCGCGCCCCACAGCGCATCAGCGGGCACGTCGATGTCACCGAAGCTGTCGGATTCGGTGCGGGTTAGAGGGTTCGAATCGCTCATGATTTGCGTGTGCCTCGCTGCATCAGGTTGCGGCAGGCGGCCGCATTGCGCTGCGCGATGTCGCTGTCCCCAGTGTCGATCAGCGGGATCAGCGCCGCCAGCGGATTCAGCAAAGCCAGCAACAGCGACGCAGCCACTTTTCCGCCGAGCTTCGCCTTGTCCAGTGACACCTCCGGGTCGGCGAAGCTGCCGCGCACATGCAAGGGTGCACGCAGCGTCAGCGGGCTGAAATCCTTCGGGCTGACGACCGCACGCAGGTCCAGCGACTCGGCGGCCAGCGACAGCGAGCCGTCGATCCACACCGCGGAGTCGGTGGTGTCGATCACCATCACCCGCGGCCGAAATGCACCCGCAGCGACGTCGAGGTCGGCCACCGCGCAGCCGAGCGGCGAGGCGTCGTCCTTCTTCAGGAACACGCCCAGCGCCTCTGCCACGTCGATCCCCGCCGCCTCGACCACCAGGTGCGAGACGGTGCCACCGACCAGCTCGGTGCGCACATGGCCGTTCAGGCTGGCCAGAATATCGGCGGTCGATCGGCCCTGGCCTTGCAGTTTCGCACGGCCGTTCAATCGCCCCGACACATACGGTGGCGCATCGCCGCTGCGCGCCTGGTGGATCCAGCGTTCGAGCCGCACGTCGGCCCAACGCAGATCGGCGTCCCACAGCGCCTGGGGGCCACGGCCATCGAGACCGAGGCGGCCACTCAGGCGACCGTCGGCAGTGCGGGCATCGAGGTCGCTCAAGCTGAGCACCCCGCCGGTCAGTTGCAAATGCGCGCGCAAGGGATGCAGCGGCTCCAGCGCCGTGGAGTTGAGGTCGACCTCGGCGATGTCGATCAGCACGTTGGCGTTCATGACCCGCAACGCGGCCAGGTCGAACGGCCGCGCGGGCAGCACCTTGCCCGGACCCTTGACGAGTGCCTTCGACGCGCTTGGCACCGGGGCCAACGGATCGGCAGTCGAGGTGATCGGCGTCGTACCGACCACCGGGCCCAGATCGACCAGCGCGAGCCGGCTACCGCCGAGGCGGCCGGCCAGCACTGGCACCGCGCCGCCGGTCAGGTAGCTGAACGCGCCATTCAGGCGGCTGGCGCCGACGGTGGCATCGTCGATGCGCACCCGCCAGTCGCGGCCCTGCCGCACGACCACGCCAGCGCTGTGGAAGGCGCCGGTGGTCGGCAAGGTCACGCCCACCGGATCACCGACCGCGGCCAGCGACGGCCCGCTCAGCTCGAAATGGCCGCTGAAGCCCCCAGAGCGCAAGGCGTCTTCGATGTGCCCGTCCAGGCGCAGCCGCGCGCGGCCGATGGTCGCGTCGAGCGTGATCGGCAACGCCATTGCCGCCAGGCCCGCCGCGGTGGGCGCGGACAGATCCGACACCGTCGCGGTGGCCTTCAACGGCCAGGCGCGGTAGCGGCCGGTGGCGGTGGTGCTGAGTCGCCGGTCGGCCAGCGTCATCCGTGATTCGACATCGATGTCGAGCAGGCCATCGCGGTAACGCAGTGCACCGTCTTTCACCTGCAGCCAACCGAACGATGGCATGCGCCACGGGGCCGCCGAGGCATCGACCGTCACATCCGCCGGGCTGAACTGCCACGAGGCACGGCCATCGGCCAGCCGCTCGATCTGGGCATCGAGCGCGCTGGCTTGCAACTGCTCGATGTGCAGCGGCTCGCCGCGCCAGGCGCGCCACAGATCGATGTAGCGCAGGCGCAGATCGACATCGCGGGCGCGCAGCAGGTGCGGTGCCGCGCTCCATGCGGGTGCCGCGATGTCGAGCTGCGAACTTTGCAGGTGCACGCCACCGAGAAAGCGGATGCCGAATGCCGGCGCAGGCGTCGCCGATGCGGCATCGGCCGGCGCGGACAAGCGCACGCGGCGATCCAGCGAGGACGACAGCGTTCGCTCCAGCGGCCGCGCCAGAAACGGCCACGCCCGCCATTCGCCAATCGCCACCACCGCAGCCAGCAGCACGACCGCGCCCGCCACCACCATTGGCCACCGCCGCTGCGGCGCGCGGGGTGCCTGGGACGCCATCAAAGCCGGTCGAGGCGGCCGTGTTCGCCCATGCCGATCGGCCGGGCTGCGATCACCGACACCGCGGTGGCGAACAGATGCACCATCTTCGTGTCGACCGCGTCCCAGTACTCTGCCGCGCTCGGCGTGAACTTCAGCAGGGCCAGGTCGTCCGAGTCGATGCCATCGGGAAACCAGGGCCGTGCCAGCGGCGTCCACAGGCGCTTGATGTGACCCCGGTCGAGCTCCAGATCACCGTGCCCGCACATCGAGACATAGGTGCTGCGTTCTTCGTCCGAGAAGCTCAGGTTCAGCGTATTCAGCTGCTCGACTTTGGTCGAGTCGCGGTGAGTGAAAAACCAGATCGCGCCGTGGTCGTCCATTTCCAGCGGCGCCATCGGGCGGCTGACCAGCGCGCCATCGGCGTCCTGGCTGGTCAGCATCGCCACACCGTCCATCGGCTGGATCAGAGTCGCCAGCTTCTGCAGTTCGGGGTTCTGTTGGGTGTGAATTTTCATCATGCGCTCCTGATAAAGCTGAGCAGGTCGCTGGTCAGCCGGTCTTTGTGGGTGGCGAACAGGCCGTGTGGCGCGCCGTCGTATTCGAACAGCGTCGAGTTGGCGATGGCGGCAGCGGCAGCGCGCCCGGCCGCGTTGATAGGCACGGTCTTGTCGTCGGTGCCGTGGATGATCAGTGTGGGCACCTTGAAAGCCGCCAGGTCGCGCCGGAAGTCGGTGGTCGCGAACGATTTGGCGCACTCGAGCGTGGCCTTCAGGCTGGCCTGCATCGCGAGGCTGCGCGTCCATTCCAGTGTCTCGGCGCTGACCGGGTTCGAGATCAAACCCACACCGTAGAAATCCTTGGCGAAGCCCGCGAAGAAATGCGCCCGGTCTTCCTTGATGCCGGCGGTCATGTCGTCGAACACGCTCTGCTCGGTGCCCTGGGGGTTGTCCGGCGTCTTCAGCATGAACGGCACCACCGAGGACACCAACACCGCTTTCGACACGTTGCGCCCGGCATGGCGCGACATGTAGCGCGCGACCTCGCCACCGCCCATCGAGAAGCCGACCAGCACCGCGTCCTTGGCGCCGGTCTGCTCGATCACCGAGGCCAGGTCGTCGGTCAGTGTGTCGTAGTCGTACCCGGTCCACGGCTGCGACGAGCGGCCGAAGCCGCGGCGGTCGTAGGCGATGGTGCGGTAGCCCGCGTCGGCGATCGCCATCGCCTGGTCGTCCCAGCTGTCCGAGGACAGCGGCCAGCCGTGCAGGAAGATGACGGGGCGGCCGCTGCCCCAGTCCTTGACGAAGAGTCGGGTGTGGTCGCCGGTGGTCAGAAAGTTCATGGTGGGTGCTCCTGTGGGGGTGAACCCAAGACTGCGGCCCCGCGGGCGCGTCTCCCGTCGGACGATTCGGGCGCGGCCTGTAGGACAGCGGCGCCCTGATACCGGCGTGCCGGCGGTCAGCCCTCGATCGCGAACCGATCGGTGCGTGCCGCCTGCAGCACCGCCGCGGGGTCGTCGCGGAGCGCCTCTGCCGGGGTCAGACCCTCCAGCGTCGAGTTCGGCCGGGCGAACCAATGCGCCAGTTCCCAGGCATCGAACACCCCACGCAGTTCGGCCATGATCAGCGCCAGTTCAGGGTGGATGGTCATGTCGCGACGGTCGAACTGGAACAGCGGCAACCAGGTCTGCGCCTGCCATTCGAAGCTGACCACCTGACGCAGTGCGATCCAGCGGGCCAGCGTGGACAGGCCCTGTTCGACCTCCCCGTCCAGCCAGGCCAGGGCTTCGTCAGAACGTGCAAGCCCGCCGCACCCCCGGAACGAGGCGAGCATGTCGATGAACTGCGCATCGAGCGGGACCGTGCTGTCGTTCGGCGGATGGCTGGGCGTCACCCGTTCCCATCGAGGTACGGTACGCAGCCCCACGGATCGGATGGGCGCACGCACCGGGGCGGCAATCAAGGCGTGTAGGTTGGGCATGCGGTCTCCAGTGCGATGCCGCACGGTAGGACAGCCAGCGTCTGACGTCTGTGCGGTGGACAACGCATGAGCGCAGGCCCCTGACCATCATTTTCCCGGGCGAGTAGCCTTCAGGCGCAATGCATTCGAGATCACCGACACCGAGCTCAGGCTCATCGCCAGCGCAGCGACCATCGGCGACAGCAGCCAGCCGGTGAAGGGGTACAGCACGCCGGCGGCCAGCGGCACACCGAGTGCGTTGTAGGCGAAGGCAAACGCCAGGTTCTGCCGCATGTTCGCGATCGTCTGCTGCGAGACCACGCGGGCCAGCGCAATGCCGCGCAGGTCGCCCTTGACCAGCGTCACCGAGGCGCTGTTCATCGCCACATCGGTGCCAGTACCCATCGCGACGCCGACATCGGCCTGCGCCAGCGCCGGTGCGTCGTTGATACCGTCGCCAGCCATCGCGACGACGCGGCCTTCGGCTTGCAGCCGCCGCACCAGCGCCAGCTTGTCGGCCGGCTTCACTTCGCCATGCACCTCGTCGATGCCGAGCCGCGCAGCGACCGCCTTGGCGGTCGTCAGGCCGTCGCCGGTGGCCATCACCACGCGCAGGCCCGAGGCTTTCAGCGTCGCCAGCGCCTCGGCGGTGCTGGCCTTGATCGGATCGGCCACGGCCAGCAGCCCCGCCGCCTGGTGGTCCACTGCCAGAAACATCACGCTGGCGCCTGCGGCGCGCAGCGCTTCGGCTTGCGCTTCGAGCGCCTCGATGACCACGCCGGCTTGTTGCATCAGCGTGCGGTTGCCGAGCGCGATCGAGCGTTCGCCGATGCGGCCCGACACGCCGATGCCGCTGGCGGAATCGAAATCAGCGACCCGTTCGAGGCGCAGCTTGCGCTCGCGCGCGGCGGCCACGATCGCGCGGGCCAGCGGGTGTTCGCTGCCTTTGTCGAGGCTCGCGGCCAGGCGCAGCACCTCGTCGTCGGTGTAACCCTCGGCAGCGATCGCCCGATCGAAACGCGGCCGACCCTCGGTCAACGTGCCGGTCTTGTCGACGATCAGCGTGTCGACATCGCGCAAGTGCTCGATTGCTGCGGCATCGCGAAACAGCACGCCCTGCGTCGCCGCGCGGCCGGTGGCGACCATGATCGACATCGGCGTCGCCAGCCCCAGCGCGCAGGGGCAGGCGATGATCAGCACCGCCACCGCATTGATCAGGCCGTAGGCCCAGCTCGGCTCGGGACCCAACACGCCCCAGGCCATGAAGGTGAGCGCGGCGATGGCGACGACCGTGACGACGAAATAGCCCGCCACCCGATCGGCCATGCGCTGCATCGGCGCCTTCGAGCGCTGCGCCTGCACCACCATCTGCACGATGCCGGCCAGCACCGTGTGCGAACCCACCTTGGCCGCTTGCATCAGCAGCGTACCGGTGGTGTTCATCGTGGCGCCGATCAGCGTGTCGCCGACACGCTTGGTGACCGGCATCGGCTCGCCGGTCAGCATCGATTCATCGACGGCGCTGCCACCGTCGAGCACAACGCCATCGACCGGCACCTTCTCGCCCGGCCGCACCCGCAGCATGTCGCCGACGTGCACATGCGCAAGCGGAATGTCGGCTTCGCTGCCGTCGATCTCGACGCGGCGTGCGGTCTTGGGCGCCAAGCTCAGCAGCGACCTGATCGCCGCCGAGGTCTGCGAACGCGCCTTCAGTTCGAGCAGCTGGCCCAGCAGCGTCAGCGAGATGATCACCGCCGCCGCCTCGAAATACACCGGCACATGGCCCATCGAGGCCAACGACGCCGGGATCAGACCCGGCGCGACGGTCGCGACGACGCTGTAGGCGAATGCGGCGGAGGTGCCGGTGGCAATCAGCGTCCACATGTTCGGGCTGCGGTGGATGACGGATTGCACACCGCGCACGAAGAACGGCGCACCGGCCCACAGCACGACCGGCAGCGTCAGCAGCAGCTCAACCCAGCTTTGCGTGCCGCCGCTGAACAGGTGCAACCGATGGCCACCCATCGCGAGCACGAAGACGGCCGCGGTCAGCGGCAGCGTCCAGACGAAGCGGCGCCTGAAATCGGTCAGCTCCGGGTTCTCGCCTTCGTCCAGCGTCGGCATTTCGGGTTCGAGCGCCATGCCGCACTTCGGGCACGCGGCGGGATGGTCCTCGCGCACCTCGGGATGCATCGGGCAGGTGTAGGTGGCGCCTTCGACCGGCGGCTCGACCACGGCGGGCGCCGCGGCAAGCCGCAGGAAACGCGCCGGGTCGGCCGCGAACTTGGTCAGGCAACCGGCACTGCAGAAGTAGAACGGTCGGCCGTCGTGCTCGAATGAGTGAGGCGATGCCAGCGTCACCGCCATGCCGCACACCGGGTCTTTCAGCGGGTCGGCCGCGGGAACGGTGGGCGTCAACAGCCTCAGTTCGGGATGGCTCACGGTGCGACCTGGATGTCGGTCACGACGATGGCGCCGCCATTCATCTCGGCAATAAATTTTACCTTGTCGCCCGGCTTGACCCGGTCGAGCAGCGCCGGGTCACTGACCGGGAACACCATCGTCATGCCCGGCATGCCGAGGTTCTTGATGTCGCCGTGCTTCATCGTGATCTTCTTCGTCTCGCGGTCGACCTTGCGAAGTTCGCCGTCGGTCATGTCAGCAGCGCCGAACTTTCGCGCCTGCGCCACGACCACCTGACCTTTCATGCCGGCATCGTAGTGTCCTGGTTGCAGGCAGGCGAAGTCGACGCTGCCGGTCTTGGTGAACTTCCACACCAGCTCGCCGGTCTGCCCTGGCAGCACGCTGGCTTGGTTCGGGTCGCTGTGTTCCATCGTGGGGAACTTGATCATCAGCGCGGCATGCTCCTTCAGCTCCTTGATCGTGCCCAGCACCATCTCGTGCCTCAGCTGGCCTTCGTTTTTCAACACGAAGCGGATCGTCTCGTTGCGCTGCACGGACACGCTCGCCGGATTGAAGCGCATGGCATCGCTCATCGTGATCTCGACGGTGCGGCTGACGTTCTGCGGATCGCCAGGCAGGCCGAACGCCGCGGCGTGTTCATCGTGGCCGTGGGCCTGGGCAACGCTGCCAACGATCAGGAGGCCGCCGGCGATCAGGTGCTTGAGGTGTTTCATGGAGATCCTTTCGGTGTGAACTGAGTGATGAGATGACATGACATGTCAGTGGCCGATGTGGCCCATCGGTTTGCGCACCTGCACTTCGATTTCCTGCGCCGGCATGCGGGCCGCCGGCATCGAGGAGTTGCCAGCCGCACCATCGCGCACTTCCGCCGGAAGTGCGCCCGTCCATTCGTAAGCGACAGTCCCCTTGGGATGCTGGTACCAGCCGGGGTCGCCGTAGTCGCCCGGCCTCTGGTCGCGTCGCACCTTCAGCATGCTGAACATGCCGCCCATCTCGACCGAGCCGACCGGGCCGTCGCCGGTCATCATCGGCGCGGTGTTGTCGGGCAACGGCATCTGCATCTCCGCCATGTCGGCCATCCCGCGCTCGCTCATCACCATGTAATCGGGGATCAGGCTGGTGATCTGCTTGACGATGCCCTGGTGGTCGACGCCGATCATCGTCGGCACGTTGTGCCCCATCGCGTTCATCGTGTGGTGGCTCTTGTGGCAGTGGAAGGCCCAGTCGCCGGGCTCGTCGGCGGTGAACTCGATCTGCCGCATCTGCCCGACCGCGACATCGGTCGTCACCTCAGGCCAGCGCGCGGCCATCGGTGTCGCGCCACCGTCGGTACCGGTCACCCTGAACTCATGGCCGTGCAGGTGGATCGGGTGGTTCGTCATCGTCAGGTTGCCGATGCGGATGCGCACCTTGTCGTGCTGCCGCACGACCAGCGGGTCGATGCCGGGGAACACCCGGCTATTCCAGCTCCACAGGTTGAAGTCGAGCATCGTCATGATCTTCGGCGTGTAGGCGCCGGGGTCGATGTCGTAGGCGTTGAGCAGGAACACGAAGTCGCGGTTCACCTCCTCGATCAGTGGATGCTTCGCCTTCGGGTGGGTGATCCAGAAGCCCATCATTCCCATCGCCATCTGCGTCATCTCGTCGGCGTGCGGGTGGTACATGAAGGTGCCCGGCCGGCGCGCCACGAACTCGTAGACGAAGGTCTTGCCCGGCTGGATCGCCGGTTGGTTGAGCCCCGCCACGCCGTCCATGTCGTTCGGCAGGCGCTGGCCATGCCAGTGCACCGTCGTGTGCTCGGGCAGCTTGTTGGTGACGAAGATGCGCACGCGGTCGCCCTCGACCACCTCGATGGTCGGGCCCGGGCTCTGGCCGTTGTAGCCCCACAGATGCGCCTTAAACCCGGGAGGCATCTCGCGCACCACGGGCTCGGCGACCAGGTGAAACTCCTTGACGCCGTTATTCATGCGCCAGGGCAAGGTCCAGCCGTTCAGCGTGACGACCGGGTTGTAGGGCCTGCCGGTGGTCGGCACGAGGGGCGGCATGGTGTCCGGCTTGGTCTGCATCACCGGCTCGGGCAGCGCGGCCATCGCCACGCGGCTGACCGACGCGGCAGCCGCTGCTGCCGTGATCGCACCCGCACCTCGGAAGAAACTGCGTCGTGAAAACATGTTGGTGGTCCTCGGGTTCAATGCGCAGCCGCGCCACTATCCATCGTGGACATCGCGGCGGGCATCGCGTTCATGCTGGGCGTGCCGATCAAGGCCATGTCGAGGTCGGCCTGCGCCAGCCAGAAGTCGCGCAGCGACTCGATGTAGCCGTTGACGCTGGTGATCTGCGAGCGCGCATCGGCGAGCAACTCGAAGACGCCGATCAGCATCCCGTTGTAGCGAAGCTGGTTCTCTTCCGAGATTCGCTTCTTGGGCGGCACGATCTCGTCGCGGAAGTGGCGTGCGATGTCATAGCTGGTTCGGTAGTTCGCGTAGGCACCACGCACTTCACTGCGCGCGTTGATGGCCGTCTCCGCCGCCCGGTTGACGGCCTGCATGTAGACCGCCTCAGCCTTGGCCACCCTTGCGTCGCCCCAGTCGAACAGCGGCAGCTCGACGCTGATCGTGTAGCCGCGCTGGGACGGCGCGTCGTTGTACGAGTTGCGTACCGCGCCGACCTCCAGCACGTTGATGAAGCGCGTCGCACGAGTCAGGCCGAGGTTCTTCGCCACCTGCTCGGTGCCGAGCTTGGCCGCCTGCACGTCCAGGCGTTGCGCCATCGCGGTCTGCTCGATGTCGGGCAGGTCGTTGGGCGCCTTGGGTAAATCTGGCAGACGCTCGGGCAGGCGGAATTGTGTCTGGGGGCCCCACAGGCCCATCAGCCGCGTCAATCGCTCCCGCGCAGCGCTTCGCGCCTGATCCGAGCGCGCGAGATTCAAGGCTGCATCGGCATAGAAGCTCTGCTCACGCGCCTGCTGCAGCTTGTTCCAGTTGCCTGCCTGCGCTTGCCGGCGCGCCAGTTCGGCACCGGCTTCGGCTGCGGTCTGGACCTGCAACATGTAGCGCCCGGTCTCGTCGGCCGCGACAGCGAGGTAGTAGGCCTTGCGCGTCTCCGAAGCCAACGACAGCACACTCAGCGCGACGGCGCCACGGGTCTGCTCGAAGCGCCGCGATTCGATCTGATTGATCGTCGGCAGCATCAACAGGCGCGTCAGGTTGAACTGGATGCTGCGGTCGATCTCCAGGCTCGACTCTTGGCGCAGGCGCCCGAAGCTGAAGCCCGGGTTGGGCAGCCGACCGGCTTGCACCATGTCAGCTTCGGAGATGCCGAGTTCATTGAACGACGCTTGCAGCCCCTTGTTGTTGAGCAGGGCAATCTGGACGGCGTCGTCCACCGACAGTGGCTGTTCGAGCAACTGCGCAACGCGCATTTCGATGGCATCGCGGTCGGCGTCAGAGCGTGCCCACTTGATGTCCTTGCCGAGCCGGTCTTTTGCGGTCTGCTCGACGGGGCCGAAGCCAGCATCGCTGCTGAGGGTGGCGCAGCCGCTGAGCGTGAACAAAGCCAGCGCAGCCAATGCCAAGCGAGTTCGCGGGTGCCACGTTGAGACGGAGAAGGTCTTCATCGCGCACACCTCACTTCATCTCGTGGCCGGAATGGCCACCGGAAGCAGGTTTCGCAGCCGCTGCGGGTCGGGAGCCAGCGGGTGCGGCAGTCGTCGCCGCGTCGGGCTCGCGCGCCTCGCGGGCGTATGCGCGCCAGCCACCGCGTTGGCGGACCAACTCGTTGGTTTCGCGCCAGGGCGCGACCTGCGGTTCGGCGAACCCCTGGTATGCCCGCAAAGGGGAAACGTACAAGGTCGTCGGGACGGATGCCTTCGGATCAGCGGGGTCGGCTCGGGTGCCGGGGGCGACGGCCAACTGAGGCGTGGCAGCGTGGGTCTGTGCTTGCGCCGGGACGAGCACAAGATGCAGGCCTGCAGTGGCCCACAACGGCAGCAGCGCTGCCCTGAATTTCGGAAACATGGTGAACCTCGGCTCGAATGCCGATGGCGTGGCGCCACCGGAAACGGTCAATGAAGCGCACGCGCCATCGCGTCAAGACGCGATGTCACACGGTCGTGACCGTGCGAGGGCGCATGCGGCGCCCGTTAAGCGAGGAACAATCGAGGAGGTCGATCCAGCCCGCTCGACACGAAGTCGACGTGCGGGGCAGAAACGTTCGGCGTCGGCGCAGAGGCCGGCGGGAACGACAGGAACGCGAGCGGCGAAGGGGGCAATGCAACGCCCATGCAGCACGCAGTGCCGGCACTGCACTTGAACTTGGACAGTTTGCTCAGGTGGTGCAGCGAGTTGCCGTCGTCCGTATGGTCACCGGACGCAGCCATCTCGTCCGGGTTGGCGGCATCGGTCGGATGTTGATAGCGACCATGCGCTGCATGGTCGGACGAATCCGCTTGGCTGCCGACCGAGGCATCCCACATCCGGTGGTGGTTCGGGCCGCAATTGAGCATGGTCGCTGCCGCGTAGCCCTGGAGGGGCAACGCGAGCAACAACACCCACATCATTGCGGAACGAAAGCGAGACGCCATGCTGAAAGTGTAGAGGGGTTTGGTTGGCGATGGTTCCGGCAGAGGTCATGCGCCGCTGATGGTGATTGGTATCACCGGTTCAAGAGCGCGTGCCGCCCCGTGTCCTTCCCGAGCGCAGCCCGCCGGTTGTTCTACCGCTGCTGGGCTTCGCGACTGTCGGCGCCGCAGCGTTCTCGGCGGCCAGCGTATCCAGAATCGGGCAATCCGGCCGATCATCACCGTGGCAGCACTGCACCAGGTGTTCGAGCGTGGCCTTCATCGCGAGCAGGTCCTGCGTCTTCTGCTCCAACTCCTTGATGTGCGCTTCGGCCAGGGCCTTGACCTGCCGGCTCGGACGCCTGCGGTTCTGCCACAGCCCCACGAGCTCTCCGATCTGCTGGATGGAGAACCCCAGGTCGCGCGCCTGCCGGATGAAGCGAAGCGTATGGACTTCCTTCTCGCTGTACTGGCGGTAGCCCGCATCGGTCCGGTCGGGCTCCGGAAACAGTCCGACCTGTTCGTAGTGCCGAATCATCTTGGCCGAGACGCCGGAGGCCGTCGCGGCCTGGCCGATGTTCATTGCATGCATGTCCTTCTCCTCAAGCCGTCACGGTACGGGGTTGTTCAGCAGGTCCATTGGCGGGGTGCGGATCGGTCGACGAGCGCCACCGACGCAACCACAGCGCGTTGCCCACCACGCTGACGCTGCTGAAGGCCATCGCGGCGCCTGCGATGACGGGGTTGAGCATGCCGAAGGCCGC
>JAYVEB010000371.1:0-8107 GCA_043749095.1 Burkholderiales bacterium | reverse complement strand
GTGCGCGACCTTCCATTGGCCCAGTTCGCTGCGCCAGACGCAGGCACAGAGCTTCCCGGTGGCGTCTGTGTACTGAGTCCACAGCGTTTGCTTTGGATTGCCACTGAGCAATTTGTCAGACGACACGAAGTAGTCCTCGCCCGGGCCGGCAGGTTCGACAAGTCTTTGCACCGCCAGCGATTCCATGGAACCTCCCCTTGACGCGTCAGGCTTGAAGCAGCAGCAGAACGGGCGGAGCGAGATACAGCAAAGCCGGTATCAGGTAAGCGGAGCGGCGCGCGCCCAGGCTCTGAAGAACGACCCAGGCCGCCACGGCTGCCAGCAGCAGAAACAGGTACGCCATGAAGACGCCGCCCGCACCGCCCACGAAAGTGGTTTCTCGCGAGTATTTGTGTGTTCGATGGAATCCGCCCTGAATCAGGACGAACCAAGCGGCAGCGGCCCAAGCGAGGCTTAAAACAGCGAACGCAATGCGTGCCCATGGCGAACGGATGATGTGTGTGTTCATGCGGCTCAAGGTTCGAGGCGTAGGCCAGGACGATGCCATCAGCCTTTGACCTCAGTCAATGAATGAGGCCGCCCCCGGCTCGGCTTTCGTTCGGTTCATTCCATTCCATTTTCAGGCACCCGATGTCCGACTTTCTTTCCGAACTTGACCGCAAACTGGCCCGACTTTTTGACGTTCTGGGCGCGCCCACCGTGCGCCGCTACGGCATGGGCGTACCCGACAAAAAATCCTGAAACACATGGCCAGCGCACCGGCAGGTCGCCTGTTTTGAACCCAAAGGCTGCCGCGCAGTTGGCGGCGATTCAGAGCAAGCGGTTTTCTCCGCTGGCTCGCGAACCGCGGCGAACTCGCCAGTGAACGGCCCGGCGCGGTGCCCTGCGCCGCGCACCGCAGCCTGCACTTTGATCCTCGCCTTGCCGTGGGCGTGATGTGCCGCAACAAACTTGTTCCAGTCGGCCCCATCCGCCAGTGTGGCCGCGCTGCCGCCGAAGATGGTGACGGGCCGATTCAGGTTGGGCGCCATCGGGCAGCAAGCACCAACTGATCGGCATCGATCGCTTCGACACCGACCTGCATCGCCTGCGACCGCGGCACGTTGCGATGCAGGAACTGCTGGAGTGCTGTGGGTGACACGGCGACTGGGCCGGAATTCCAGGCCGGGGCGTCGCGGGTCAAGGGAACGGCGAACCGGCTACTTCGGGATCTGCCGCTTGTGCACCCGCTCGGTGTCCGTCTTGTCTGACCTCGTCGCGTAACAGGCGCCGCCGACCGTGATGACGAAGCGGCACCAGCCCTCGGTCGGCGCGCGCTTCCAGTCGATGACCACGCAGTAGCGCCAATCGTTCGAGATGAGCCACTTCGCTGCAGCCGTGGTCACTTGGCCCGACGAGATGACGAAGGTGCCTTCGGGTCGTTCTTCTCAGTGCATGAGGCCCCGCGCCGACGAATCCTGCTCCGTCTGTGCGGCACCGCACCGATGAGCGACTGGGCATCGAGGGGCTGTGAGCGATTGGCCCAGGGTGCTACGCATGCAGGCGATCAGACGCAGCCTGTCCGCTGCAATCGATCAATTCGAAGATCAACCGGAACACCTGTCTGTTCGGCGCGGCCAGCACGATGTGGAAACCCAGGCTCGGCGGATGACCGTAGAGGTACAGCCCCAGATCGGGCACCGCAGCAGTGGCGAGCGCAATGTAGTAGCGGCCGGCACCGTCACGCAGGGCGACGGCCCGCCGCAAGGCACTGGTGTCCGAGACACGGTAGTGATGCATTCAGGGTTTGACGTTTCACTGCACTTCGCTGCAAATCAATCGTGCGCCCGCTTGAACTCGTCTATCAGCTCACCGGGCAAGGTGTCCATCTCCGTTTCGCTCACCTGTACGCCGTTCAACAAATCGAGCGACGACTCACGCCATCCGCATTCCTTGGGTTCAGCCTCGGGTACGGCGCGGTCCTTGGGCCGGTTCACCGGAACGAATGCGCCGAGCGGGTTGTCGGCATCGACGCGCCAGACGACTTTCTCGATCACCTTGATGACTGTTGGCGGGGTCATGGGCGGGATCGCTGGTCCTGAACGGCTCGGTATCCGTGAGTCAAGGCCTCCTGCGACGTCGCCCAGAGGTGCCCGCCCGACAGCGCGCCGTCCCGATACACCTCTTCCTCCGCCACTCGTCCGCTGCGACTGCGGTTGACCACGACAGCCGCCATGAACCCAGCGCCAGCACGCAGTTCAAGCGAACCCGCGTAGATCAGGTACTCACCATCTACCCGGGTGGCGAATTGCATTTCTGTTCCTTTGGAATACACGCTGCCTCTGCCGAGGCGACACGATCAGGGCCTTGCGCCAAAGTCGCCGACGATGGGCGCAGCCCGCGTGAACGTCTGTGCGGTCGCGCACACAGCGCGTCGCAGGTGACGCGCATCAGCCATTCACGCGCCATCAGTGCGACAGCAGCGAAGAGCAGTCGGTCGGCTTGATCAGCTCGCGTGTCATGCCGCCCAGCGCCCACTCGCGCAGGCGGCTGTGGCCGTAGGCGCCGGCAACGATCAGATCGGCGCAGCGCGATTGCGCCCAGGCGAGCAGCGCGGTGGCGTCGTCGTCCGCAAAGGTGGCCACTTCCGCAGTCGCCTCGATGCCATGCCGATGCAGCCAGCGCGCCACGTCGCCGACCCGCGCGCGGGCCTCGGCCAGTTCGGCTTCGGCCGCGATCTCGACCACGCAGACGTCGCGGGCCAGCCGCAGCAGCGGCAGCGCGTCGGCCACCGCCCGCCGTGCTTCGCGGGTGTCTTTCCAGCCGATGACGACGCGCTCGTGCCCGATCTTGGTGACGCCGGCCGGCACGATCAGCACCGGCCGGCCTGCATGCATCACCAGGTCACCAATGCTTAGCGAACGGGAGGCGTCGAACGCATCGCCCGTGGCTGCGCCTGTGATCAGCAGGTCGGCCGCACGGGCCTCATGCGCCAAGTGATCGGACAGAGAAGCGCAGGTCATTGCCGAGCGCCATTCCAGCGCGATGCCCCGTGCATGAAGCGCGCCGCGAAATTCCGCCTCGGCGGCGCCGAGTGAGCGCGCCATCGTCAGGCGATCCTGCTCGATCAAGTCGCCAGGCACGTAGCCGTCGCCGTAGACCACCGGCATCGGTTGGAACGCCGCGATGCCGATCACCGCGGCCTGCAGCCGCTCCGCCAGATCGCCAGTGAGCTTCAGCAGCCGGGCATTCGAGCGGTCGAGCTCGAGGTGCACCATCAGAGTCGTTTCATTCATCGCGCTGTCTCCGTGTTGCCCATGTCGGACATGTCAATCACCACCCGCGACGCCACGTCGCCGCGTTGCAACCGGTCCATCACCGTGTTGATTTCAGACAGCGGCTGCAACTCGATGTCGGCCTTGACCTGGCCCGAGGCAGCGAAGGCCAGCCCCTCGGCCATGTCGCGCCGCGTGCCGACGAACGAGCCGCGGATGGTGATGCAGTTGGCCACGACGTCGAACAGCGGCACCGGAAATTCTCCAGGCGGCAACCCGACCAGCACGCAGGTGCCGCGCTTGCGCGTCATCGCGACGCCCTGGTGAAACGCGGCCAGCGAGGGCGCGGTGATCAGCACGCCATGGGCACCGCCGCCGGTTGCTTTCCTCACCTCGCCCACCGGATCGTCGAGCCTCGCGTTGACCACTGCATCGGCGCCGAGTCGCATCGCATGCGCCAGCTTGCCATCGTAGATGTCGATCGCGCAGACCTGCAGGCCCATGGCCTTGGCGTAGCGGATCGCCAGATGCCCGAGACCGCCGACGCCGGAGATGGCCACCCATTCGCCGGGTCGCGCCTGGGTTTCCTTCAACCCCTTGTAGGTGGTGACACCGGCGCAGATGATCGGTGCCGCCTCGATCGCGGCCAGACCGGCCGGGATGTGGGCGACGTAGTTCGGGTCGGCGATGATGTATTCAGCGAAGCCGCCGTTCTTCGTGTAGCCGCCGTACTCGGCCTCGCCGCAGACGGTTTCCCAGGCGGCCAAGCAATGTTCGCAATGCCCGCAGGCCGAGTACAGCCAGGGAACACCGACCCGGTCGCCCTCCTTCACCGAGCTCACCCCCGCCCCCATCGCCACCACCCGCCCGATGCCTTCGTGGCCCGGGATGAACGGCAGCGCAGCCTTGACGGGGAAGTCGCCGCGCATCGCGTGCAGGTCGGTGTGGCACACGCCGCAGGCTTCGGTCTTGACCAGAATCTGGCCCGCCCCTGGGTTTGGCACGTCCCATTCGCGCAGCGCCAGCGGCTGGCCAAACTGCTCGACGGCAGCGACTTGCATCCGTTTGGTCATGGGGTGCCTTTGCGAAAGTGGTGGGTCGCCAGCGAACTGCCTGTCGGTGCGCCACGATGCGCGGCGTGGTGGGCAGCGTCTGTGCGCTGCCCCACTCAGCGGCGATGCCGCCAGGCCAGCAGGTCGTCGAAGGCCGGAACGCCAGCCAGCACAACCAGGATCGCCGCCAACGGCAGCGTCGACACATAGCCGACGTGCTTGAAGCCGATCGCACCGGCGACGCCACCGACGAAGAAGCAGCTTGCCAGCCCGCAGAGCAAGGCGATGTGCTGGTGGTTGGCCCGCACCGGTGGCCGGTCGGTCTGTTGAGCCGAATTCCAGTAGAGCATCTTGCCCAGCTCGATGCCGATGTCGGTCACGATGCCGGTGATGTGTGTCGTGCGGATCTCGGCGTGCGACAGCTTGGTGATGACCGCGTTCTGCAAGCCCATGATGAAGCACAGCAGCATCACCGTCACCGGCACGAACAGGCCTTCGATGTGCGACAGCCAGGCGCCCAGCACCCCGAAGCACAGCAGCAACAAGGCCTCGACAAGCAGCGGCAGGCCGTACTCGCTGTGCATCTGCTGCCTGCGGGCGTAATTGACCAGCATGGCGGAACAGGCCGCACCCGCCAGGAACGACAGCAGGCCACCGGCGCCGTCCCAGACCAGGTCGTAGGCGCCGAGCGCGATGTGGTCGGCCATTGCCGACACGATGCCGGTCATGTGCGAGGTGTACTGCTGCACCGCGAGGAAGCCGCCAGCGTTGATCGCACCGGCCACGAAGCACAGTGCAAAACCGAGGTGGCGGTTGGCCTGCGCCGTGCGGTGGCGACTGGTCAGGTGTCTGACGTAGGCAATCGGCATGTGGCACTCCTGGACGGGACCTCGGAGGCATGAGTGTGAGCCACCGGCCGACGGGCGTCGGCTTCGTCCTACACGCCGGCTGCGCACTGGCGCACAACCGGTGTGTCCGGTGGCGCACAGTCGATGACGGGGCGCGCGCGTAACGTTCAAGCCTCGAATCAACTTTTCCAGGGAACCCCCATGACCAACATTCGACGCAACGCATTGAAGACGATGCTCGTGACCGCCACCGCCTTGTCGTTCGGCGCACTAGGCAGCACCGCCCACGCAGCCACCGCGGAAGACCTGAACAAGGATGCCGCCCAGGCCCTGCAGTCGCTGTACAAGACCAACCCGACGGCGGAGGCTCTGTCGAAGAAAGCCCGGGCGATCCTGGTGTTCCCGAAGATCGTCAAGGCCGGCCTGATCTTCGGCGGCAGCTATGGTGAGGGCGTGTTGACCAAGGGCGGTACCTTCAACGGCTACTTCAATTCGGTATCGGCCTCATGGGGTTGGCAAGCCGGTGCCGAGTCCTACGGCTATGTGGTGTTCCTGATGAGCCCGAAGGCCGTCAAATACATCGATGACACGAAGGGCTGGGAAATCGGCGTCGGCCCGACGGTGGTGGTGGCCAGCGAAGGCATGGCGAAGAACCTGTCGTCATCGACACTGAAAGATGACGCCTACGCCTTCATCTTCGACCAGTCCGGCCTGATGGCCAGCTTGAGCATCGAAGGCACGAAGATCTCGCGCATCAAGAAGTCCAAGTAAGACCGTTGCCGCTGTTCACAGCGGCATTCATCTTCAGGGCCGAACGCTCATGCGTTCGGCTCGACTATCGTTGTCAACCGTCCTCCAGCGAGCTTCGGCATCGCTGCACAAGGTGGCCAGTCGGGTCAGCACGCTGCGCACTGCCGCATGCGCTCCCACAACGCCACCGCGTGCATCTTCACTGGGGCTGTCGGCCACTGCATCGAACTGCTCACTGGCCAGTACGCGGCGCGTCACGCTGTCGACCAAGCTCGCACGCAAGGTGAAGCGCACGCGGCTCGGCACACTGCTGAAGTCCTGCTGCAGGCGCAGGATTTGCGTGTCCAGCTCGATGTCGGCGCGGGCCGCGCTGGGCGTGCCCACGACCGCAGGGAAAGCGCCCGCCGACTCGATCGCAGCCACCATCATCGGCTTCAGCATCTGCGCCGGCGTGTCGATCCAGACGCTGTTGGCATAGGTGTCCAGCCGTTGCGGCTCCCGTGTGTAGACGATGCGCGTGCTGTCATAGCCCGCCGCAGCCTGCGGCAGATGCACCGCCAGCGTGGGTCGTGGCCCGGTCGTGGCGGGCAGGCGGCGCGGGGCGGCGCCGTCGGCGCTCGGCACATCGTCGAGCGTGTAATACGTCGGCGCCACGGGCGGCTTTGGCAGCAGGCCACCGCAGCCGGCGGTGCCCAGCAACAGCAGCACCGTCGCCGAGCCGGCCAGCGATCGAACACAGAGCGTTTTCATGGCGCGATCTTTCGGGTCGATGATGACGAGGTGTTGTCCGTCGTGGTTTCACCAGGCCCTGGCGGCACCGGGCTGCGGCCGACCAAAAAACCCGATGGATTGCGCTCGGTCTGCTCGCTGAGACGTCGCAACGAAGCCGACAGCACGTTCAGCTCACCCAGCAGGCGCTGCAGTTCGGGCAACGTCTGCGCGGTGAAACGCTGCACATCGGCGCCGACCGCGTCGACGGTTTTTCCGGCCCGTGTGCTGGCCTGCGCGGCGGCATCGCCGAGCTTTTCGACAGACTCTGCACTGCGGCCGACGCGCTCGATCAGCGGGCCGAGCTGGGCGCTGGCCCGCGCGGTGTGGTCGAAGGTGCGCGAGGCATTGGCGATGCCGGCATCGATGGTGTCGCGTCGGGCTGAGATCGACTCCGACACCGCCGCCAGGTTGGCCAACGTGCGGCTGAGGGCCTCGCGGTTGGCGTCGCTGAGGATCGCATCGATGTTGCTCGAGGTGCTGTCGAGTTTCGCC
Source organism: Burkholderiales bacterium (assembly GCA_043749095.1). Classification (GTDB taxonomy): domain Bacteria; phylum Pseudomonadota; class Gammaproteobacteria; order Burkholderiales; family Burkholderiaceae_C; genus PBB1. The sequence goes on along the minus strand of JAYVEB010000371.1, from coordinate 940 downwards.
AGCACGGTGGTCAGCACGTTCTCCAGCCGGGTGCTCAGCGAGGGCTTGGTGTGGATGACCGGGTAGGTCTCGCCTTCGCCGACCTGCAACGGCGGCGACGCGCTTGTGCTGCCGCCGAGCTCGACATAGGCGATGCCGGTCAGGCCTTGTGTCTTCAGCACCGCCAGCGTGTCTTCCTTGACCGGCGTGCCGCGCTCGATGGCGAGCACCAGCCGCACCCGCTCCGGGTTCGCGCGGTCGAGTGCGATGTGGCGCACCTTGCCGACTTCGACGCCGTTGTATTTGACCGGCGCGTTCAGGTTCAGCCCGGCGACCGATTCGTCCTCGATCGCCAGGTACAGGTCGTACTGCTTGCGCAGTGCGCCGCCCGACGCCAGCCACAGCGCGCCAGCGATCAGCGCGGTGACCAGCAGCAGCACGAAGGCGCCGACCAGCGTGTGGTTCACCTTGGTTTCGATGTCATCTCCTCGGGGTGTTGTTGGTCGCTGCGCGCCGCCTCATCCGGGCGGGCCGCCCTGCCCCGTGCTCCGTCAAAATACGGTCGGATCGACGGGTTCTTCATCTGCGACAGCTCGGCCATCGAACCGACGCCCTGCACCACGCCCTCGCCCAGCACCGCGACGCGGTCGGCGACACGCCACAGCAGGTCGAGGTCGTGGGTGACCATCACGATGGTCAGGCCGAACAGATCGCGCAGCGTCAGCACCAGTTCATCGAAGCCGCAGGCGCTGATCGGATCGAGCCCAGCGGTGGGCTCGTCGAGAAACAGCAGCTCAGGATCTAGCGCCAGCGCGCGGGCCAGCGACGCGCGCTTGAGCATGCCGCCGCTCAGCTCCGACGGGTACTGCGCGCCGACCTCGGGCGCGAGACCCGTCATCTCGATCTTCCAGGCGGCAATGTCGTCGATGAGCGCGTCGTCCAGCGTGGTGTGCTCACGAGA
>JAYVEB010000370.1:0-8145 GCA_043749095.1 Burkholderiales bacterium | reverse complement strand
TCAGGCCATAACCTCATGAACGGGCCGGGCTAATCGCGCCACGGTTCGACGTGTGCGGCTGGCGCGCCTTCCGGACGGCTGCCACTTGCCCGACCCGGGGCAACGCTAAGGGCTGCATGGGCCGAGCGCCATCACCCCTTCGCGTTCCTTCTTTCGAGTGAACCGCATGGGGTGCGAAGTTCGTCGTTTCTGGTGCCAGCACGGCAAGGTGTGGGGGCAATAGTGGGGGCAATGAAGGCCATTTAGCCCGCAAAGCAAAACGGGTTAGCTCCTTGGGAGAGCTAACCCGTTGATTTATATGGTGCGGCTGGCAGGAATTGAACCCACGACCCCTTGGTTCGTAGCCAAGTACTCTATCCAACTGAGCTACAGCCGCAACGCCCATGAGTATAGCAAACGCAAGGCGGGGTCTTCAGAGAGTCGCGGCGTTTCGGTAGCTGCTGGCAGCGCGGTCTGACTGGCCTTCGTTTTCGGCCAGTCGAGCCAGCGTCAGCCAGGCCATGCGCTTCGCGGCGATCGGCAGATTGGCGTCCGCGACCGCCGCGTCGAGCAGTTGCCGTGCCTTGCCCCACAGCTGCCGCTCGGCCAGCGCGGTGCCGACCGCATGCGCCACGGCGGCTTCGCGCGGAAAGGCCAATTGGGCCGACTCGAGCCGCGGCAGCCAGTCGGCGCCGATGCCGTCGATCGCGCAGACCAACGCGAACGACAGCGCGGCACGCTCGTCGTCGCTGGTGTCCTCGATGCGCTCCCAGCCCGGGCGCAACCAGTTACGTGCCTCGTTGGGCGCACCGAGTTGTGCGGCCCGCAAGGCCGCGCGCGCCGCAACGAAGTTGTCCCGGCGATCGACCACGTCGAGCGACTGCCAGGTGCGCCGCAGCTGGTCGATGTCATGCGCGGTGTCCAGGCATTCGAAAGCCAGCGAGCGCAGCAGGCCCTGGCTGGCGGCTTTCGACAGGCCCTGGTGCTTGACCAGCAGCCGCGCGGTCTTCAGGGCTTCCTGGGGCTGCTGCCCGAGTCGCGTGGCCTGCAGCTTCAGCCGAAGTGCCTGCGTGCGCCGCACAACGCCGGCGGGCAGGTCGCCCAGTAGTTGCAGGCTGCGCTGGGCATCGCGGTCGTCGATCGCCCATTCGGCGGCCATCAGCCGGGCGCCTTCCTCGGCTGATCGCGCGGCGGAATTGCCTTGCGCGAGCTGGAAGGCGCGTGCCAGGTGCTCGTCGCGCTGCTGGCGGTCTTGCAGGCGGTGCGCACTGCCGGCGGCCAGCAGCAGGCCGAGCACGCTGAATTCGGCATCGCGCTTGAGCTCCGGTGTGTCGTCCTGGATCGCCAGCGCGTGTTGCGCAGCCGACTTCGCACGGCTGTAGCGGCCGGCGAAATACTGCGCCAGCGATTCACGCAAGGCGGCCTGTGCGTTGCGCTCGCGCCGCGCGACGCGCCACAGCCGGGCACGTTCGGGCAGGCCGATCAGGCTGTTGGCGGCATGGATCAGCGACACCAGCGCGAAGCAGCCGCCGACCAGCACCAGCAGGAACAGGTTCAGCGACACATCGAAGCGCCAGGTGCCGGCATAGACGCTGACCAGCCCGTCGTTGGCACCCAGTGCCGATGCTGCGACCACCGCAGCACCGAACAACAGCACGAACCAGATCACCGAGCGCATGGCGGCAGCAGCGCGTGGGGGTGGTCAGCGACCGGCCGCCGCGGCGGCCAGTGCGACCAGCGTGTCGTCGGGCTTGGGCACGTTGACCTGTCGCGATTGCGCGGCCACCTGGCTCAGCAGCTGAGCGAGCAGTACCGCGCTTCGGGCGCTGCGGTCGAAGTAGCGGTCGAGCGTGGCCTGCACCAGTTGCAGGTCGCTTTGCGTGGTCTCGAACTGGCGGCTGAGCAGCGCCAGGCGGGCGTTCAGCAGCCGCAGCTTCAGGTTCTCACGCACGAAGAACGCGTTGTCCGGCGCCAGTAGCATCGCCTCGGGGTGGTCGATGCGGGTGACCCTGACCAGCGACTTGGCCTCGCTCCACACGCGTTCGGTCACCGCGGCCCAGCCGCCGTCCCAGGTCTGCCACCATGGCGCCTCCGGGGCCGAGGCGGCGCTCTTCGGCGCGCTGGCCACCATTGGCGTCGCCGCCGCAACCGGCTTGCTCTTGACGGCCACTGCCCGTGGCAGCGCATTCGCGAGCAGCGGCAGTTCGTCGATCATCCGCGCGGCCTCGTCGAGCTTGATGGTCAGCGTCGGGATGTCGACCAGGCCGACAGCCTTCACCCGGTCAAGGTCGCGCGCAATGGCGCGCCGCACGCCCTGGAGCCGCGGCTGGTCGTAACGGCTCAGCCGTTCGTCGGCCTGCTCGAGCATCGCGACCAGCGGTTCGGCGCTGCCGGTGATGGCCGTCTGCTGCATCGCGACGCGGATGCCCGCGTCGATGTCGACCAGCACGTTTTCGTCGCGCGACCGCGACAGCGACTGCATCAGGTCTTCCAGCTGGCTGCGCTGGATGGCCACCTCGGCCACGCGCGCTTCGAGCAGCGCGACCTTGGCCGCGGTGGCCAGCGCGCTGTCCTGCGACTGCTTGGACAGCAGCTGTGCTTCGCTGGATTGCAGCCGGCCTTCATCGAGCCGCCTGACCATCTCCTGCTCGATCAACTTGACGCGCTGCTGCGTCTTCCAGGCGAGGGTCAGGCTGACGCCGGCCAGCACCGCCAGCACAGCGGCCAGCACATACCACCGGCGCACGTCAATCAGCGGCGCGGCAAGGTGTGTCAACGGTGGGTCGGTGGCAAGCTGATTGGCCACGGGCGGCGGCAGCGGAGGCTCCGCTGAAACGGCGGCGGTGGGGTGGTCGTTCAAGGTGCGATAGATTGTATGCAGGCGACCACGGCGGCCAGCGTCGGCAGCGACTGCCACACCGGCGCGAAACCGGCGGCCTGCGCCCGGCTGGCAATGCGCGGGTGCGCGGCCAGCGCCCTGGCGCCTGCAGGCAAGGCTGCTGTCGAGAGACTCAGGTGCGCCATCAGGTGATCGATGGCTTCAGAGCTGCTGAAGAACCACAGGTGATCGGCGGGTCGCGCGAGGGCCGTTGCCAGCAGCGACTGCGCGGCTGCATCCCAGGTCGGCGCAGTGCGGCGGTAGGCTGACACGAAGCCGACCTGTGCGCCGTGCTCACGCAAGGTGTCGGCCAGCCAGTCGCGCCCGCCGTCGCCGCGCACCACCTGCACCGCGGCGCGTCGCCAATCCTGATGGCGCAGGGTTTGCCACAGCGCTTCGGAGTCGAACTGCGGGCTGTCGGGCGCCGGCTCGACGATCTGCGACAGCGGCACACCGGCGTCTCGCAAGGCGCGTGTCGTGCCTGGGCCGGGTGACGCGGCTTGGGTGCCGGTCGGCCACGCGGCCCGGCGTGGGCGCAGCGCAAAGAAGTGCGCCACCGCGTTGGCGCTGACGAACATCACCAGGCGTGCCTCGGCCAGCCGCTGCCAGGCGTCGGTCACCGCTGCGGCATCGAGCGCCGGTGCGATCTCCATCAGCGGCAGCGCCTGTGCCGCGAGCCCATGCTGTTTCAGCGATTGCACCCAGGGCATCGCCTGCGCGGCCGGGCGGGTGACGATGACGCGCATCCGATCCGATCCTTCAGGCGGCCGGGCCCTGGCCTGGACCTGGGTCTGGGCCGCGACCTGCTGCGTCACATGTGTTCAGGCGCTGCCCGCCGCGCTCAGGTAGGCCGCAGCACCCGCGTTGCGCAAGGCCGTGGCCGCCTGCTCGCCGAGCGCGCGGGCCTGCGCCTCGGTCTGCACGATGGCGTTGACCGACGCGCGCAACAGCGGTGCGTCGGCGTTGTCGGGGTGGCCGACCGCGGCGCGCAGGCTCAGTGCGCCATCGAGCCACACCGCGTGCGCTGCCAGCGGCATGCTGCAACTGCCGCCGAGCGCGCGCGACACCGCGCGTTCGGCCTGCACCGCCAGCGCAGTCGGCATGTGCACCAGCGTGGCCAGCTGCGCGCGCAGCACGGTCGCATCGCTGCGCACTTCCAGCCCCAGCGCGCCTTGACCGGCGCAGGGCAGCATCTGATCGGTGGCGAACTCGCTACGGATGCGCGAGCCCATGCCCAGCCGCTTCAGCCCTGCAGCCGCCAGCACGATCGCGTCGTACTGCCCTTCGTCGAGCTTGCGCAGCCGGGTGTCGAGGTTGCCACGCAAGGGTTCGACCAGCAGGTCGGGGCGAAGCGCGCGCAGCTGCACGACACGGCGCAGGCTGGAGGTCCCGACCTTGGCGCCTTGTGGCAGGTCCGTCAGCGAACCGTAGTGGTTCGACACGAAGGCATCGCGTGGGTCTTCGCGTTCCAGCACCGCCGCCAGCTCGAAGCCGTCGGGCAGGTCCATCGGCACATCCTTCAGCGAATGCACCGCGAGCTGCGCGCGGCCCTCTTCGAGCGCGGTTTCGAGTTCCTTGACGAACAGGCCCTTGCCGCCGACCTTCGACAGCGTGCGGTCGAGAATTTCGTCGCCGCGCGTGGTCATGCCCAGCAGTTCGACGCCGAGGCCGAAGCAGCTTTTCAACAGGTCGCGGACGTGTTCAGCCTGCCACAGCGCGAGGCGACTTTCGCGGGTGGCGATGATGATGTGTGCAGTCATTTCGGAATGCTAGCAGGCGCGAGTCTTGCAGCCCTGTGCGCACGCCCGCCACGAACCCCACCGAAACCCACCCCACATGCCCACCAAAACGACCCACGCCGCAGCCGCCGACAAGAACCGCCCGCTGGTCGAGGACATCCGGCTGCTCGGCCGCATCCTCGGCGATGTGATCCGCGAGCAGGAAGGCAAGGAGGCGTTCGAACTGGTCGAGCGGGTGCGGCAACTGTCGATCGGCTACCGGCTGAAGCGTGACGCCCAGGCCGGCCGTGCGCTGGACCGGCTGTTGAAGAACCTGTCGGGCGACCAGACGGTCAGCGTGATCCGGGCGTTCAGCTATTTCTCGCACTTGGCCAACATCGCCGAAGACCGGCACCAGGTGCGGCTGCGTGAGGCACAGGCGCAGCAGGGCGACCTGCAGCAGGGCTCGCTGGCGCTGACCTTCGAGCGGCTGGCCGCGGCCGACATCCGCGCGGCCGACATCGTGCGCACGCTAGCCCACGCGCACATCTCGCCGGTGCTGACCGCGCACCCGACCGAGGTGCAGCGCAAGAGCATCCTCGACGCCGAACGTGCGATCGCCGAGCTGGTCGAGCAGCGCGACCACCTGCGCACCCTGCGCGAGCGGGCCGAGAACGAGGCGCTGATCCGCGCCCGCGTCACCCAGCTGTGGCAGACGCGCATGCTGCGCAACACCAAGCTGACGGTGGCCGACGAGATCGAGAACGCGCTGAGTTATTACCAGGCCACCTTCCTGCGCCAGATCCCGCGGATGTACCGCGACATCGAAACCGCGCTGCCCGGCCACCCGATCGCCAGCTTCTTCCGCATGGGCAACTGGATCGGTGGCGACCGCGACGGCAACCCCTTCGTCACCGCCGCGACGCTGGAAACCGCGCTGGCCCGGCAAAGCGAGACGGTGCTGCGTTTCTACCTGACCGAAGTGCATCAGCTCGGTGGCGAGCTGTCGATCTCGGCCACGCTGGCACCGATCGCACCTGCGATGCGCGCCCTGGCCGACGCGTCACCCGACCACAACCCGCACCGCGAAGACGAGCCCTACCGCCGCGTGCTGGTCGGCATGTACGCGCGGCTGGCCGCCACGCTGCACGAACTGACCGGCACCGAAGCGCTGCGCCACGCGGTGCCGCCGCAGAACCCGTATCGGTCGGCGCAAGACTTCCTGGCCCATCTGCAGGTGATCGAAGCGTCGCTGAACGCGCACCACGCCGAGGCGCTGGCCGCGCCGCGGCTGCGGCCGCTGATGCGTGCGGTGCAGGTGTTCGGCTTCCACCTCGCCACCGTCGATCTGCGCCAGAGTTCGGACAACCACGAGGCAGTGCTGGCCGAGCTGATGCGCGTGGCGAAGATCGAGCCCGACTACTCGGCGCTGGATGAAGCTGCCCGGCGCGTGCTGCTGCTCAAGCTGCTCAACGACGCCCGGCCGCTGCGGGTGCGTGCCGCGCCGTACAGCGAGCTGGCCATCGGCGAACTGGCGATCTTCGAGGCCGCTCTGGAGATGCGCCGGCGCTATGGCCCCGACGCGCTGCGCCACTGCATCATCTCGCACACCGAGCAGGCCAGCGACCTGTTCGAAGTGCTGCTGCTGATGAAGGAAACCGGCCTGATGCGCGGCACGCTCGATGACTCGGCCGTCGCCGACCTGATCGTCGTGCCGCTGTTCGAAACCATCGGCGACCTGCGCAACGCCGAGCCCATCATGCGGGCCTTCTATGCGTTGCCGGGCATCACCGAACTGGTCAAGCGGTCCAAGGTCGGCGCTGATGGTCAAACGCGTGTCGAGCAGGACATCATGCTCGGCTACAGCGACAGCAACAAGGACGGCGGCAGCTTCACCAGCAGCTGGGAGCTGTACCGCGCCGAGATCGCGCTGGTCGAGCTGTTCGCGCAACTGGGCCGCGACCATGGCATCACGCTGCGGCTGTTCCACGGCCGTGGCGGCACCGTGGGCCGTGGCGGCGGCCCGAGCTACCAGGCCATGCTGGCGCAGCCGCCCGGCACGGTGAACGGGCAGATCCGGCTGACCGAGCAGGGCGAGGTGATCGCATCGAAATACGCCCACCCCGAGATCGGCCGGCGCAACCTCGAAACGCTGGTCGCCGCCACGTTGGAGGCGACCTTGCTGCCTGCCCATGCCGGAGGCAAGAAGGCCAGCCGCCAGGGTGCGCCGAAGAGCTTCCTCGATGCCGCTGCGGCGATCAGCGACGCCAGCTATGCCGCCTACCGCAAGCTGGTCTACGAAACCCCCGGCTTCACCGAGTACTTCTTCAGCGCCACACCGATCCGCGAGATCGCCGGGCTGAACATCGGCTCGCGCCCGGCTGCTCGACCCAAGGACGGCAAGGCCACCAACGCGATCGAAGACCTGCGCGCAATTCCCTGGGGCTTCAGCTGGGGCCAGTGCCGTGTGGCGCTGCCGGGCTGGTGCGGCTTCGGCTCGGCGATCGATGTCTTTCTAACCCGCGATGCCGCCACCCGCGCCGAGCGCCTCGCGCTGCTGCAACGGATGCACAAGCAGTGGCCGTTCTTCCAGACGCTGCTGTCCAACCTCGACATGGTGATCGCCAAAAGCGACCTGGGTATCGCCGCGCGTTACGTCGAACTGGTTGAAGACAAGAAGCTCGGCAAGCGCATCTTCGGGCTGATCCAGGCAGAGTGGAAGCTGACCAATGACGCGCTGACGCTGATCACCGGCCACACCGACCGGCTGGCCTCGAACCCCTCGCTGGCCCGCTCGATCCAGCACCGCTTCCCCTACCTCGATCCGCTGAACCACCTGCAGGTCGAGCTGATGCGCAGGCACCGCCAACGCCGCGAAGGCGACCCGGGCAACGAGCGGATGCAGCGCGGCATCCACATCTCGATCAATGGCGTGGCGGCGGGGCTGCGCAACACGGGGTGACTGATTGCCCGACTCGGGCCGTGCAGACCTACAACCCGCTGGCCGCCAGCGCCTCACGCACGGCGCTGGCCTGGCGGCGCGACACCGCCAGCCACTCGCCTACCGGCGCCACCTGCACCGCCCAGCAATCGCTGGTGGCGCCGTCTTCAGCATCGTCGCCGTCGCTGCCCTTGTCGGCCAGCGTGCGGCGTTCCAGCGCGCTGATCGCCGAGCGGGCCACCAGTGCATTGCGGTGCACCCGCAGGAAGCGCGGGCCCAGCCGTTGTTCCAGGTCGCTCAGCGCATCGTCGAGCACATGAGTATGGGCGGCGGTGCGCAGCGTCACGTACTTCAGCTCGGCCTTCAGGTACAGCACCTCGGCCACCGGCACACGCACGATGCGGCCGCGGTCGCTGACCACGATCACCGGCACCGTGGCGGACTCGGTCGATTCAACCGCAGCCGGTGCCGCCAGTTGCAGCGCCAGGCGCTGCGCCACACGCTGCAGCGCCGCCTGCAGACGCTCGCGGCGCACCGGCTTGGTCAGGTAGTCGACGGCATCGAGATCGAAGGCCTTCAGCGCATGGCCGGCATGCGCCGTCACGAACACCACTGCGGGCGGTTGTGGC
>JAYVEB010000369.1:0-8191 GCA_043749095.1 Burkholderiales bacterium | reverse complement strand
CCGCAATCCCGATGGCGTCGGCATCGCCGAGCTGTTCACCACCCCGCCGGATGAAGAACGTGACTACTTCCCAGTGCGCTCGACGCTCAACCGCGCGTTCCTGCTCTTCGACTCGATCGGCAAGTGGGTGGAGCCGTTCATCCCGCGCTGGCTGCGCGCCCGTGCGGTGCGCCGAGCCGAGTGCTGGCTTGTCGAACGACTGAACGGTGAGCACGGGCTCGGCGCGATCTTCCCGGCCATGGTCAACGCCTACGAGGCCCTGCACCTGCTGGGCTACCCAGCCGACCATCCGCTTTGCCGTGCGGCCCGCAAATCCATCGATGACCTGCTGGTCGTCACCGACACTTCGGCCTATTGCCAACCCTGCCTCCCCCCGGTGTGGGACACCGCGCTGGCCGCGCTGGCGCTGGTGGAAGCCGGCCCGGTGGGGATGCAGGCCGCCCGACGCGGTCTGGCCTGGCTTGATGCCGTTCAGCTGAAAGACGAGCCTGGCGACTGGCGCGACTCGCGGCCGGAGCTCGCAGGCGGCGGCTGGCCTTTCCAGTTCGCCAATGCCTACTACCCCGACCTCGATGACACCAGTGCCGTCGCCTGGGCGATGAATGCCGCCGGACGTGCGTCCGATGAAGAGCATCTGCGCCGCGCGGTGAAGTGGGTGGCCGGCATGCAGTCGCACAACGGCGGGTTCGGCGCCTTCGACGTCGACAACACCCACTACTACCTCAACGAAATCCCGTTCGCCGACCACGGCGCGCTGCTGGACCCGCCCACCGCCGACGTCAGCGCACGCTGCCTCATCGCACTTTGGCTACTGGGCGAACCGGCGCGGACGCAACTTGAGGCCTGCATGGCGTATCTGCGTCAGCAGCAGGAGCCATCAGGGGCGTGGTTCGGCCGTTGGGGCACCAACTACATCTACGGCACATGGTCCGTGCTGACAGCGTTCGAGCAGATCGGCATCCCTGCCAGCGACCCAGCGGTGCGCCGCGCGGTGGCCTGGCTGCAAAGCGTGCAACGCGCCGATGGGGGCTGGGGCGAACACAACGACAGCTACGAAGACCCGGCCACTGCCGGCCAGGCCAGCGAGAGCACGTCATTCCAGACCGCGTGGGCCATGATCGCGCTGATGGCCGCAGGGGAAGGCCGCTGCGACGCCGTGGCCCGAGGCGCGGCATACCTCGCGAGCACGCAGGACAACGACGGCCTGTGGACAGAGCCCTGGTACACCGCGCCCGGCTTCCCTCGCGTCTTCTACCTCAAGTACCACGGTTACAGCGCCTATTTCCCGGTCTGGGCGCTGGCGCGCTACGCCCGACTGGACAGCACGCAGCAGCGCAGCGCGGCGCCAGTGGAGTCGCCTGCCGAAGCCCCTGCCGAACAGTGGGCCGCGGCCTGAAGTGAGTGGCGCTCGCGTCGGCATCGTCGTCGCATTGCCCTCGGAGTCGCGCACCTTATGTCGCCCTGCGGTGCGGGTGGGCGAACGGCGCGCCCTCGGTGATCAAGCGCTGCTGGCGGTGTCAGGTGTGGGCGAGCGCCGCGCGGAGTTCGCAGCGCAGACACTGGTCCACGCCGGCGTGGACGGCCTGGTGAGCTGGGGCTGCGCGGCGGGACTCAGTGCCAATCTGCCAGCAGGCGCCTTGTGTCTGCCCGAGTTCAGCGTGACGGCCGCCGGCCAGCGCTGGCCGGCGGATTCAGGCTGGCGACAGGGCTTAGTCGAAGCGCTGGGCGTGCGCGCAGTGTTCGATGGCGCGCTGGCCCATGCCTCACAGGTGCTGGCCAGCAGCGAAGCCAAGCGCGAACTCGCCGCAAAGGCTGGTGCCGTGGTGGCGGACATGGAAAGCGCCGCCGTCGCCCGCGTCGCCCATCGCCATGGCCTGCCGCTGCTGGTGGTGCGCAGCGTCGTCGATCCGCTGGGGCTGACGCTGCCATCAGTTGTCACCGACCATGTCGATGACAGTGGCCGCGTCCCGTTGGCACCACTGCTGCGCGGCCTGTTGCGCCGACCGGGTGATCTGACGGCCCTGCTGCAGCTGGCCAGCGGCTTTCGCGCGGCGCTGGCAAGCCTTAGCGCCGTGGCGGCTTGCGCCGGAGCCGACCTGCTGCTGGCGCAAGCGCTTTCAAGCCAGCGGCCCGATGCCGGGAACACCAAGCCGAACCGCTTCACCCCTGAGTCCGCTTTGGATTGATGATTCGTGTTCTGGCGTCCGTCTGCAAGAATCCAGGCACCTCACAGCAGTATTCTTTTATGGCCTTCCTTGCCGACCTGATTGCTTCGCGCCAACCGGAGAACTTCTCTCTCCACGAGTCCCACCTCAACACCCAGATGGTGCGACTGCTGCGCGCCATTGGCTACGACCGCCGCTACGTGCGCGCCGAAGGGCCGTACCTGTTCGATGAAGCGGGAGATCGCTACCTCGACCTTCTGTCGGGCTGGGGTGTGTTCGCACTGGGCCGCAACCACCCGACGGTGATCGGCGCCTTGCGCGATGTGCTGGACCTTCAGCTGCCCGACCTGGTCCAGCTTGATGTCTCGCTGCTCAGCGGTCTGCTGGCCGAACGCCTGCTGCGCCACACGCCCGGCGACATCAGCAAGCTGTTCTTCTGCAACTCGGGCGCCGAGGCAGTGGAAGCGGCGATCAAGTTCAGCCGCAGCACCACCAAGCGCGGCAAGATCGTCCACTGCGACCACGCGTTTCATGGCTTGACCATGGGTGCGCTGTCGCTGACCGGCGAGCGCATCTTCCAGGACGGCTTCGGCCCGCTAATTCCGGACTGCAACTCGGTTCCCTTCAACAACCTGGCCGCCCTCGACGCGGCGCTGCGCGGGCGCGACGTGGCAGCCTTCATCGTCGAGCCGATCCAGGGCAAGGGCGTGAACATCCCCGACGACGACTACCTGCCCGAAGCCGCGAGGCTGTGTCGCAAGTACGGCACGCTGTTCGTGGCTGACGAGATCCAGACCGGCATGGGCCGCACCGGAAAATTCTTCGCCGTCGAGCACTGGGGCGTCGAACCCGACATGGTGCTGATCGCCAAGGCGCTGTCTGGCGGTTTCGTGCCCATCGGCGCGGTAGCGATGCGCAAGCCGGTGATGGACGCTGTGTTCAACCGCATCGACCGTGCGGTGGTGCACGGCTCGACCTTCTCGAAGAACAACATGGCGATGGCCGCGGGCCTGGCCGCGCTGGAGGTGATCGAGTCCGAACACCTCGTCGAGCACGCCGCCGCCTTGGGTGGTGAGCTGATCGCCGAGCTCGGCGCGATGGTCGATCGCTACGAGTTCCTGAAAGCGGTGCGCGGCAAGGGCATGATGATCGCGCTCGAGTTCGGCTCACCGCGCAGCTTCGGCCTGAAAGCGGCCTGGGGCGCGCTGGAGCTCGCCAACAAGGGCCTGTTCAGCCAGATGATCTCGATCCCGCTGTTCAAGGATCACCGCATCCTGACGCAGGTCGCCGGCCACGGGCTGAACGTCATCAAGCTGCTGCCGCCGCTGGTCATCAACCAGGAAGACAAGGCGCAAATCGTCAGCGCCTTCGATGCCGTCATTGCCGATTGCCACCGCGTCCCCGGCGCCGTGTGGGACCTGGGCAAGACGCTCGCTGGTCACGCCCTGAAGGCGCGCGCCGCCTGACTTTTGCCCACTGCATCGAGGTTAGAGGTCATGACCCCCTTGTTCATCGGCCTGTCGCGGGCCGCCAGCAGTTGCCTGATCAGCGTTGTCCTGGGGCTGCTTCTGCCGGTTGCATGGCTGTCAGCTCACGCCCATGCGGTGATCACCGAGGACTCGCTGGCCCGCGAGCCGGTACATCCTGGTGAGCCCACGCAGATACGGCTGCAGTTCAACGTCGGCGTCGAGATCAAGCTTTCGCGCGTGGCCCTGGTCAGCAAGGGCGACACCGAACAGCCCGTGCCGATCCGGGCCGGAATCAAGCCGGGCCAGATACTGGTGTCGCTGCCGGCGCTGGACGCCGGCGACTACGCGCTGCGCTGCCAGGTCTTTGCCGCAGACGGCCACCTGACGCAGGAGATCCGCCGCTTTCGCGTTGGCGCTGCCGCAGCGGTGAAGTAAGCGATGTTCCTGCAGGGCATCGCCAACTTCATCGACGACCTGATGGGCGGCTTCCAGCTCGTCGGTCTGGCGATGCTGGTCGGCGGCATCGTGTGGGCGCTGAGCGTGCTGCGGGTCGCCGCCTCGGCCAGCGGCGCGCCCACGGGCACGCTGACGCTGGCGGCCCGCGTGCTGCGCTGGGGCGCGTTGCTGCTGGCCGTTGCACAGACGCTGAAGATCGTCACCAAGGGCCTGGTGCTCGCGGCCACGCTGGGCACGCTGCCGCTGGCGGACTACGCGTCGACGGTGCAGTTCGAAGCGGGCAGCCTGCGGCTGTTGCTGGCGCTCGCCGCGGCGGCCGTGGCGGGCTGGATTGCGGCGGCGCCGCAGTCGCTGCCGCGCTGGCGCATCGGCAGTGCGATCGCAGCGGCGGTGGTCATCAGCGGTGGCTGGCTGGTGCATGCGGTCGGCCGCTTCGAGGAACGCGCGCTGCTGATGCAGCTGACGGTGGTGCATCAACTCGCGGCCGCGGTCTGGGTCGGCGGTGTGGTGCAGTTGCTGGCGCTGTGGCGCGCGGGGCGAAGCGATGCTGCCTTGCGCGAGTTCTGGCCCGAAGCCGTGGCCCGCTTCTCGCCGGTGGGCATGGTCTGCGTGGTGGTGCTCGTGGTCACCGGCGTGGTGCTGGCAAACGACTACGTGGGGTCATGGCAAGGCCTGTTCGGCACTGGCTACGGCAGCCTGGTGGCCGCCAAGGTCGTGCTGCTGGCGGTGACGCTGGCCTTTGCGGCCCTCAATTTTTCTGCCGGCCGCGCCTGGCGGCGGTACCGCGACAACAGCGGCAACAGCGGCAACCGCCAGCAGCCGGGCAGCCTCACACCGCCGGCGGTGCTGGCGCGCGTGCCGTCCTACATCGAGGCCGAGACCTTTCTGCTGGTGGCCGTGCTGTTCGTCGCGGCCTCACTGTCGTCGCTGCCACCGGCGATCGACATCCCCCAGGCCAGCGCACAGTTCCACGAGGTGCTGGCGATGTTCTCGCCCAAACTGCCCAGCCTGGTCACCCCGTCGCACGCCAACCTGTTGGCCGGCGAGGCCGAGCGGCTGGCCATCGTCGGGCGCGTGGCGTCGGAAGCAGCCACCGACTGGTCCGACTACAACCACAACATTGCCGGCCTCTTTCTGGTCGGCATGGGTGCCTTCGCGCTGCTGTCTTACCTGCCGCGCATGGCGTGGACGCGCTACTGGCCGCTGGGCTTCGTGATGCTCGGCGTCTTCCTGTTTTTCCGCAGCGATGCCGAAACCTGGCCGCTCGGCCCGATCGGATTCTGGGCCAGCACCTTCGGCAATGGCGAGGTGCTGCAGCACCGCCTGGCAACGTTGCTGTGCTTCGGGCTCGGCGTTGTCGAATTGCGCATCCGCAAGGCAGGCCGGCGCGAAACCAGCGACCCGCGCTATGCCTTTGCAGTGCTGTGCGCACTGGGCGGTCTGCTGCTGATCACGCACGCCCACACGCCCTTTGAGCTGAAGACCGACTACCTGATCCAGTCCACCCACCTGGTGATGGGCCTGCTGGCCACGCTGATGGCGGTGGGCCGCTGGCTGGAACTGCGCCTGGCCGAAGGCCACAGCCTGGGCTGGTCGCGCGCGGCAGGCCTGCTCAGTGTCAGTGCAATGCTGTGCATCGGCATGGTGTTGGTGTTTTACAAAGAACCGTTGGTCTGAGCGACCGCCTTGATGCGGAGATGATGGCGGTGCCGGTGGTGGCGGCGACGCCACAGCGATCTTGGACAATGCGCTCCTAGTCCACGCGCCTTGCTTCGGGCACCCACATCTTGACTGCCCCATGCCCGCGCCCCACCTGACGCCTTCCCTTCGCGAACGCTTCAACATCTCGCGGCTCGCGATCAACCACCCGGTGCTGACAGTGGTGTTCTGGCTGGCCGTGGTGGTGGTCGGCGGCGTTGCCGCCGGGTCGCTCAAATACGCACTGTTCCCCGATATCACCTACCCGGTGGTGGTGGTGCAGGCGGCGGCCCCGCTGGCCGATGCCGCGCAGACCGAGGTGCAGCTGACCCGCCCCATCGAGCAGGCGGTGCGCGCGCTGCGCGGCACCTCGGACGTGGCATCGACCACCTACCCCGGCCAGGTGGTGGTCAATGTGCCGTTCGACGTCGGCAGTGACCTCGAGGCCTCGCGGCGAACCGTCGAGGCCGCGATCAAGCTGCTGAAGCTGCCCGCGGGCACGCGCACCCAGGTGCTGCCGATCAACCTCAATGAAGCCGTTGTTGCCACCTACGCTGTGGAAAGCAGCGCCTTGCCGCTGGGCCGCCTCAGCGCACTGACCGCCAAGGAGATCGTGCCGGTGATCGAGGCCCTGCCCGGCGTGCTCAAGGTCCACACGCTTGGCGAACCGAAGGCCGCGAGTGCCAAAGGGGCCGAAAGGGCCACGCCGCAGGCCGGTACCCTGGTGCGCCTGAATGGACGCGCTGCACTGGCGATGCAGGTAGTCAAGCGCGGCAACGCCAACACGCTGGACGTGGCAGACCGCGTCGCCGCGGCCGTGCAGCAGATCAACAGCCGCGGCGGCGCAGCCGCTGACTCCGTCAGGCTGACGCTGGCCCATACCGAGGCCGACTACATCCGCGCCGCCACCCGCCAGACCCTGCATGCACTGGCCGAGGCGGTGGTGATCTCGGCCCTGGTGATCTTTCCGTTCCTGTGGAACTGGCGTGCCACGGCGATCTCGGCGCTGGCAATCCCGACCTCGCTGCTCGGCACCGCCGTCGTCATGGTGCTGTACGGCTTCAACCTCGAGACCATCACGCTGCTGGCGCTGGCGATGATCGTCGGCAACGTGGTCGATGACGCCATCGTTGATCTGGAAAACATTTCCCGCCACCTCGACATGGGTCAATCCCCGCGCGAGGCAGCGATCAAGGCCACCGATGAGATCGGCCTGACCGTCACCGCCGCCACGCTGACGGTGGTGGCGGTGTTCCTGCCCATCGGCATGATGAGCGGCGTGCTCGGGCAGTTCTTCCGGCCCTTCGGCATCACCATCTCGGCGGCGATGCTGATCTCGCTGCTGGTCTCGCGCACGCTGTCGCCGGTGCTGGCGGTGTACTGGTTGCAGGCCAGGGCACCGCGCGGAAACGGGGCGATGGACGCGACCTCACCCGCCACGATGCACACCGCGGCGCCATCGGCACTCGCGCGCCGCTACAGCCGCTGGCTCGCCTGGTCGCTGGCGCATCGGCGCGTGGTGCTGGGCGGTGCGGCGCTGTGCTTCGCGGCCAGCCTGGCGCTGATTCCGTTGATCCCCAAGGGCTTCATCCCGACGCTCGACCGCGGCGAGTTTTACCTGAACTACAGCACCCCACCGGCCACACCGGCCGAAGGGTTCACAGACGCCCCTTTCGACCCACTGCAGGACTCGCTCGCCGTGGCCGAGAAGCTCGATACCTTCGTGCGCCAGTCGCCGGCGGTCGAGACCGCATTCACCATCGTCGGCACCCGCCAGGGCGAGGCCAACAAGGGCTCGATCCACATCCAGTTGAAGGCCGACCGGCAGATCGCCACCGCTGACCTGCAGCAGCAGTTCCGCCGCACCATGCCTGCGATCCCCGGCATCACCACCAGCGTCGAAGACATTCCGTTCGTCGACAACGGCGGCGAGAAGCCGGTGCAGCTGCGCCTGGTCGGCGATGACGTCGTCGCGCTGCAGCAGGCAGGGCAGGCGCTGACGCAGCGGCTCAAAAGTATCCCCGGCCTCACCGACATCAGCAGCAGCACCACGCGCATGGACGGCAGCGTGCCGCTGGAGATCCAGCACCACAACGGCCGCCGCGTGGCGCTGATCACCGCCAACCTCGGACCCAACGCCGCCATTGGCGACGTGACAGACCGCGCCGTGGAGGCCGCCAAGGCCACGCTGCCGCCCGGCATCAGCCTCGACCTCGGTGGCGACTCGGCACAGGCCGATGAAATCATCGGCAGCTTCCTGACGACGCTGGGCCTGTCGCTGCTGTGCATCTTCCTCGTGCTCTACGGGCTGTTCCGCAGCCTGCTCGACACCGTGGTGGTGATCGCCTCGCTGCCGCTGTGCATCGTCGGCGCGATGCTCGGCCTGCTGGTCACGCAGGCAGA
>JAYVEB010000368.1:0-22677 GCA_043749095.1 Burkholderiales bacterium | reverse complement strand
CAGCAAGGGTGACCAAGAACAACGAATTGAGGGGCGGGCTAGAAATTCAATCCCCGACCGTCTCGGTGGTGGCAGGAGCGCTGCGGCGGGCCGCTGTGTGGAGTGAAGTAGAGGAGGAGGGCCGGCGGGACTTGAGCCAGAGCGAACGGCTGGTGAACCGGCCCGGGGGACATGAACGCAACACAGTGGCCCGCCGCAGTGCTCACGCACGCAGCTGCGCAAACCTGAATCAGAACCCTTCCTCGACCAGCTCCGCCGCGCGGATCAGCGCGCGGGCCTTGGCTTCGGTTTCGCGCCACTCAAGCTCCGGCACCGAATCGGCGACCACGCCGGCTGCCGCCTGCACGTAAAGCATCTGGTCCTTGACGATGCCGGTGCGGATCGCGATCGCCACGTCCATGTCACCGGCGAAGCTCAGGTAGCCGCAGGCACCGCCGTAGATGCCGCGCTTGACGGGTTCGAGCTCGTCGATGATCTCCATCGCACGCACCTTCGGCGCACCGGTCAGCGTGCCGGCGGGGAAGGTGGCTATGAGCACATCGAGGTTGGTGATGCCGTCCTTCAGCAGCCCTTCGACGTTGCTGACGATGTGCATCACATGCGAATAGCGCTCGACGGTGAACGCCTCGGTGACCTTGACGCTGCCGGTCTTCGCGATGCGGCCGATGTCGTTGCGCGCGAGGTCGATCAGCATCACGTGCTCGGCGCGCTCCTTCGGGTCGGCGCTCAGTTCGGCTTCGAGTTCCAGGTCGAGTTCGGGCGTGCTGCCGCGCGGACGGGTGCCGGCCAGCGGGCGGATCGTCACCTTGTCGCCATGGGCCGTGTGCTCGCGGCGCACCAGGATTTCGGGCGATGCGCCGACGATCTGGAAGTCGCCCATGTCGTAGAAATACATGTACGGTGAGGGGTTGAGCGAGCGCAGTGCGCGGTACAGGCTCAGCGGGCTGGCGCTGTAGGGCTTGCGCAGCCGCTGACCGACCTGCACCTGCATCATGTCGCCGGCCGCGATGTATTCCTTGGCCTTCAGCACCGCGGCGATGTAGTCGTCTTTCGCGAAATCGCGCAGCACCTCGTTCGGTGCGCAGCGCTCGACAGCGGGTGCCGACACGCTGTTCTTCAGCTTGTCGAACAGCGCGCTCAATCTGCGCTTGGCGGTGGCCAGCGCGTCGGGCTGTGACGGGTCGGCATAGACGATCAGCGAAAGCCGCCCCGACAGGTTGTCGATCACGGCCAGCTCTTCACATTGCAGCAGCAGAATGTCAGGCGTGCCGAGGCCGCCGGGCAGTTCGGTGTGCGCTAGCTTCGGTTCGATGGCGCGCACCGCGTCGTAGCCGAAGTAGCCGGCCAGGCCGCCGCAAAAGCGCGGCAGGCCTGGTTGCAGCGCCACCTTGAAACGCTGCTGGTAGTCGGCAATGAAATCCAGCGGGTTACCCGCATGCGTTTCCACGACGATGCCGTCGGTCACCACCTCGGTCGCGAAGCCGGTGGCCCGCAGCAATGTGCGCGCGGGCAGGCCGATGAAGGAATAGCGCCCGAAGCGTTCGCCGCCCACCACCGATTCGAGCAGGAAGCTGTGCCGCCGGTGCGTGTCGGAAGGCCGGCCGGCGTCATCGGTGCAGGCCAGCTTCAGGTACAGCGACAGCGGCGTTTCCAGATCGGCAAACGCTTGCGCGATCAGCGGGATGCGGTTGTAGCCCTCGTGGGCGAGGCAGGCGAATTCGGTGTCGGAGATCACGTTGCAGGGCCCTCCACGGCCTCATGGCGGCGCTCAACGGCCTTGCCCCCATTATCAGCGGGGCGCTTGCCGACAGTGGCCACGGCCGCTGCCTAGAATGCAACGATGGCCCACCCTGAATTTACCTGCGCTGTCTCCGTGCGGCACCTGCCTGAGCAATCCGATCCGAAGCAGCGGCAATATGCCTTTGCCTACACCGTGACGATCCGCAACACCGGCGACATCACCGCGCAGCTGATCGCCAGGCACTGGACCGTCATCGACGCCGAAGACCATCGGGACGATGTGCGGGGGCTCGCCGTCGTCGGCCACCAGCCGGTGCTCAAGCCGGGCGAAGAGTTCGAATACACCAGCTGGACCCGCATCGCGACGCCTCACGGCACGATGCGCGGCACCTTCATGTGCATGACCGACGACGCCGAACCCTTCGACGCGCCGGTGCCTGAATTCGGCCTGACGCTCGCGTCGGCGCTCCATTGATGGTGGCCCGGTCCCTCGGGCAGGCCGCCGACATGCGTTGACGAAGACGCCCCTGTCTGCGGTACGGGCCGCCCCCGCGGGGGCCTGGGACCTGACGGCACTGCTCAATGCGGCCGCGCACGCCGCCGACCCGAAGGCGCCGCTTCCTGACCGCAACCTGTGGGTCATCCGCGCGCTGGAGTGGTTGCGGCATGCGCCGCTGTCGACCACCGGCGAGGTTGTGGGTGATGAACAGACGACTGGCGATGCGCCGCGCGCCACCCCGCGCCCGCTGCTGCGCCTGAAGCACCTGCTCAATGTGCTGGACCGCAACCCCCCGTACCGCGTTCACGTGGCTGCCGTGCTGGCCCGCTTCTGGACCGAGATGGACAGCGCCGCCCTGTTCGCCGACTTCGGTTTCTCGCCACGCGCGAACTTCTTCGGTGAGCTCGGCCAGCGCCTGAAGCTCAAGCTGCTGCCGCGCACCCCGGCGACGACCGATCTGTCGGACTTGTTCGGCCTGCTGTTCCCGGATGACGACGACGCGATGTGGCTGGAAGCGCTGGACCCGACCACGCTGTCGCGGCTGCTGGCACTGCTGGTGCCGGATCCGCTGACGCCGAATCTGCAGGCGCCTGACCGGGTCTGGTTGAAGCCGCTGCTCGACGCGATCGAGTTCCTCGCCAGTGCCGTGCGCGCTGCGGGATTTTCCAGTGTGCTGCGCCAGCGCATGGGCCCGGAGTTGCTGGCCGAAGGCCCGTTCCGCCAGCTCGCGGTGGTCGCAGAGCGCATCCGTGAGCTGGCGCTGGCGCCGCTGCCGGACGAGGCGGCTCTGCTGAAGGAGGCGCAGTACCTGCGCGCGCTGCTCGACACCTGCCGGCAGTGTGCCGACAGCGTGCATGGCCACCTCGAAGACCACGGCGTGTCGATCAACGTGGTGTTCGATGTTGATCAGCTTCGGCTGCGCACGCACCGCATCGAGCAGCTGCTGAATTGCGTCATCAGCCGCGAGCCGGCTCAGGAGGTGACCCTGCTGCTGGCCGAGCTGGTGCGCACCGCGACCGAACGGCGCAGCGTCCGCGCGCTGTTCGCGCGTCACTATTCGCTGCTGGCGCGCAAGGTCGCCGAGCGCAGCGCCGAGACCGGTGACCACTACATCACCCGCGACGGCGCCGAGTACCGGCACATGCTGGCCGCGGCCGCGGGCGGCGGGGCGGTGATCGCCGGCACCACCTTCATGAAGTTCTTCGTGCTGGCCATCGGCCTGTCGGCGTTCTGGGGCGGCTTCTGGGCTGGGATGAACTACGCCATCAGCTTCGTCATCGTGCACGTGCTGCACTGGACGGTGGCCACCAAGCAGCCGGCGATGACCGCGCCGGCGATGGCCGAGAAGCTCGGCGACGTGGCGGACGACGCCGCGATCGAGCGCTTCGTCGATGAGGTGGCTCACCTGATCCGCTCGCAGGCGGCCGGCATCTTCGGCAACCTCGTCGCGGTCACGCCGCTGGTGCTGGCAGTGCAGTGGGCCTCGCAGGCGGCCTTCGGCACGCCGCTGATCCACGGCCACGATGCCGAGCACGTGCTGGAAGCGATCACGCTGCTGGGCCCGACCGCCTTGTACGCAGCGTTCACCGGCGTGCTGCTGTTCGCCAGCTCACTGATCGCCGGCTGGGTCGAGAACTGGTTCGTCTGGCACCGCCTGGACAGCGCGATCGCCTACAACCCGCGCATCGTCATGCGTCTCGGCGCCGCCCGCGCACAGCGCTGGGCGAATTACTGGCGCGCCAACATCTCGGGCTATGCATCGAACATTTCGTTGGGCCTGATGTTGGGTCTGACGCCTGCGGTCGCGCTGTTTTTCGGTCTGCCGATCGAGGTGCGGCACGTCACGCTGTCGACGGGTCAGCTGGCTGCTGCGGCAGCCGCGCAGGGTTGGTCGGTGTTGGAGCACAGCCCATTCTGGTGGTGCGTGGCCGGCATCGTCGTCACCGGCCTGCTGAACCTGACGGTGAGCTTCTTCCTGGCCTTCAAGGTCGCGCTGCGTTCGCGCGGCATCCGGTTGGTCGACCGCAGTCGCATCCGCCGGGCCATCTTCCGGCGCCTGCGCACGAGCCCTGGCGCGTTCGTGTTGCCGCCGAAGCACCTGGATTGAGGGGGCACGTCGTCCAGCGCGGCAGGTGCTTCAGTGCCTTGAAGGCCCCGGGTCGCGTTCACCGCGGCGCCGGCCTGAGAACATCGTCCACCAGACGATGAGCACCAACACCGCCACGGCGCCGAACGCCTCCAGGATCAACAGCCACATGACGCGCGCCCTTTGCTTTGCAGCACTGATTTTAGGCGTGCTTGCCGGCTGCTCCAGCCCGCTGGTGCGTGAACCGCAGCCGGAGCCCTCGACATCAGCAACGCCACCGCCGACCGACGGTCCGCTGTTGCGCGGCCGTGCCCGATGGGTGCCGGCCCGCTGGGCCGATCTTCCCGGCTGGGACACCGACCGCACCGCCGAGCTGTGGCCGGCACTGCTGCGCGGCTGCGAGCGGCCTGCCGCGGGCTGGGACGCCGTCTGCGCCGAAGCCCGCCGCACCGCGCCCGCGGACGATGCGACCGCCCGCGCGTGGCTGCAAGCGCGCCTGCAACCGTACCGTGTCGAGTCGCTTGACGGTGCCGCGGCCGGATTAATCACCGGCTACTTCGAGCCGCTGGTCGAGGCCAGCCGCGCGCCACGCGGCCGCTTCCGCGTTCCGCTGCTGGCCCCGCCGGTAGACCTGGCCACGCGCAAGCCTTACTGGACGCGCCGGCAGCTCGACACGCTGCCGGCGGCGCAGGCCAGCGTGCGCGGCCGCGAGCTGGCCTGGCTGGCCGATCCCCTCGATGCGCTGATCCTGCAGATCCAGGGCTCGGGCCGGCTGCGGCTGACCCAGCCGGACGGCACGTCATCGGTCGTGCGCGTGGCCTACGCCGGCCACAACGACCAGCTCTACAAATCCGTCGGCCGCTGGCTGATCGAGCAGGGCGAGCTGCGCGTTGACCAGGCCTCGTGGCCCGGCATCAAGGCCTGGGCGCAGCTGAACCCACAGCGCGTCACCGAGATGCTGTGGGCCAACCCGCGGGTGGTGTTCTTTCGTGAAGAGCCGCTGCCCGATCCGAGCGTCGGCCCGCGCGGCGCCCAGGGTGTGCCGCTGACGCCCGGCCGCTCGGTCGCGATCGACCCGACCAGCATCCCCTACGGCAGTGCGCTTTGGCTGGACACCACCGAGCCGCTGTCGAACACCCCGCTGCGCCGCGCGGTGATGGCGCAGGACACCGGCAGCGCGATCACCGGCGCGGTGCGTGTCGACTACTTCTGGGGCTGGGGCGATGCGGCCGAGCAGCAGGCCGGCCGGATGAAGCAGCCGCTGCGCTTGTGGGTGCTGGTGCCGATGCGGTGAGTCACGCGCGACCGACTCTGTAAACTGCACAGAATTCTGCAACTCTGCCCGGGGCTCTCCGATGAGCATTTCGACCCACGACGTGGTGCCCTTCACGCAGGCACGGGCCCACCTGTCCGAACTGGCCGACGAGGTCAAGGCCGGCGCAGAAAAAGTCATCACCAAGAACGGCGAAAGCTACGTCGCATTTATTGACAGCGACCGGCTCGACTATTACCACCGTCTGGAGCGCGAGCGCATTCACTTGCTGCTGATTGATGACGCCCGGCGTGGTCTGCAAGACATTGCGGCAGGCCGCAGCCAGCAAGCCGATACGGCCATTGCCCAGTTTCAGCAGCGCCGCCGCCGCGTCGCCACGCCGGTGAAGCCCGCCCGCAAGCGTGGCTGAGGTCGGCTTTACCGTCCAGATCACTGCCAGCTTTCTGGAGCGGCTCGATGCCATCGAAGCCTTTCTCGCGGAAGCCGACGCCGCACCGGCCTTCGACCACTTGCTGGATGAACTGAGGGCGACCGTCATTCCCAACCTGAGACGTTTCCCGAAAATCGGGCGGCGCTATCTCGACCGCACTCCCGCCTCTGCCGAAGCCTTGGCGCAACTGGCGGCGCTGCCTCCCGGGGCCGCTGACTCGCTGCGCGAGTACCTGCACGGCGACTGCCTGATTCTTTATTCGGTGGCCGACGGCAGCCACACCGTTTACCTGCTGTCGATACGCCACCACCGGCAACTCTCGTTTGACTTCGCCAAGCTGTGGGGTGGCGCGTGATGGGCCTTTTCGCGACGACGGTTTTTCTCTCGGCTTTCCTGCTCTTTCAGATCCAGCCCATCGTCGCGAAGATGATCCTGCCGTGGTTTGGCGGCTCGTCGTCGGTGTGGAGCGTGTGCCTGGTGTTCTTCCAGGTCGAGCTGCTGCTGGGCTATGCCTATGTGCACTGGCTGCACGAGAAGGTCGCCGCGCGGCGGCAGCCGCTGGTGCATGGCGTGTTGCTGCTGCTGAGCGTGGCGATGTTGCCGGTCGCCGCCAACCCGGCCTGGAAAGGCTCGACGCTGGCGCCGGGTCTGAGCGTGCTGGCGGTGCTGGCGATCGCGGTCGGCGCGCCGTACCTGATGCTGTCGACCACCGGGCCACTGATGCAAACCTGGTATGCGCGTTCCTTTCCCAACGCCCGCACTGAGGCCAAGCCGTACCGGCTGTACGCGCTGTCGAACCTGGCGTCGATGCTCGCGCTGCTGTCGTACCCGGTGCTGGTCGAGCCGCTGCTGCCGGTCGGCACGCAGGCGACGCTGTGGTCGGCGGCCTATGTGGCTTTCGTCGCGACCTGTCTGGCGACAGCGTTCGTCACCCGGCGCCGCATGGCGGCACAGCCTTCAGCAGGGATGGTGGCCACGGAGGGTCGGCGCGCCGCGCCCGATGCCGCACCGCACCCCGGCTGGACCGAATGCCTGATCTGGGTCGGCCTGGCCGCCACTGCCTCCATGCTGCTGCTGGCGATGACGCGGCACCTGACGCAGGACGTGGCGCCGGTGCCGTTCCTGTGGATCGCGCCGCTGTCGATCTACCTGCTCAGCTTCATCCTGTGTTTCGACGCGCCGCGCTACTACGTGCGCCCGCTGTTTCTGGCCGCGCTGCCGCTGGCCTTCTTCGCGCTCGACCGGGTGCTCGACGGCGGCATGGCGGTGTCGGTGCTGATCGCGCTGATCAGCGTGTCGCTGTTCGTCTTCTTCATGGTTTGCCATGGCGAGCTGGTGCGCCGCAAGCCGCCGGTGCGCTACCTGACGCTGTTCTACCTGATGCTGTCGATCGGCGGCGCGCTCGGCGGCCTGCTGGTCGGCCTGGTGGCGCCGGCAATCTTCACCGCGTATTTCGAATTGCCGATCGGCCTTTTCCTGTGCGCGGCGCTGGTGGTGGCGGTGCTGTGGCGCGATCTGCGCACCACCTGGCGCGTTCTGTTGTTGATCGCGCTGCTGGCCTATGGTTGGCGGCTCGCCGAGATCTCGCTGGAGTACGTGCAGGGCTACCGCAAGGTGGTGCGCAACTTCTACAGCCAGCTGCGCATTGACGATGTCACCGACGACGTGCTCGGTGCGAAGCGCAAGATGCTGCACGGCCGCATCAACCACGGCGAGCAGTTCATGGCGATCGAACACCGCAAGGAGCCGACCGCCTACTACTGCGAGAAGTCCGGCATCGGCCGCGCGATCCGCAGCCTGCAGCAGCCGGGGCAGCCGCTCAAGCTCGGCGTCGTCGGGCTCGGTGCCGGCACGCTGGCGGCCTACGGACGCGCTGGCGACGAGATGCGCATCTACGAGATCAACGAGCAGGTGCTGGACCTGGCGCGCAGCGACTTCACCTTCCTGTCCGACAGCGCCGCGCGCATCGTGCCAGTGCTGGGCGACGGCCGTCTGATGCTGGAGCGCGACCCGCCGCAGCATTTCGACCTGCTGGCGATGGACGCGTTCTCCGGCGACTCGATTCCTGCGCATCTGTTGACGATGGAAGCGATGAAGACATACTTCGCGCAGCTGAAGCCCGATGGCGTGCTGGCGGTGCACATCACCAACCGCTATCTCGATCTGCAGCCGGTGATCGCGTCAGTCGCGCAGCAGTACGGCAAGACGGCGCGGGTCTACGACATCGATCCGCCGGACGACGACCTCTACTGCCGCCACAGAACCTGGGTGCTGCTGATGAGCCCGGGGTTCGCGGCGGCGCTGCCGGCCTCGTTGCGCGACGGCGTGCCGTTGCAGCCGCGGCCCGGCTTCAAGCCCTGGACCGACAGCTTCTCGAACCTGTTCACGATCCTGAAGTAGCTGCGCGACGGCGTGGCAGTGTCACAGCCCGAGGTCGCTCAGGCCCGCATGGTCGTCGGGCCGGCGGCCGAGCGGCCAGTGGAACAGGCGTTCGTCGGCGCGGATCGGCAAATCGTTGATGCTGGCGTAGCGGCGCACCATCAGGCCCTGCAGGTTGAACTCCCAGTTCTCGTTGCCATAGCTGCGGAACCACTGGCCTGAGTCGTCGTGAAATTCGTAGGCGAAGCGCACGCCGATGCGCGCGCCGTCGTAGGCCCACAGCTCCTTGATCAGCCGGTAGTCGAGCTCGCGCGCCCACTTGCGCTGCAGGAATTCCTTGACCTGCGCACGACCCACCGGGAACTCGGCGCGGTTGCGCCAGCGGGTTTCTTCGGTGTAGACCCCGACCACCCGGTCGGGGTCACGCGAATTCCACGCGTCCTCTGCCATGCGCACCTTCTGGCGTGCGGTTTCGGCGGTGAAGGGCGGTAACGGGGGGCGGCTCTCACTCATATTGTTTCTCCCACTGAGTGGTGTTCGACCATGTTGAGCATCGAGATCAGCGCTGTTACCACCTCCGAAGCGTTCTGGAGTTTGAATGCCTTCGTGTGCAACCACAGTGCCGGTCACCCCGCACCCTCGTCAGCATTGCAACAATGTCAGTAAGCCTTGTACGAAAGGAACTTGCCCGACATCACGATGCTGACCCGGTCGCCGGCGGCGTTCGGCTCGCGTGTCAGGTCCATCTTGAAGTCGATCGCGCTCATGATGCCGTCGCCGAATTCTTCGTGGATCAGTTCCTTGAACGTCGTGCCGTAGACGCTCACGAGCTCGTAGAAGCGATAAATCAGCGGATCGGTCGGCACGGCGGTAGGGAGTGAGCCCTTGTACGGCGCGACCTGAAGCCATTTCTCGGCTTCGGTGTCCAGCCCGAAAATCTTCGCGATGACCTTCGCCTGCTTTGCGTCGAAGGTCATCTGGCCCAGGCAGCCCGCGGTGACCCATTCCTTGCTGAGGCCGACCTTCTTGGCCACGTCCTCCCATTTGAGGCCCTTCTTCACCTTGGCCTCGATGATCATCTCGGTGACGTCGTTGCGGTTCATGCGTGCTCCTGGTGCAGTTTCTGGGGTGGCGAAATGAACACCATCGGCATGCACAAGCCGCGCCATCTCGGCATCGCGGGCCTTGCGCCTATGTCCGGGCATCTCTCCTCAAGAAACAACCTCTCGACGCTTCTCAACCGGGTGTCTGAGCCATGCACGCACTCCTGACACATCGTGCGCCTGACCCTGCGACAACGAGGTCAGAACATTCGGCTGACATGTTGACGTTGCCTCGCTGCAAGGGCCGGTAATGCTCGAGCTGGGCGAATTGGGCTTGCGCGATCTCTTGCATAATTTCTTTGCCGGACCCACAGCCCAGCCACATAGTGGTGGCACTCCTGAGCCCCCCATCGACACCGCCGTCCTTTTGCTCGTTTTTAACCGGCCTGACACCACCGCGCGCGTGTTCGAAGCGATTCGGGCTGCGCGGCCGAAGCGCCTCTATGTGGCCGCCGATGGCCCGCGTGCTGACAGGCCTGGCGAATCCGTTCGCTGTGAGCAGGTGCGCGCCATTGCCACGCAGGTCGACTGGCCATGCGAGTTGCACACGATCTTCCGCGAGCGGAACCTGGGCTGTAAACAAGGTGTAGCGCAAGGCATCTCCTGGTTCTTCGACCAGGAAGAAGAAGGCATCGTGCTCGAAGACGATGTGCTGCCCTTGCCCAGTTTTTTCCCCTACTGCGAGGAGATGCTTGAACGCTACCGGCATGATGCGCGCGTCGCGATGATCAGCGGCTGCAACCACATCGCCCACCTCCACCGCGTGCCCGAGAGCTACTACTTCTCGATGCTCAACCATATCTGGGGCTGGGCCAGCTGGCGTCGCGCCTGGGCCACCTACGACGTCACGATGGCTGCTTGGCCAAGCTGGGATGCCTCCGGCGGCCTGTTGCGTTGGCTGGACGGCGAGCGCTGCGTAGCCAGGTACTGGCGCTGGCAGTTCGACCGAACCTGGCGCGGCAAAGTCGATACCTTGGATTACCAGTGGACCTTCTCGTGCTGGTTCACCGGCGGCCTCACAGCCCTGCCCGCGCACAATCTCACGCTCAACCTCGGCTTCGGACCGGACGCCACTCACACGGTCAACTCGGCGCCCGACTTCGTGCGACTTTCTCCGCCGCGCGAGTTGGCTCTGCCTCTGGTGCACCCAGCTGATGTTGCGGCCGACCGTGTCGCCGAGGGCTTGATTCAGCGGCACGTACTCGGGTTGACTCACTGGCGCTGCCTGCGCCGCACCGTGAAATCGACTTTGAAAGCGCTGGTTTCGCGCCGGTCGCACGCCGAAGCCAAACGATAGCGGCGACGCCACGACCAGCGCAGATCGAGCTCGCCGTCGTCGGCATGACGCGCTGCCGCTGCTTTTCTAGCCCCGCTGCTCGCAGAAGCGGCAGCGCAGAACCTGCGGTCTGATGACCAGGCGCTCGGGCTCGATCGGCGCGACGCACGAGGCGCACAGTCCATAGCTGCCGTTGTCGAACCGGGCGCGCGCTGCGCGCACTTCGGACAAGGCTGACGTCTCGATCCGCGGCCGGGGCCCCGCATCCAACGCGGCGCCGCCGGCGGTCTCCCGCAGCAGCTTGTCCATCGTCTGCGACATGTCGAGCAACCGGCGTTCCAGGTCGTCCAGGCGGTGGCGCAGCAGGCTGCGCATCGGCTCGTCGATCGGCGGGGCGTGTGTCTCGGTGGGCGAAGACAGCCGATCGGTCCAGCGGGTAAGGGTGGTCTGCATCACAGTCCTCCGGGATCCCGCCTGTGCGAGTTGCACTGAGGTCGTCCGACCTTAGCCACGGTCTCGATGGTCGACTTGACCGACGTCAAGTCGACGCGAAAAACCCGGCCGGTGGGGCTCTGACTCAACGTCCGAGCAGCCACCCGGTGACCCAGGCGAGGGTGAGGCTTGTGACCAGGGCGGTGCCGACACGCCGTGCATAGGCCCGGCCACCTGCCACCGCGGCGACCACGCAGCGTGTCAGCGAATTGACGGTGATGGCGATCAGCGCACCGAGCACGACGCCGTGTGCCGACAGTCTGCCGGCGGTGTTGAGCGCGGCCAGCGAGGCCACCGGCGCGTGCGCGTCGATCAAGGCGGCGAACGCGATGCCGAGGTTCAGCCCAGTGTCGCCGAACCTCTGCTGCGCCTGGCCGATCCCCGCGGCCACCAGGCCCAGCAGCATCGCGACCGCGATCGCCTCACGCGGGCGCAGCGCGCTGCCCGTCGAGGGTGGCACTTCGAATGCGGCGGGCGGGGCCTGTGCGCGCAAGGCCAGCATGCCGACACCTGCTGCGCCCAGCGCACCGGCCAGCGCCACCGGCAGAAAGGCCAGCGCCGCGACTGGCGACAGCGCCGCACACATCACCAGTGCCTGCAGCCACGTCGCTGCCGACGACAGCCCGGCCCCGCCGGACAGCATGGTGAGCTGAGCGGGATCGGCGCGAGCCCGGCTGCCGAACGACGCGATCGTGGCCGTGCTCGACACGAAGCCGCCCGCGAAACCCGCCAGCAGCGCTCCGCCGCGCGGCCCCAACCAGCGCAAGGCCACGTGACCGGCGGCCTGCATCGCCAGGATCAGCAGCACCAGCGCGGCCAGCGGGCGGGGGGCGATGCCGGCCAGCCCGGCCAGTGGTCCGGCGGGGATCAGCGGCAGCACGATCAGCCCCAGCGCCGCCAACAGCAGGCCGTCGTGGAGCTCCTGCTCGCTCAGCAGCTCGGTGGCGAACCGGTGCAACCGTTCGCGCGCCGCCAGCAGGGCCGCCAGGCCGACCCCGCAGGCGCCGCCGAAGGCCGGTGCCAGCACCGACTGCACGCCGATCAGGTAGGTGGTGAACAGCGCCAGCTCAGTCGTCCGTCCCGGATCGCTGGACCGGCTCTTCCAATGCGACACCGCGCCGAGCAACGCGACAAACACTGCGCCACTGACCACCACCCCCGGGATCTGCAGCCATTGCGCAAGGCCGCCTGTGACGGCCGCCACCGCGAAGCTGCGCAAACCGGCCGCCTGACGGTCGTCGCCCCGGCCCTTGCGTCGCTCGCGCTCGATGCCGATCAGCAGGCCCGCGCCCAGTGCGATCGCCAGCCCGACGATGCCGTGCTGATCGGCGTCCATGATCAGCCTTCGACCACGGAACCATGCGGCGGGACCGACACGGTCCCGCCACCGCTTTTCGATCGGTGGGCGTCCGCTTGCTGCAGGCGGGCATTGTCGAGCGTGATCTTCATGGAGGTGCCGAGGTGGACTGTCTGTGGCAGGCTGCAACTCTCGCACACCCGTCCGGCCACCTGACGCTGAACATCGGAAAGAATCTCGGTCGGTATTCGACCCAGCCCTCAGCCTCCCGACGAAATCCGCGCCCATGTCACCCAGCCCGCTGCGCTCGCTGCTCCGTGCGATCGGCCTCGCGCCGAAGCCGGCGATGACTCGGCCTGACCTGGCCCCAACGCAGGTGCCGAGCGACGCGCAGACGCTGGGTCTCAGCGCGGCTGAATGGCAGCATCGCCTGACTCCGGCTCAACTGCATGTGCTGCGCGAGGAAGGCACCGAGCGGCCGCATTCCAGTGCACTGAACCGCGAGAAGCGCGCTGGTGTTTACGCCTGTGCCGACTGCGGCACGGCGCTGTTCACCTCCGACATGAAGTTCGACAGCGGCACCGGCTGGCCCAGCTTCTTCACCACGCTGCCAGGCGTGTTTGCGACGACGACCGACCACCAGCGGATCCTGCCGCGCACCGAATACCACTGCGCCTGCTGTGGCGGCCACCACGGCCATGTGTTCGACGACGGCCCGGCGCCCACTGGCAAGCGCTACTGCAACAACGGCGTCGCGCTGACTTTCATCCCCTCAGACTGATGACCCTCGCCGCGCCTTCGTGGGCACCCGACAATCGGGCATTCCATCGAAAGCCCGCATGTCCAAACCCGCCACGACCATTCCGCAGGGCCGCGTCCACCGCGACCTGACCGACGCCGAGTTCGCCGAGCTCGACGACCTGCTGACGCAGACCCCCGAGCCGCTGGAGCCGGTCGATGTGGTGATGCTCGACGGCTTCCTGTGTGGCGTGCTGGTGCAGCCGGTGCTGCTGGAGGCCGCGACCTGGCTGCCGCACGTTTTCGACTTCGACGGCACGCCGCTGCCCGACGATGTCGATTCGGCGTGGCTGGAACGCACCACCGCGTTGATCCTGCGCCGCCATGCCGCGCTGACCCGCGCGATCGCTGAAGACGGCTGGTTCGACCCGCTGGTGCTCGAAGCCGGCGAGGACCCAGCGGCAGCGCCACCGGCCGAGGGCGCGAACGACGACCACGAGCGCCTGCTGGCCGGCCTGCACCCGGTGTCCCAGCCGCTGATGCCCTGGGTCGCCGGTTTCCAGCATGCGACGCAGTGCTTCCCTGACCTGTCCGAGCTGAGCGACGACGCCGTGCTGTCGGCGCTGGCGCGGCTGTACCGCCATCTGCCGGCCGAGACCGACGACGAGCGCGAGGTCGTTGCCACGCTGGACCGCGAACAGCCGCTGACCACGCTGGACGACGCGATCGAAGACCTGGTGATTGCGATCGCCGACCTGTCCGACCTGACCCGCAAGGCGCGCTTCAAGGTCGAGACCGTCAAGCGCGATGTGCCAAAGCCCGGCCGCAACGATCCGTGTACCTGCGGCAGCGGCAAGAAGTTCAAGGCCTGTCACGGCAAGACTTGAGTTGAGCGCGAACTGATGCGCCTGCAGCTGCTGTCCGATCTGCACCTGGAAACCGAGGTCTTCGCGCCGCAGCCGGCGCCGGCTGCAGAACTGCTGGTGCTGGCTGGCGACGTCGACAGCACCTGGCGCGAGCTGGACCACTTCCGTGACTGGCCGGTGCCGGTGATCTTCGTCGCCGGCAACCACGAATTCGACCAGCGCGAGCTCGACGATGCAGGGCCCGCGCTGCGTGAACGCTGTGCATCGCTGGGCATCACGATGCTGGAGAAGCAGAGCTGCATCCGCACCGATGCGCAGGGCCGGCGCATCCGTTTCGTCGCGACCACCCGCTGGAGCGATTTCGACCTGTTCGGCGCTGCCCAGCAAGCGCGGGCGATGCGTGCGGCCACCTACTTCGTCGACGTGATGCGATCGACCAGACACGGTGCGCCATTCGATGCGGCCGCAGTGCGCATCGAGGCGCTGGCCTGTCGCGCCTGGCTGGCTGCGGAACTGGTGCGCGCGCCGGCATCGCCCGGCGAGGCCTGGGACGCGACGGTCGTCGTCACCCACTACGCGCCCAGTGCGCGCAGCACCGACCCGCGCTACGGCAAGCAGCCCGGCACCGCCAGCTTCTGCAACGCCGACGACGAGCTGCTGCCGCACGCCGATCTGTGGATCCACGGCCACCTGCACTGCCGCCACGACTACCGGGTGGCGCATCCGAACAGCCAGGGCGGCAAGAGCGAGACGCGCGTGGTCTGCAACGCCCGCGGCCACAGCCGCAAGGGCGAGGCCGATCACTACAACGGGCTGCTCACCGTCGAGGTGTGAGCCGCGGCGGGCGCCTCAGGCGCCGCCGCTCAGTCCGTCGAAGCAGGTCGACAGCAGCAGCTCGATGATGCGTTCGTCGCTGTGCTGCTCCGACAGCTTCAGCAGCCCCAGCACCGGGTCACAGGCCCGCGCGAACAGCGTGTACAGCACCACCTCGGGTGGCAGCTCGCGGTTCAGGTGACCGGCGGCTTGCGCCGCCACGATCCACGCGCCCAGCTTGTCGCTGACGTCCATCAGCCGCTGCAGGTAGCCCGCGTCGTTGGACAGCGCCGCGCGCAGCGACGAGTTCTGCGCCGGCAGCGAGGGCATCTCGCCGGCCAGCTGCACCTGCATCGACCAGCGCGCCACCTCCCGCAGGTGGTCGATCGCACGGGCGGTCGGGTGTGAGTCGAGTGTCGCGATGAAGGTCAGCGCGCGGTCGAGCAGTCGCACCATCGCGGCGGCGGCCAGCGCCTCCTTCGACGCGAAGTGCTTGTACAAGCTGGCCTTGGCGATGCCGACATCGGCCGCGACCTCGTCGACGGTCATCATGTCGTAGCCTTTTTCGGCCAGCAGGCGGTTCACCGAAGCGACGATCGCGTCTTCGCGCGCGCGCAGCATCTGCTCCTTGAATGAGGTGCGGGTCATCCGCAAAGTGTAGGGGCCCCCTTTTGCGGGCGGCCATCGGCGATCGAACGGCGGCAAGACCCCCGCGCCCGATCCGGTCGGCGCTGGTCCTACGATCGACAGCTCTGCTTCGCTGTCTGCCCATGTACCTGCCGTCCCACTTCGAAGAATCCCGGGCTGAGGTTTTGCATCAGCTGATGCGCACCCATCCGCTGGGCCTGCTCGTCACCCAGTCGACGCCGCAAGCCGAAGGCGAGCCGCCGCCGATCGAGGCCAATGCGCTGCCGTTCCACCTCGACGTGGCCCGTGGCCCGCACGGCACGCTGGTCGCGCATGTGGCGCGTGCCAACCCGGTGTGGCGCGAGGCGCGCACCGATGTCGAGGTGCTGGTCGTGTTCCAGGGCCCACAGGCCTACATCTCGCCGGGTTGGTACGCGACCAAGGCCGAGAGCGGCAAGGTCGTGCCGACCTGGAATTACGTGCTGGTCGAGGCACGCGGTCGGTTGATCGTGCGTGATGACGCGGCCTGGGTGCATGCGTTGGTGTCGACCTTGACCGACCTGCACGAGGCGGCCCGCTCTGCGCCTTGGAAGGTCACCGATGCGCCGGCCGATTACATCGCGGCGACCCAGCGCGCCATCGTCGGCATCGAGGTCGAACTGAGCTCGCTGAAAGGCAAGTGGAAAGTCAGCCAGAACCGCTCGTCGGCCGACCGCGCCGGCGTCGTTCAGGGGCTGACGGCGATCGGCCGCGAAGACGCCGCGACACTGGTCGACACCCATGGGCCGAAGCCCGCGACCTGACGGCGGTTGACGATGAGATCGCTGATCCTGTTCCTGGCCGGTCTGATTGCCGTCGCGGCCCATGCGGCCCCACCGTTCGAAGACACGCTGGCGCAGCGGCTGCAGGCCTGCACTGTGTGCCACGGCGCGCAAGGCCGCGCGACGCCCGGTGGCTACCAGCCGCGGCTGGCCGGCAAACCGGCCGGCTACCTGCTCCACCAGCTGTTGAATTTCCGCGACGGACGCCGCGACTACGGGCCGATGACCGCGCTGGTCGACCCGCTCAGCGACGCCTACCTGCAGGAGATTGCGGCGCATTTCTCCGCGCTCGAGGTGCCGTACCCCGCACCTCAACCGACCACCGCGGCGCCCGCTGTCGTGCAGCGGGGCGAGCAGCTGGTGCGCCATGGCGACCCAACCCACGGCGTGCCGGCCTGCAACCAGTGCCATGGCGACACGATGATGGGGGTGGCCCCGGCCATCCCCGGCTTGCTGGGCTTGCCGCGCGATTACGTCAACGCGCAGCTGGGGGCTTGGCGCAACGGCAAGCGCCGCGCGCAGGCGCCCGACTGCATGGCCCATGTCGCACAGCAGCTGAGCCTCGCTGACATCGACGCGGTGTCGCACTGGCTGGCGGCGCAGCCGGTGCCGCCTGGCGGCAAGCCGCTGGCGGGGCTGCCCGCCGGGCAGAAGCTGCCGGCGGCTTGCGGCGGGGTCAGCGCCGAAGCGGCGACGGCAGCGGGCGCCGCGCGATGAGCGGCCGTCGGATCGGGCTGTGGAGCATGGCGGCGGGCGTGATCGTCGTCGGCGCACTGGCCGCTGTCGTGGTCGCGCTGAATCTGCGTGGCGAGGGCAACCTGAACGCCGATATTGCCGCGGCGCAGCCCGGCTTGCCGGCCAGCACCGAACAGGTCGCGCGCGGCGCCTACCTCGCGCGGGCGGGCAACTGCATGGCCTGCCATACCGCGCGTGGCGGCGCGCCCTATGCGGGCGGGCGCGGCATCGAAACGCCGTTCGGCACCGTCTACAGCAGCAATCTGACGCCCGATGACCAGACCGGCCTGGGCCGCTGGTCGGCGCCGGCATTCTGGCGCGCGATGCACCACGGTCGCTCGGCCGACGGCCGGCTGCTGGTGCCTGCGTTCCCGTACACCAGCACCACGCAGGTCAGCCGCGCCGACTCGGACGCGGTGTACGCCTACCTGCGCAGCCTGCCGCCAGTGGCGCAGGCCGCCCGGCCGCACGACCTGCGTTTTCCGTTCAACACCCAGGCCGCGCTGGCGGTCTGGCGCGCGCTGTACTTCCAGCCCGGCGAGTTCCAGCCTGAGGTCGCCCGATCGGCCGAGTGGAACCGCGGTGCCTAACTGGTGCAGGGCCTGGGCCCCTGCAACGCCTGCCATGCGCACCGCAATGCGTTGGGCGGAACGACCGGCCCGCTGGACCTGGGCGGCGGCCTGATCCCGGTGCAGAACTGGTACGCGCCGTCGCTGACCGATTCACGCGAGGCGGGCATGGCCGACTGGGCGGATGCCGACATCGTGGCCTTGCTGAAGGCAGGCGTGGTCGACCGCCACGGCGTGCTGGAGGTGGCCTCGGGCCCGATGGGCGAGGTGGTGCTGCGCAGCACCCAGCACCTGAGCGATGCCGACCTGGGGGCGATGGCGGTCTACATGAAGATGCTGGGCCAGGCGCAGGGTGACCTGCAGGCGGCAGCGCCGGCAACGGCCGAACCGGGCCCGGCCACCACCGCCGACCCCCATGGCGCGAAGCTCTACACCGACCACTGCGCCAGCTGCCACGGCGAGCGCGGCGAGGGCGTGGCCGGCGCTTACCCGCCGCTGGCCGGCAATCGCGCGGTGACGATGGCCGTGCCAGCCAACCTGGTGCGCATCGTCCTCGAAGGCGGCTTCGCCCCGGCCACGGCCGGCAACCCGAGGCCCTACGGCATGCCGCCGTTCGCGCAGACCTTCAGCAACGACGATGTGGCCGCGGTGCTGACCCACCTGCGCCGCAGCTGGGGCAACCGGGCGGAGGCGGTGACGCCGGTCGACGTCAATCGATACCGGGACAGCGGCGCGCGCTGAGGGCGCGCTGCGCCTGCTCGGTCAGAACGGGATGTCGTCGTCCATGTCGTCGAAGCCGGTCGACGACTTCGGTGCGGGCTTGGTCGGTGCCAGGCGGCTGGCGGGCGGTGCGCTGCGGGCCGCTGGCGCGGCGCGGCTCTCACCCCGGCTGCCGCCCGCCTGGTCGTAACCCGAGTCGCCACCAGCATCGCCGCCGCCCATGCCTTCACGACCGCCGAGCAGTTGCATGTTGTCGGCGATGACCTCGGTGGTGTAGACGTCCTTGCCTTCCTTGTCCTGCCACTTGCGGGTCTTCAGTCGGCCTTCGACGTAGACCGGGCGGCCCTTCTTCAGGTATTCACCGGCGATCTCTGCCAGGCGGTCGTAGAAGACGACGCGGTGCCATTCGGTTTCCTCGACCTTGTCGCCGCTGGTCTTGTCCTTCCAGTTGCGGGTGGTGGCGACGCTGATGTTGCAAATCGCGTTGCCGTTCGGGGTGTAGCGCACCTCGGGGTCGCGGCCCAGGTTGCCGATGAGGATGACTTTGTTGATCGATGCCATGTGCGCTGCTCCGGAGACGATTTCTAAACCGCCAGATTATCGACTTCGCGCCGCCTTTACCATTGGGCTCCATGCTTTTGGCCGCCCGATGACCCCCTATCTCGATGTGATGGATGCGACCCCGGCCGAGGCGTCAGCGGACCGCGGCGAGGCGCCCAACGCCCACGGCGGTGCTGCCCTGTCGGTGTTGCAGACAGTGTTCGGCTATACCGCCTTCCGCAACGCGCAGGCCGAGATCGTCGACCACGTCTGCGCCAACGGCGACGCGCTGGTGCTGATGCCCACCGGCGGTGGCAAGAGCCTGTGTTATCAGGTGCCTGCCATCGTGCGACATCGCGCCGATCGCGGGGTCAGCATCGTGGTCAGCCCGCTGATCGCGCTGATGCACGACCAGGTCGGCGCGCTGGAAGAGGCGGGCGTGCATGCGGCCTACCTGAATTCGAGCCTGACCTCCGAAGAAGCCCAGCGCATCGAGCGCGAGATGATGGGCGGGCGCTTGGTGATGCTGTACGCCGCGCCGGAACGCCTGACCACGCCGCGCTTCCTCGCGCAGCTTGACTCGCTGCACGAGCGTGGGCTGCTGAGCCTGTTCGCGATCGACGAGGCGCACTGCGTCAGCCAGTGGGGGCACGATTTCCGCGAGGACTACCTGTCGCTCAACGTTCTGCACGAGCGCTACCCCGGCGTGCCGCGGATCGCACTCACAGCAACGGCCGACGACCTGACCCGCGCCGACATCATCGCCCGGCTGCAGCTCGAAGACGCGCGCATCTTCATCAGCAGCTTCGACCGGCCGAACATCCGCTACGGCATCGTCGAGAAGGACAACGCGCGCGCGCAATTGCTGCGCTTCATCCAGGACGAGCACGACGGCGATGCCGGCATCGTCTACTGCCAGTCGCGCAAGAAGGTCGATGAAACCGCCGCGTGGCTGAGCAGCGAGGGCATCACCGCGCTGCCGTACCACGCGGGGCTCGACGCCGATGTGCGACGCCGCCACCAGGATCGCTTCCTGCGCGAGGAAGGGCTGGTGATGGTCGCGACCATCGCCTTCGGCATGGGCATCGACAAGCCGGATGTGCGCTTCGTCGCCCACCTCGACCTGCCGAAGAACATCGAGAGCTATTACCAGGAGACCGGCCGCGCCGGCCGCGACGGCCTGCCCGCCGATGCCTGGATGGCCTATGGGCTGGCCGACGTGGTCAACCAGCGCCGGATGATCGATGACAGCCCGGCCGGCGAGGAATTCAAGCGCGGCCAGGTCGGCAAGCTCGAAGCCCTGCTGGCCTTGGCCGAGACCCACGACTGCCGTCGCGTGCGGCTGCTGGCCTATTTCGGTGAGCCCAGCGTGCGGTGCGCCGCGTACCAGAACGCCTGCGACAACTGCCTGAGCCCGCCGGTCACCTGGAACGCGACCGAGGCGGCGCGCAAGGCGCTGAGTTGCATCTACCGCTTCCACCAGAACGGCGGTCAGCGCTTCGGCGCCGGGCACCTGATCGACGTGCTGCGCGGCAAGGTCACCGACAAGGTGACGCAGCACGGGCACGCCTCGCTGTCGACCTTCGGCATCGGCGCCGATGTGTCCGAAGGGCCATGGCGCGCGGTGCTGCGCCAACTGATCGCGCTTGGCTACCTGCGCACCGAAGGCGAGTACCACACGCTCGAACTGACCGCCGGCGCGCGCGAGGTGCTGCGTGGCGAGGTGCAGTTGTTGCTGCGCGAAGCGAGTGCGTCACCGTCAACGGAACGCAGCGGGCGGCGCGGCAAGACGGCATCACGCGCCGGCGCCGCCAAGGACAAGGCGCCGCCGGTGCCGCTGGACGCCGACGCCACCGAGCGTTTCACTGCCCTGAAGGCCTGGCGCGCCGAGGTCGCCCGCGAGCACAACCTGCCGGCCTATGTGGTGTTCCACGACGCGACACTGGCCGAGATGGCCCGTGTGCAGCCGCAGTCGCTGGATGACATCGCGCAGATCAGTGGCGTCGGTGCCAAGAAGCTCGAAGCCTACGGACGCGAGATCCTGCGGGTGCTGCAGGGCTGTCCATCCACGTGAACCCGGCTTGTTGCGCTGTGGCGCGATCTCTACGCTGTAGGCTGTTTTGCGTAAGTCAATGTGTCCGTTCGTTGCAGACATCGCCCGATGTCGACAATTACTCCATGGGTCGCCAGCCCTGCAACGTGGCTCCTCAGCGCGAAGCGCTGCAT
The DNA here is from genome assembly GCA_043749095.1 of Burkholderiales bacterium. GTDB lineage: Bacteria > Pseudomonadota > Gammaproteobacteria > Burkholderiales > Burkholderiaceae_C > PBB1. The sequence continues at coordinate 1,447 of JAYVEB010000368.1, read as the reverse complement.
CTGGCTGACAGCGCTGATCGGTGCCTGGACCTGCACCGTCGCGATAGCCCAGTCGGCGGCGGACAGCCCGCCTCCTGGCGCTGCCGCCGGCAACTCCGGGACCTTCGCCGCTGACAACGACTTTCTGGCCCTCAGCCACCGGGACGCCGGCTACACGGGCGGCTTCCTGTTCACGATCTCGGGCCCCAGCGCGGCAGACAACCTGGTGTCGCTCGACGGTGTGCTCGGCTTCCTCGACAGCTGGTGGCTGCCTGGCGCGACGAGCACCTCGTCGAAGACCGGCTTGCAATTCGGCGCCCAGGCCTACACCCCGGCCAACAAGAAAACCCACGCGCCGATTTACAACGACCGACCGTACGCCGGCCTGTTCTCGCTGACCAGCACCCGGATGACCATCACCGACGCCGGGCAGACGGCGTGGTCGTCCGCGCTGACCGTCGGCGTCCTTGGCACGTCGCTGGGCAAATACCTGCATCGCGGCATTCATCAAGCGCTCGGCGGCCAACCGCCGAACGGCTACAGCCACCAGATTTCGGAGGGCGGTGAGCCGACCCTGGAGTACACGGCACGACGGCAGGGCCTGATCGCCAAATTCCGCTCCGTGCCCGGTGGACGCGCCGACCTCAAGTGGGGCGTCGAAGCCGGCCTGGGCTACCTTACCCAGGCGAGCCTGCTGGTGTCAGGTCGCTATGGCAAGTTCTCGACGCCATGGTGGTCGCTGTACCCCGAGCGCAGCGAGTACTACGCCCCGCCGGCCACCAGCATCGACGGCGACCTCTACCTGCTATGGGGCGCCAGCGCCATTGCGCGCGGCTACAACGTGCTGCTGCAGGGCCAGTTCCGGCATTCTGACGTCACGCTCTCGTACAACCAGATCGAGCCAGTGCTGGGCGAGGCTCATCTCGGTGTCGTCTGGGGCATCACCCGGGCGACCAGCCTGAGCTACGTGGTGCGCTTTCAGTCCGCGGAAATCAAGGGCGGACCCGGAGGCCACGACACCTATGTCGGCAGCCTGTACCTGAACATCGGGTTCTGACGGCAGGGCTTCGGGTGCAGCTGCCGGGCCCAAGCGCGGTCCGTATGATGATCGGCTTTGCATGGCGCAGCCGATGCCCACCTCTTCGCCGATAACGTCCTTGGAGGCACGCGTGATTCGCGTGCGGGGCGCCCGAACCCACAACCTGAAGAACATCGATGTCGACATCCCGCGCCATCAGCTGGTCGTCATCACCGGGCTGAGCGGGTCGGGCAAGTCGAGCCTGGCCTTCGACACGCTGTAGGCATCGAGGTCAGGTCTCCCACCCCCCCTTCCTGCGGCTCAGTCGTAGAACTGCGGCGAGTGCCGCAATGTCGCGTCCTGCGCGATGTCGTGGTTGATCCAGAGTTGCGCCCTGTGTTCGCGCACCACGGCGGCCACGCGTTCCATCGAGGAGACGCTGCCCTCGCG
>JAYVEB010000367.1:0-22966 GCA_043749095.1 Burkholderiales bacterium | reverse complement strand
TTGATGCGCAGGCCAGAAGACAGACGCTGCATTGAGGTCGCGAGCGACCCCTGCGACATTGAAAGATTGCGCTGAGCAGTCAGCGAATTGACGTTGGTATTGATGGTTTGCGACATGATGATCTCCTGTCAGTTGGAAAAAGACCCGGCCTAGCCGCCGGCGTTAACCCGGACCGTTCGGGAAACTCCCTCGCTGTCCTTGCCTGTGCCGGTGGACGAGGCGTTCATCCCGTCCACCGGCACCACCCGCGCTAGTCAACCGTGTGCTTTGCAGTGAAGAACATCTGCGCCACCCTGGGCCGGCTAACCGGACAACAACCCTGTTTCCAGGCTCGTTGAAGACCTTATCGGGGTGCTTGCAGCAAAACTTTAGGGTTGGTCGCGTGCCGATCAAGAAAAACTCACACCGTTGCCGAAGCAGGCAGTCGATGGATCAACGCGCGCCGGGTGGCGCTGATCAGGTGATCTCGCGGTGCAACGGGTGTATTCCGCGCTCGACAATCGAGCTCGATGAATCCGATCGCCCTGGTCATGATCGTTCGCAACGAAGCCCGGTGTCTGGCGCGCTGCCTGGCAAGCGTGCGTGCGCATGTGGACGACATGCTGGTACTCGACACCGGTTCCACCGATGGCACGCCCGACATCGCCCGCAGCAGTGGCGCGCGGGTCAAGCACTTTCCGTGGATCGACGATTTTTCGGCGGCTCGCAATACCGCGCTATCGCAGGTGGACACGCCGTGGCGCCTGGTGCTTGATGCCGACGAGTGGATCGACGCGGGTGTCGGCGTGCTGGCCGATCTGCGCACGCGGTCACCCGACTTTCTGGGCGTGGTCCGGGTCGATAACCAGGTCAGCGATGAGCGAGGCGAACGCCAGAGGGCACCGAGTTGGCTGCCGCGCGTGCTGCCGCGCGGAGTGACCTACAGCGGCCGCATCCACGAACAGCCTGCGTCGGCGCTGCCGCGCCAGCGCCTCGGCCTGATCGTCGGGCACGACGGCTACCTGCCGCAGCAGATGGTCCCGAAGCAGGGGCGCAACCGTGGGTTGCTGACGGCCGCCTCGGCCGCAGATCCGGATGACCATTACCTGCGCTATCAATGGGGCAAGGACTGCGAGGTACACGGTGATTTCACACAGGCGTTGCCGCACTACGAAGCGGCCTGGACGTGCGGCGACCCGGCGGCCTCGTGGCGGCACGATCTGCTGCTGCGCCTGCTGTTTACGCTGAAGAAGCTTGGCCACTTCGACGTGGCGCTGGCGCTGGCCGACCGCGAAACGCCGCGCTGGTTGCACTCGCCCGATTTCTTCTTCACGCTTGGCGACGTGCTGCTCGACGCCGCGCTGGCGCGGCCGGACAAGGCGAGCGAGTGGCTGCCGCTGATCGAGCGCGCCTGGCTGCGCGCGATCGACATCGGCGAGCGGCCCGATCTGCCAGACAGCCTGAGCGGACGCGGCAGCTACCTGGCCGCGCACAACCTAGCGGCGTTCCACACCAGCCTGGGCGACACCTTGGCCGCAGCGCGGTGGCGAGAGCGCGAGCGGCGCTGGCGAGATGCAGCCGGCGTGCGCTCGATCGGCTGACGACGCACCAGTCTCACGCCGCAGACAACGTCCGCAGGCGTGCCGGAAATAGCGCGGACTTTTGACTCTTTTCCGGCCGTGGAGGGGGCTGCGCACCAATTACGCTGCGCGCTCAACACACTCTGTAGCGCCCGACACCATGGCTCTGGTCTTGCCGACCCCAAACCCGCCCCACCCCGGATCGACTGCGCACGGCCGTGCCTATCGGAGCTGGCAAACCGGGCAAGCGCAAGCCGAACGCGAGCACTGGTCGGACGCTGCGTCGAAATTTGACCAGGCCTACCGCATTCACCCCGACACGGCCTACGGGCTCGCCGCCGCGCACGCGCTGATCTGCGCCGGGCAGTCCGACACCGCGGTGAAACGCACCAGCGAGCTGCGCAAGCGGCAACCGCGGCTGGCGCTGGCCTACACCCTCGAATCGCACGCGCTGCTCGAACGCGGTCGTCCTGCCGACGCAGCGGAGTGCCTTCTCGCACTGCCGACCGACGCGCCGCGCGACCGCGCTCACTGGCTCTCGCTCGGGCTGTCGCTGCAGCGCTGCCGACGCGACGACGAGGCGATCGCCGCCTTCATGCAGGCGCTCGCGTTGAAGATGGACGATGCGGTGCTGCACTTCCATCTGGGCATGTCGTTCAAGGACAAGGGCATGAAGGCCGAGGCCGCCGAGTGCGTGCGCACCGCGCTGCTGCTCGGACTCAACGCCAGTGAACTGGCCGCACGTGCGCAACTCGTATTTCTCGAACGCGAGGCCTGCCGCTGGGCGCCGGCCGAACAGGAATTGCTGCGTCTGCGCGCTGCAGTCCAAGCCGCCCCGGATGACGCCGCCCTCGAGACCGGGCCGTTCACCCACGCGGTGGTTGGTGACAACCCGCTGGAGCTGCGCAAGGTCGCTCATCTATACGCACTGCGGGTTGCGTCGTTCGTGACACCGCTGCCGCACCGTGCCGCCCAGGCGCACGAAGGGCGGCTTCGCATCGCCTATCTCTCGGCGGACTTCCACCAGCACGCCACCAGCCAGTTGATAGTGCAGATGCTCGAATGCCACGACCGCACGCGCTATGAGGTGACACTGGTCTCGGCGGGTCCTGACGACGACAGCGCGATGCGGCACCGCATCCGTGCCTCCAGCGAGCACTTCGAGGACCTGCGCGGGCAGAACCACGCGACGATCGCGCGGCGCATTCGAGAACTGGGCATCGACATCCTGATCGACGCGAAGGGCGCCACCTATGGCACGGTGATGCCGGTCACCGCGCACCGCGCGGCGCCGCTGCAGGTGAGCTGGCTCGGCTTCCCGGGCACCAGTGGTGCGCCGTATGTGGACTACTTCATCGGCGACCGCATCGTCACACCGCTGACACTGGCCGACCACTACAGCGAGAAAATCGCGCAGATGCCGCATTGCTACCAACCAAACGACGCGCATCGGCTGCGACCAGTGGCCAGCTGCCGTGTCGACTGGGATGCGCCTCAAGACAAGGTGCTGCTGTGCGCCTTTCACCAGTCCTACAAGATCTCGGAAGAGGTGTTCGACCACTGGTGCCGCATCCTCGACCGCGTACCCGCGGCGGTGCTGTGGCTGCTGCGCTGGAACACCAATGTGCAGGCGACACTGACTGCGGCAGCGCGCGCCCGCGGCATCGCTGAGGATCGGCTGCTGTTCGCCCCGCTGCTGCCCAACGATCAGCACCTGAGCCGCCTGGCTTGCGCTGATGTGTACCTCGACACCTGGCCCTGCAACGCCCACACGACCGCCGGCGAAGCGCTGTGGGTCGGCGTGCCCGTGGTCACGCTGACCGGCGAGATCTTCGCGCAGCGCGTGGCGGCCAGCTTGCTCGACACCGCGGGTCTGCCACAGTTGATCTGTGATGACCGGCAACGCTATGTCGACACGGTCGTCGACCTGGCTCGCGACCCGGCGCGCCTCGCCGATCTCCGGCTTCAGGTCGAGGCCGGCCACACGGCCAGCCCGCTGTTCGACGGCGAACGCTTTGCCCGCGACATCGAATCGCTGTACGACCGCATGTGGGCGCGCGCCGTGGCGGGCCTGCCACCGGAGCACCTGCCGGCCGTCTGACGCGCGGCCGCGGCGTCGCGTCTCGCGCCGCCGCAAGCGCACGAACATTTGGCAGCGAATTGCGCCGCACATCGGACGTTCGGAAAGTCAGTTGTCGCCAAACACTGCCACTCCCGTGCCTGACCTTGTTCGGGCCTCCGTTGAGAAAGGTCCGATCGATGAGCACGCCCCCCCCCTTAATCCACCTCTGCATCATTCAGCCCGCGGGCTACGTGCACTCCCTTGGCCTGTTGGACCAAGCACGCTACTTCCGCTTCCAGTTCCGGCGCCTCGGCGCCACGGTCACCCTGGCCAAGAACCGGCTTCGTCACGACGCGGTCAATTTTGTCTTCGGAGCGCACCTCGGCTTCGAGGTCGCACAGAACCATCGCCACGCCTGCATCTTCGTCAACCTCGAACAACTTGGTGACGGCGGAGCGCAGGTCACGCCCGAGTACATGAAGCTGCTGGCGACTTCGGCGGTGGTCGACTACGACGCCGACAATGTGGCGAGCTATGCCATCGAAGCCGGCGACGTGCCGCTGGTTCCCTTCCTGCATGCGCCCTACTTGGCGCCGGCCGATCCGCTGCCGCTGGAAGAGCGTCCGATCGACCTGCTGTTCTTTGGCAGCATGAATCCGCGCCGCCGTGCCTGGATCGACCGCATCGAAGCACTGGGCCACTCCGTCTCGGTGTTCGACGGGCCGCTGTACGGCGCCGAGCGTGACCACTTCATTGCGCAGGCGAAAGCCGTGCTGAACGTGCATTTCTACGAAAGCAGCCGCTTCGAACAGGCCCGCGTCTCACACTGTCTGTCGCTGGGCACCCCGGTCATCTCCGAACGCACTGCGCAGACCCGCCCGCACCCTGATTTCGAGGAGAGCGTGCTGTGGCTGCAGAGCGACGAGGAGGTGTTGCAGTTCTTCGGCGAAGACTTCGGCACGCCGACCTGCTTTGAAGCGATGCGCGCCGGATTGGAGCGCTTCCGCGAAACCGAGCCGATCGAGCGTTATGCCGACCTGCTGGCCTTCGCGGCCGGCTTCGGCGGCGAGCACGGCAGGCGCCGCGAAACGGCCGCATGGCGTCCGACCCGCATCAACCTCGGCTCGGGCAAAGACTATCGCAGCGGCTGGCTGAACCTCGACGTGCAGGACAGCACCCAGCCGGATCTGCTGCTCGATCTGTCGCAGCCACTGATGCTGCCGTTGCAGCTGGCTTCGCCGTTCGCCGGGCCACTGCTGCTGGAAGAAGGCAGCGTGCAGGTGATCAATGCCAACAACGTGCTGGAGCACGTATCCGATCTGGCCACCTTGATGGGCAACTGCTTGCGGCTGCTTGCCCTGGATGGCGAGCTGCGCATCGAAGTACCGTTCGAGCGCGCGCCGACTGCCTGGCAGGATCCGACCCACGTGCGAGCAATGAACGAGAACTCGTGGGTCTACTACACCGACTGGTTCTGGTACCTCGGCTGGTTCGAGCACCGCTTTGAGCTGCGGGCTTCGAGCTACCTCGACTCGCAACTGAATCCTTGCGCAAAGGAGTCCGCCGCGTTCATGCGGGTGGTGCTCCACAAAGTGGTGACCAGCCCGCGTGAACGCACAACCGCCCGAGCGATGCAGGCAGATCTTCGGCTGCCCGATGACGCAGTGCCAGAGGCCTCCGTCAGCCCCTCGGATCCGCCCGCCGATGGGATCGCCGCGGAGTTGCCTGCAGACGTCCAGCCACCCGAGCCGCCTGCGCCGACGATCAGCGCTGCCATCTTGAAGCCGCTACAGGCCAGCCGCACCGTCTCGGTGGCCGAGTTGACAGACTGACACTGCCTCGCCACCGCCAAACACCCACCTGAGCACGATTGCTACCCGCCCCTAGCCCACTGCGCCCCCATCGAGATCGTCAGCTCGGGCGGCAAGTCAGGCCGTCGTGAACCGACACGGCCGCGGCCGCTCGACGATGTGCTGCTCAACGCCCCTGCTGCGGCGCAGCGCGTGCTTGCGATCGGCTGCGGCGATGGCCAGCTCGAGCACGCTTACCGACGCCGGCAAGGCGGGGCGCAGTGGCGGGACGCGAATCACCTCAGCGACCTGGCCACTGCCGATTCGACGCTGGTGCTGCGGCTCAAGAACAGCGCGACGCTGTCGGCCATTGAGCGGCTGATCGAAGCCGATCTCACCGATTCGTCCGACCACGTTGGCGAGAAACCACGCAGCCACTCGCCGTCATCGGCCTGCAAGCTGCTGATGGACGCGGGCTGGATGCCGTCACTGGTCGGTTGGCGCGACGCCAAGCCGATCGCCGAGGGCGTGACGGCCGCCGCACTGGCCATGGCCGATGTGCTGGACTTCATGGCCCAGGTCCACGGCAACCGCCGCAAGGGCGTGCGCGAAGCACTGTGCACCGAGGGCGCACTGGCCGAAAGCACGGTCTGATGGCAGACGCGCCGATCCTGTTCCTCCACCTGCAGCGCATCAACGGCCGACGCCGCGCACTCGGGCCATCGTTGAGGTGCGTCGCACGGCCGGCCTGCACCGCCCGCCGCCACGGCCTTAAATTGCCGGAAGACGTGGCACAGGCCCGTGGCAAGCGGCTCGCTGGCCAGCCCTGCGGCAGACAGGGCGATGCGGCGGCATTCGGCTTCCATCCCGGCAAGAATCTCGGTGCGCTGGGCGACCAAGGGCCGATCGGACCCACCATCAATGACCATGAGGTGGGCACCGTGATTGAGGCGGTTCACGACGCCTGCGCCGGGCTCAATGCGGTCTGAACCACACCGGAAAGCGTGCCCTCTCCGGGCCGCCAAGTGGGCGCGGACTGCCTTAATCTTGGGCAAAGCGTGCTCCGATTAAACTCTGGCGCGGCGTTCGACTGTTGGTCAGTGCTGTACCCAACACCTGACTTCGTCGAAAATCATGCAACAAGCCACGTCACGCTCGGTACCGAATGTCTCCCTGAAGGGCCCGCTCGCGTCCGTTCGCCCCGATGGTGTCAACGCTCAGCCCGTGCCGGCGTTGTCTGTACAGATGAAGAATATTCCAGGGTCTGAGCCGGTGCTACCGATCGTCTTGATACATGGCCTGCTCAGCACGCCGCGCGAATTTGGTCTGATTTCGCTGCCACTGCAGTCACGTGGCGCGCCACTGATCATTCTGAACATCCCGGGCTACACCGAAGCGGATCGCAGCCAATTCAGGCGCTGGTCGTCCTGGGTCAATGCGGCATGCGATGCCATCCGGGAACAGTTCGGATCGGATCAGCCTTTCGTGTTGGGCGGCCTGTGCTCCGGTGGCATGGTGGCGGCGGCGGTGGCCGCGCGCGGCGAATTCAACGTGCGTTCGCTGGTGATGATGTCCCCCAGCTTCGGTTACGACGGCTGGGCGCGAACCAAATGGTGGGGCTGGCGCAAGGTGGCTCACGCGCTCGGCATCGACCGCTGGATTTCGGTGCGTGAAAGCGAGCCCTACGGGATCAAGAATGAGAAAATCCGGAAATGGGTCGAACGCGACATGAATGTGCGCGCTACCAGCGCGGCGGGGCCGTCCACCCTGCCACTGTGGGCGATCAACCAGTCTGAAAGGCTGATGCGTCATGTCACGCGCCAATTCCCCCGGCTGCGCATGCCAACTGTCGTGATCCATTCGCGCCTCGACGAGATCTGCAGCCTTGGCCTCGTGAAGCGGGTTTTCGACACCCTGCCCAGCGGCCCTAATCGCCTCGTGGTGTTCGACAATTCGTACCACATGATCACCATCGACAATGATCGTCAACAAGTCACCGCCGAGTTGCTGAGATGCTCGGGCCAGGGGGATCGACGTGCGGCCACCCAGATGGACACCGCCGCCAACGCGCCCGCAATGAATCCGGCCAACGCGCAGACCGCAGCCGACGCCTACAAAGGAGTGCTCTTATGTCCAACACCATGACCGAATTGCTGGGGTTGATCAAAAAAGCCTACGACATCGACCCTGCGACGATCGATCCCCACAAGCCTCTGTCGGAGTTCGGTCTCGATTCTCTGGCGCTGGCCGAGTTGATGTTCAACATCGAAGATCACTTCCACATTGATTACCCCGAGTCCCGCACCGGCGTGCAAACGCTGGCCGAATTGGCACAGGTGGTCGACGAGGTGCGCGCCGCAGTCGCCGAGAAATGACGGGCGGCCCGCCGAGCATGCGCGAGGTCGTGATCTCCGGCCTGGGGCTGGTGTCCCCCCACGGCGATGACGCAGGCCTTGCCTTCGACGCGATGCTCAAGGGCCGGTCGGCCATCGCGCTGTGGGGTCGTGAGGGCCTGCCGCCCGCTGCGGTTGCCAGCGTCGCCTTCTCACCGGAACGCTGGTTCACCAAATTGCAAATGGTCGGCGTCGACCGGGTCAGCCAGATGGCCGTGGCCGCGGCCGAGCTGGCCCGCACCGATGCCTGCTGGCCCGAGGGCATCGACCCCGAGCGCATCGGCGTGTACATCGGCAGCGGCATGGGCGGTGCCACCGCGCTCGAAGACGGCTACGAAGCCTCCCGCACCGGTCGCCGCGTCTCGCCGCTGACCGTTGTCGCCGCGATGACCAACGCGCCAGCAGCCCACATTGCAATCCGCGCCGGAGCGCAGGGCCCGGCCTTCACCTACTCGGTGGCCTGCGCCTCGTCGGCGGTGGCGATCGCCGAAGCCGCCAAGGCGATCGCAGCCGGCGAAATCGACATCGCGATCGCCGGTGGCGCCGAGGCCTTGCTGGTGCCCGGTGTTGTGCGCGCCTGGCAAGCGTTGCAGACCCTGGCCACACCCGACCCCACCGACCCGAGCCAGTCTTGCCGCCCCTTCGACATCAACCGCTCAGGCTTTGCACTGGGCGAAGGCGCGGCGATGCTGGTGCTCGAATCGCGCGAGCACGCGATGGCGCGCAAGGCACCGGTGCGCGTGCGCTTCGCCGGCAGCGGCGTCAGTTGCGATGCACAACACATGACCAAGCCGAACGCACCGGGCCAGGTACGCGCGCTGCGCAACATGCTGCGTGCCAGTGGTCTGGCGCCGCGCGACATCGGCTATTGCAATGCCCACGGCACCGCGACGCGGGTCGGTGACGGCGTCGAATGCGAGGCCTTGCGCAGCGTCTGGGGCCATGACATCGAGGGTCTGCGGGTCAGCTCGACCAAGGCCGTGCATGGCCACCTGCTCGGTGCCGCTGGGGCGTTGGAAGCGGTAGTGACGGTGCTCGCGCTGCAACAGCGTCACGCGCCACCAACGCCGAGTTGCCTGCACCCCGATCCGGCCTGCGACGTCCCGCTGATCCGCGAAACCGCGGCGTCGCTGCCGACGCTGCAGGCCGCCATCAGCAACTCATTCGCCTTCGGTGGCACCAATGTCGTGCTGGCTTTCGCCCGCCACGACTGATCGCCGCCGAACTACTTCGCCTTTTCCACAGCCTCGGCGGGCAGGAAGCGAACCAGCACCCGCTGACCGACGCGCAGGGTCGTGTCGTCCAGCTGCAGCAGGCATTCAACGACGCGCGCATCGACAACCTCCTCGCTGCCCGTAGTGTCAGGCGTGCGCGGCGGGCCGAACACTTCGCCGACGTTGAGCACCCGCGCACCGTGCACCGCACTGTCCTCGGCGACTGACACCACCTCCGCACGCATGCCGGCCTGAACCCGCGCGATCAGTGCTTCGTTGAGGTCGGCACGCACGATGCGCGGACCATCGGGCAGCAGGTGCAGCACCAGCCCATGGGGTTCGACGTACTCGCCAATCTGCGCGATGCGTTGCACCACCTGACCGTTCGCCGGTGCACGCACGGTGGCCGCGGTCAGCACCTGCGTTGCCTGGGCAACACGCTGCTTCTCGACCAGCACCGCCGTTTCCTGCGCCGCCAGCTGCTGCCCGGCATAGACCACCGCGAAGCGGGCATCCTCCAAGGCCTGGGTACCCGCCGTACCGGGAAGCGGAGCGGCAACCGCCCGTTCACGGCGCGCACGCGCCACCAGCAGCTCGGTGCGCAGCACTTCCAGCTGGGCGACCGCACGGGCGTGCTCGGCCTTGGCCAGTTCGAGCGTCGTGCGGGGTTCGCGCGTGTCGAGCTGCGCCAGCACCTGGCCTTGCTTGACCGCAGCACCGGCCTCGACACCCCAGCGTTCGATGATGCCGCCGTAGGGTGTTGCCACGCGCAGCAATCCACCGGGCACATCGACCCTGCCGCGCGCGATGGCCGCGAAACGGTTGTCGGCTGCAGGTGCCACAGATGGGCCGGCCGGCGTGCTGGCGGCTGTGGACGTTGCCGGCTTGCGGGCATCGTCGTGCGGTGTGCACGCCACCAGGGCGAGGGTCAGCAGCGAGAGCATGCGCCGTGCAGCGCATGCAGATCGGGGTTGAACAGCCATCGTTTTCATCATGCAGATCCTTGCGCCGCAGCGCGGCGTGTGTCGTCGAGCAGGCGCCCGTCTTCCATGTGCAGCACGCGGTCGGCATGCTCGACCACCCGCGGATCGTGGCTGACGCACAGCACCGCCGCGCGATGTGTGCGCGCCAGCCGGTGCAGCAGATCGATCACGATCTGCCCGTTGCTCGCGTCGAGCGCACTGGTCGGCTCGTCGGCGAACAGCAGCTGTGGCTGCTTGGCCAGCGCCCGTGCAATCGACACCCGCTGTTTTTCGCCGCCTGACATCTCGCCGGGGCGCAGGCCCGAACGCGCGGACAGGCCGACCTCGTCGAGCGCCACCAGCGCCCGCTCGCGCGCCTCGGCCTTCGACAAGCCGAGCGCACCCAGCGGCAGCATCACCTGCTCGACCGCATCCAGCGCGCCGAACAGGTTGAAGCCCTGGAACACGAAGCCGGTGTGGCGCAGGCGGAAGCGCTCCAGCGCGCGCGCATCGAGCGACCACAGCGATTCATCCAGCGCGAGCACCTCGCCTGCATCCGGCCGCGACAGGCCGCTCAGCAAGGCCAGCAAGGTGCTCTTGCCGCAGCCCGAGGGGCCGGAGATCAGCGTCAGTTCGCCGACCGACACGTCCAAGCTGAGGCCGCGCAGGATCGGCGTGTCCACCCGCCCGCTGCGAAACGATTTCACCAGTTCGCGGCCGCGCAAAGCCACCGTAACGGCATCGGCTGAAGGGTTGGACGGCGTCAGGGCGCTCATCGCAGCAACGACGCCGGATCAGCGCTGCGCAACGCGCGCACCGCCGCCCAGCCGGAGATCATCGAGATGCCCAGCACCAGCGCGGCGCAGGCCAGCGCTGCCCAGCCATCAAGCGCGACCGGCACGTGGTAATGCTTGGCCAGCCGCAGCGCCGCGAAGGCACCGACGGCACCCACGACCAGCCCGACACTGCCGATCCATGTCGCCTGCTCCAGCACCACACCTCGCAGCGCTGGCACGCCGATGCCAAGCGCCTGCAAGGCCGCGTATTCAGCGGCCGACCCGGCCACCGCGCCCATCAGCGTCTGGCTGGTGATGACCGCGCCGACCAGGCTGACGATGATCGCCATGAACAGCACGCCCAGACCGGCGCCGGTGTCGAACAACCAGTAATCGGACGCCCGCTTGGAGAACACTTTGCTGGGCCACACCGCGAAGCCGTGCGCCAACCCGGTGGCTTCGAGCCGCGACCGCGCCGCGGACAACTGCGAGCCGTCGTGCAGCCGCACCACGTAATACGGCACGCGCTCGTCACCCGGCCCGGCAGGCTGCAACCGGGTCGCGGTTTCCAGCGATGTCAGCAGGTGAACGCCACCCAGCGTGCGCAGCCCCGAGACCGTGCCGACGACCCGCACCGTGCGACCGTTGATCCGCGGCCGGTCGCCGACCACCACGCCCAGCTTGCCCAGATCGGCTTCGTCGACGATCACCGAATCGGGCTGATCCAGCCGTGCCCGCAGCGCCGCGGGCAGCACACGCGCGAACAGCAGCGCATCGGCCGAGGTGTTGATGCCCGACACGAACAAGGTGATGGCGGCCAGGTCGGCCCGCGAGCGCCAGTCGGCCTCCATCCAGTTGTAGGCCTCGACGCGATCGACCGCGGGGTCCAGGCGCAGCCAGACCTCGGTGTCCAGCGGCAGGATGCGGCCCTGCTCAACGGTTGGCGTCCTCGGGTTGCCGACCCACAGATCTCCGCGCGACGCGTCGACATAGACCGCCGCGCTGCCGAAGATGCCCAACACCAGCGCCGACTGCACCAGCAGCAGCAGGCCTGAAAACGCCACCGCCACCACCGCCGGAAGGAAGCGCCGCCAGTCGTGCAACAGGGATTTGCGGGCCAGCGGAACGATCATGAGGCCGACGACGGACAGATCATGCCGCCGAGGCGTCGAGACCGTACGGCGCATAACGGAAGGTGGGGAACTGTTGTCGGCATGGCCGGAATAATAGTGGCCTCGTCTGAAGGTGCCCTTTTCGGTAGCGACTCACCACCGCCAGCATCACTGCTCGAAAGCCTGGAAGAGTCCGCCGGATGCACATCGGCACGGTGGTTGCGTGTAGGTGTTTGCCTGACAAGCTGGATGGAAAAAGAGGGACTCAAGCCACAGAGATGGCCTGATGTCAGCCCCCATCTCTGATCTTCACAATCTGTTTCACGTTGCGGCGATTTTGAAACCGGCAGCGCGAAACAAAGACCCGCCCCGACACCTCGCCACCGAAGCCCAGACACAAGGACATTGCCATGACCGCCGACCAGATCCTGACCGAAATCCGTGAAGCCAACCTGTCGTACCTGATGCTGGCGCAAAGCCTGATCCGCAGCGACCGCGAACAGGCGCTGTACCGGCTGGGCATCAGCGAAGACAACGCCGCACTGCTGAACCTGATGACGCCGGCGCAGATGATGAAGATCGCCTCGGGCAACACCCTGCTATGCCGCTTCCGCATGGACGACGACATGGTCTGGGGCCTGCTGACCAACCATGGCAAGGGGGCCGCCAACGAGACGACCAGCCGCCTGCACGCCAGCATCCTGATGGCCGGTCGCCATCAAGAAGCCGCCTGATCCAATCAAAACGAGGAAAGACACCATGCGCAGCAAAAGCATCCTGACCGAAGCGCGGCAAATCGAACGCGCTGTGACGCTCATCCACCTCGGCGCCCGCTTGCAGGTGCTGGAGAGCGAAACCGATCTGAGCTACGAGCGCCTGCTGCGCCTGTACAAGGAAGTCGCCGGCAAGTCGCCTTCCAAGGGTCAACTGCCCTTCTCGACCGACTGGTTCATGACCTGGCAGCCGAACATCCATTCGTCGCTGTTCCTGAACATCCACGAGTACCTGAACAAGGTCGCCGAGATGGACGAGATCGACACCGTCATCAAGGCCTACCAGCTGTACCAGGAGCAGACGAAGGCGCAGGGCCTGGAAGAACTGCTGTCGGTGACACGCGCCTGGCGCCTGGTCAAGTTCATCGACAACGGCATGCTGACGATGACCAAGTGCTCCAAGTGCAGCGGGCACTTCGTGACGCACCCCCACGAAATTTCACGCCACTACGTCTGCGGTCTGTGCAATCCCCCGGCACGCGCCGGCAAGGGCAAGGCAGCAGGTGGCATCCAGTTGCATTGAATCTCACGGTCTCGGCCGGTGCCGTGGTCCGGGCGCTCAAGTCGCCCCGTGGCGCACCGATGAACTTAACACTGTTGTACCGGTTTCTTGTGTGTTGTCTCCTCCTCGCACCCCGTGTGCGTTCCATCGGACCCTGTCGGGTCCGATTTTTTTGGGCGCCCGGAATGACCGTCGATTCGCCCGCTGATGCGGGCATCACCGGATCCTGAGCCGCCAGACACTCAAGACGCGATCGATCGGGTCGATATAGGAGCAAGCGCGGCACGCCCGTCGTGCCGGGCACTCATTTCGGAAACTGTCTCAGCATGTTCGTACTCATCGGTTGGGGCCTGGCCATGGCCTGCATCTTTGGCGTGTACATCGCCCACGGCGGGAACATCACCGTGATCATGCACGCCCTGCCGTTCGAGTTGATCACCATCCTCGGGTCGGCACTCGGTGCATTTGTGGCCAACAACCAGATGAAGGTCATCAAGTCCAGCATGAAGGGTCTGGGCGCTTGCTTCAAGGGCAGCAAATACAGCAAGGCGCGCTACATGGAATTGATGGCGCTGCTCTACGACATCCTGCAGAAGGCCCGCAAGGAAGGCCTGATGTCGATCGAGCAGGACGTCGAAGACCCGCACAACTCGGCGGTCTTCAAGAAATACCCAGTGGTCGGCGGCGATCACCATGTGGTCGAGTTCATCACCGACTACCTGCGCATGATGGTCTCGGGCAATCTGAATGCCCACGAGATCGAAAGCCTGATGGACAGTGAGATCGAAACCCATCACAACGAAGAGCACGCGGCCGTGGCCGCGATCGGCCGTTTGGCCGGTGGTCTGCCGGCCTTCGGCATCGTGGCGGCGGTGCTCGGCGTGGTCAACACCATGGGCTCGGTCGGCCAGGCGCCGGCGATCCTGGGCGGCATGATCGCCTCGGCGCTGGTCGGCACCTTCCTCGGCATCCTGCTGGCCTACGGCTTCGTCGAGCCACTGGGCGGGCTGCTGGAGCAGAAGGTCGAAGACGGCTCGAAGGAGCTGCAGTGCATCAAGACCACGCTGCTGGCCAGCATGCAGGGCTACGCCCCGCAGGTGGCAGTGGAATTCGGCCGCAAGGTGCTGTTCTCGAGCGACCGCCCGACCTTTGCCGAGCTGGAAAGTCACGTCAAAGGCAAGAAATGACGGCCCCCAAGACGCCGGGTACGTCGTCGCCCCCCGTGGGCCACGAAGAGGACCACTTTGGTGGCCCCTGGGGAGCGCGGGCTGCTCGGGGCGGCCCGGCGCTGGCCCGCGACTCCTTCGCTCACCTGTTGATCCCCTCTAAGAACCGCCTTGGAGCTTCATATGGCAGGTGACTCCAAGAAGCTGCAGCCGATCATCGTCAAGCGGATCAAGAAGGCCAGCCATGGTGCGCATGGCGGGGCCTGGAAGATCGCTTACGCCGACTTCGTAACGGCGATGATGGCGTTCTTCCTACTGATGTGGCTGCTGGGCTCGACCACCGAAGGCGACAAAAAGGGCATCTCCGACTTCTTCAGCTCGCCACTGAAGGTGTCGCTGAGCGGCGGCTCGGGCTCCGGCGATTCGGCGCACGTGCTCAAGGGCGGCGGACAGGATCTGTCGCGCAGCGACGGCCAGGTCAAGAAGGGCGACATTCAAGCTAAGCGCAGCACGATCAACCTGCTGGCACTGAAGGCCGATCAACGGGCGGCCGAGAAGGCCCGGCTCGAAGAGCTGAAGCAGAAGGTGCAGGACGTGCTGGCGGCCAACCCGCGCCTGGCTTCGATGCAGTCGCAAATTCGCCTCGACATGACGCCCGAAGGCCTGCGCATCCAGATCGTCGATGCCGACAACCGGCCGATGTTCGACAGCGGCAGCTCGATCGTCAAACCGTACATGCGCGAGTTGCTGCAGATCATCGGCGAGGTCCTGGCCGATGTGCCGAACCGGCTGACGCTCGAAGGCCACACCGACGCCCAGCCCTTCGGCAGCGGCGAGCGCGGCTACAGCAACTGGGAGCTGTCGTCCGATCGCGCCAACGCGTCGCGCCGCGAACTGCTGGCCGGCGGGATGCCCGACACCCGCGTGCTGCGCGTGCAGGGTCTGGCATCGAGCCGCCCGCTGCCTGATACCGATCCGCTCGGCCCGACCAACCGGCGCATCAGCATCATCGTGATGAACCGCGACGCCGAGGACCGCTTCTTCAGCAACCTGTCCGAGCCCGAAGAGCCGGCCGCATCGACCGGCGACCCGCCCGCTGGTGCCGAACTCTCCTCAATTTCGGCGGCCGCCGCCCGATAGAACCCTTCATTGACCTTTCGCTTGCCCATTCAGAGGACAGCCATGAGCCACCCGACCGACATGAAATTCCTGATCGTGGACGACTTCTCGACCATGCGCCGCATCGTGCGTGGCTTGTTGAAGGAGATTGGTTACAACAACGCCGAAGAGGCCGAAGACGGCACCGTCGCGCTCGGCATGCTGAAGAACCAGAAGTTCGACTTCATTGTCAGCGACATCAACATGCCCAACATGAACGGCTTCGATCTGCTGTCCGCGATCAAGAAAGATGATTCCCTGAAGCACCTACCCGTGCTGATGGTGACCGCTGAGGCGCGCAAGGAAGACATCGTGCGCGCCGCGCAGGAGGGCGCCGCCGGCTACATCGTCAAGCCTTTTACGAAGGCGACGCTGGAAGAGAAGGTGCAGAAGATCATGCAGAAACTGGCCGCCACGGCGTGAAAGGACGGCCACCATGAACATGAACGAACTCGCGACCGCCGGTCTCCACATGGACACGTCGTCGACTGCCGCTGACTCACCCGCCGCCTCGCCCGAAGTGTTTCAGCAACTGGGTGCGATCACGCGGCAGTTGCACGACACACTGGCTCAACTCGGCGTGATGCCCAAGCTGCAGATCGCTGCCGAAGGCCTGCCCGACGCGCGCAGCCGGCTCAACTACATCGCCGAGAAGACCGGCGCAGCTGCCGAGAAGGTGCTGAACTCTGTCGACCGCGCGAAGGCCGATCACGCGCACATCATCGAAGAAACGCGGCGCATTGCCGCGGCCATCGTCGCTGATCCGGTGAAGGCCGTGGCCTCAGGGTCGATCCTGAATTTCGTCAGCGATGTCGAAGCAACGACCGCGCGCATCGACGCCCACCTGACCGACATCATGATGGCGCAGGACTTCCATGACCTGACCGGTCAGGTCGTTGCCAAGGTGGTCGCGCTCGCCAGCGAACTCGAAGACAGCCTGGTCAGGCTGCTGGTGCAAGCCGCCCCGCCAGAGCAAGTACAGAAGGTCGAGCAGCATCTGCAAGGGCCGGTGGTCGACGCCACAGGTCGCACCGATGTCGTGGCCAACCAGAGCGAAGTCGACGACTTGCTGGCAAGCCTCGGCTTTTGAATTCCGGTATGCTGATTAGTGGCACCGATTCCGATCACTCAAGCGTCCGGCTTCTTGCCGCTTGATCCAGCCGAGCCCCGCGCCGAGCCTTGCGACTACTGCAAACCCGGCGAAAGCCTGGGATTCCAGTTCAGCTACGCGTTCCAGCCCATCGTGGATCTCAGCACGCGCCGCATCTTCGCGCACGAAGCGCTGGTGCGCGGTCCGGATGGTGAGGGAGCCGCCACCGTGCTGTCGAGGGTCAATGAGGCGAACCGGTATCGGTTCGATCAGGCCTGCCGCGCCAAGGCCATCAAGACGGCCACCCATCTGCGCATGACGTCGATGCTGTCCATCAACTTCATGCCCAATGCCATCTACAAGCCGGAGTTGTGCATCCGCGCGACCCTGGCCGCCGCGAAAACCCACGGTTTCCCGATCGACCGGATCATCTTCGAGACGGTCGAGGGTGAGCACATCAACGACGGCAAATGGCTGGCAGAGATCCTGCGGGAGTACAAGCGCATCGGCTTCCTGACGGCGGTCGACGACTTCGGCGCTGGCTATGCCGGGCTGAACCTGCTCGCGCAATTCCAGCCCGACATCGTCAAGCTCGACATGGAACTGGTGCGCAACGTGGACGAGAGCCGCGCCCGCCAGGCGATTGCCAGAGGCGTGGTGCGGATTTGCGAAGAGCTCGACATCCGGATCATTGTCGAAGGCATCGAAACCGTCGGTGAAGCGCGCTTCTTCCAGGACCTGGGCGTCCGGTTGATGCAGGGCTATCTGTTCAGCAGACCCCTGTTCGAGTCGTGCGCGAATGACGAGATGGTGAACTGGCCCGAGACTCAGCCAGACTCTCCGCCGACCAGTCCATTGCGGATGGCATAAACCGTCATCTCTGAATTGTTTGTCAGCGCGAGCTTCTCCAGCACCCGCGCCCGGTACACACTGACCGTCTTCGGACTCAGCATCAACTCTTCCGCAATGTCGGACAAGCGCTTGCCCGACGCGATCATCACCAGCGTCTGCAACTCGCGATCCGACAGCTTCTGATGAGCCAATTCCGTCGTCGACGTGGTCAGGCTCTCGACCAGCATCTGCGCGATTTCCGGCGTCACGTATTTGCGGCCCTGCGCGACGGTGCGCACGGCCGCAACGATCAGCGCCGGATCGCCGCCCTTGTTGACGTAGCCGAAGGCGCCGGCGCGCAGCGCGCGGATCGCGTACTGGTCCTCCGGATACATCGACACCACCAGCACGCGCAGCGTCGAGCCCTCTTCTTTCAGCGCATGCAGCACATCGAGACCGCTGCGGCCGGGCAGGTTGATGTCGAGCACCAGCACGTCGCAGCTGGACTGGCGCAACAGGCTGCGCAATTCACCGTAATCGCCCGCTTCGCCGACCACCTGGATGTCGGGGGCGTCCGACAAGGTGTCGCGGATGCCACGCCGTATCAGCGCGTGGTCGTCGCAAAGCATCACGTTGATCATGACGGCATCATAGTTTCACAGGTCGCCCCAGCCGGTCGGGTCGTCGGTATCCGGGGCGCTCGGCGACACGCCGGCTTCTCCGAGGCTCAGCGGCACCGACAGAATCAGCGTGGTGCCACCGGCATGGCTGCTCAGGTCGACCCAGCCGCCCACCGTCCGTGCGCGCTCGTGCAGGCCGCGGATGCCGAATGATTTCGCTTTCGCCAGATCGTCAGGCGCCAGCCCGCAGCCGTTGTCACTGATCTCGAGTGACAGCACGCCGCCGGCCATCGACAGGTCGATGGTCACCTGCGTGGCCTGTGCGTGCTTGCTGACGTTGGTCAGCGCCTCCTGCGCCGTGCGGTAGGCCACCAGTGGCACACCAGGTCCCAGCGGCAGCGGCTGCTCCGGGGCGCGCAGGCTGCAGGTGATGCCGGTGCGCCGCTCGAAGCGCGCGGTCATCCACTGCAGGGCGGCGAGCAGCCCCTGCTCCAGGATGGCCGGCCGCAGGTTGTGCATGATGCGCTGGCTGGATTCGATGGCGGCGGTGACGGTTTCCAGCGCGCCCTGCACGCGGGTCTGTACTTCGGCTGAATCACTGTGGCGTGCAATCCAGGCGAGGTCGAACTTCAGCGCGGTCAGCGAGCCGCCGACATCGTCGTGGATCTCGCGGGCGATCGCCGTGCGCTCCATCTCGATGCTGGTCTGCAGGTGCTGGGCCAGCTCCTGCAGGCGCTGCTGCGACTCGCCGAGCTGGCGGTCGGCATGCTGGCGAGCACGCCGGGTCTGTGCGGCTTCGATCGCATGCAGCAGCGCCGGCACCAGTCGCGCCAGATTGTTCTTCAGCAGGTAGTCGCTGGCGCCGTTGCGCATCGCCTCGACGGCGGTGTCTTCGCCGATTTCGCCAGACACCAGGATGAACGGCACGTCGTCGCCGCGCGCCATCAGCAGATCGAGTGCCACCAGGCCCGAGAAACCCGGCAGGTTGTAGTCGGAGACGATCACGTCCCACCGCTGGTCGAGGGCAAGCAGGAAATCCGCCTCGCTGTCGACACGCTGCGCCTCGACACGCAGACCGCCGCGCTGCAGGTGCGCAAGCGTCAGCGCATGGTCGAGTTCGGAATCCTCGAGGTGCAGCAGACGCAGCGGTGCTTCGGCGGTCCGTGGCGGCATGTCGTGAGTATGCCGCCTGCACTCCCCGCGAAAACAGCCGGCGGAAGCGCACTTTGATTGCGCTTAGGTATTGGCGGTGCGTGCCGAAAATCACTCAAATCCGCCAGACGCTCGGAACCGCGCAACTGAGCCGTGCGGCACCCATCGCCGAGTGGCAACGACGACAGGCGTTATCTCAGGGAGCACACAGCAGATGGAACACGCCGGACACCAGGTCGAGCCAACGCACGCCGGACAAGCGCACGCGCCGTTGATGCTGGCGGTCGATCTGCAGGATCACCTGATGATGGCGACCAACGACCTCGACCGGCTGCATACGCTGCTGGCCGACGCCTGCGACACGCTGATGCAACGCTTCTACAACGCCACCGAACAGATCCACGCGCTGATGGATGCGCACAGCTCGGACGGCGTCGACAAGCGCGATTCCGCGGCCTACCAATCGCTGATGCAGCAACTCGGTGGGGCGGTGACCGCACTGCAATTCCAGGACATGGCGTCGCAGCTGATCGTTCACACCAACCACCGGCTGCGCAGCTGCGTCGACACCTTGGCCCACGAAGCATTCGGCGACGACGACGAAGACGGCGCCAGCATGATCGAAACACCCCCCCAGCGACCGAATCCGGTCACCCAGGCGGAAATGGATGCCGGCTCGATCGAGCTGTTCTGACCGACCTGTACCGCCTCCCTGCCACCCGTTCCTCACATTCCTCACGTTCCTCCGGAGACAGCAATGCACTCAATTCTTGCCGTGGACGACTCGGCCTCGATGCGTCAGATGGTCACCTTCACCCTGAAGAGTGCGGGCTACCACGTCGTCGAGGCCGTCGATGGTCAGGATGCGCTGGAGAAGTCCGGGCAGCAGGATTTCGACCTGGTGCTGACCGACCAGAACATGCCCCGCATGGACGGCATCAACCTGACCAAGAACCTGCGCAATCACCCGAAGTTCAAGGCCACGCCGATCCTGATCCTGACCACCGAGTCGAGCGACCAGATGAAGCAGGCCGGCCGCAGTGCAGGCGCAACCGGCTGGATGGTCAAGCCCTTCGACCCGGCCAAGCTGCTCGAAGTCATCAAGAAGGTGATTCGCTGATCCGCCTCGCGGCGCCCGACAACACACGCATCCGACGACCAGGGGTGGGTAATGAGTGACATGAACACAGACCAATCAGGCGGTGCCGGCATCGACCTGAGCCAGTTCTACCAGGTGTTTTTCGAAGAGGCTGGCGAGAACCTCGACCGCATGGAGCAGCAACTGCTGGCCATCGACATCGAGGCCGCCGACGACGAGGAACTGAACTCGATCTTCCGCTGCGCCCATTCGGTCAAGGGCGGTGCGGCGACCTTCGGCTTTGCCGACGTCGCCGAGCTGACACACCAGATGGAAACGCTGCTCGACCGCCTGCGCCGCCACGAACTGGCGCCGACCGCGCCAATGGTCGATGTGCTGCTGCAGTCAGGCGACGCGCTGCGCTCACAACTGGCACGCCACCAGGGCGCCGGTGGCGACCCGGTGGACACGAGCGAACTGCTGGTGAAGATCCGCGCGCTGGTGTCTGGGCAAGCCCTGCCTGCATCCACACCGGCGGCAGCCATCGCCAAGCCAGTGTCTGTGTTGGCCCACACGCCGGTCGAGGCAGCCACACCAGCGGCCCCCGCCGCTTCAGGCTCGAAACTGGCACGCGGACTGGAGCTGCGCGTGGGTCCACTGAACGATCCGAAAGACGCTGACAACCTCGTCGATCTGTTCAACGAAATCGTCGACCTCGGCACGATCGAGCCACTCGATGGCGGCCAGGCCAGCGATGGCCTGCGTCGCTTCAAGGTCGTCACCACCAGCAGCGATGAGGATCTGCTGGACCTGTTCACTTTCCATGTCGCCCGCGAGAAGGTGGTCTTGCTGCCGCTCGGGCCCGGCTTCGGCTTCCACGAAGGTTCACCCGGCGCACCGCCGGTCGAGAACCCGCCTGACCCGGGCTTTGGCTTCTTTGAAGACGCCCCTGGTGCGCCGGGTTCGGTGCCTACCGCAAACGCGGCATCGGCGGCGTCGAGCGACGCAACCGACACCACTGTCGCCGCGCCGGCCCGCACACCGGCCAAGACCGAGAAAGCTCCGGCGGCCACACTCGAATCGTCAACGCTGCGGGTGTCGGTCGAGAAGGTCGACCAGCTGATCAACCTGGTTGGTGAGCTCGTCATCACGCAAGCGATGCTGGCGCAAAACAGCAAGCAGATCGACACCGCGCTGTACCAGCAACTCGCCGCTGGCCTGGCCGACCTGGACCGCAACACCCGCGACCTGCAGGAGTCGGTGATGTCGATCCGGATGATTCCGATGTCGATGGTGTTCAGCCGCTTCCCACGGATGCTGCGCGACCTGGCGGCCAAGCTCGGCAAGAAGGTCGACTTTGTGACGCAGGGCGAGGCCACCGAACTCGACAAGGGCCTGGTCGAAAAGATCACCGATCCGCTGACGCACTTGGTGCGCAACAGCTGCGACCACGGCATCGAAATGCCGGCCGACCGCCTGGCCAAGGGCAAGCCTGAGACCGGCACCATCACGCTGGCGGCCTCGCACCAGGGCGGCTCGATCGTCATCGAAGTGCGCGATGACGGCCGCGGGCTGTCGCGCGAGAAGCTGCTGCGCAAGGCGCGTGAACGCGGCATCGATGCGCCCGACTCGATGACCGACGGCGAAGTCTGGAACCTGATCTTCGCGCCCGGCTTCTCCACCGCCGATGTGGTGACCGATGTCTCCGGCCGCGGTGTCGGCATGGACGTGGTCAAGAAGAACATCACTGCCCTCGGCGGAACGGTCGACATCGAATCGGCCGAGGGTTACGGCATGCGCGTCTCGGTGCGCCTGCCGCTGACGCTGGCGATCATGGACGGCATGAGTGTGGGCATCGGCGACGAGCTCTACATCCTGCCACTGTCATCGGTGATCGAGTCGTTCCAGGTGCACGAGCACACCATCAAGACGATCGGCGGTTCTGGCCGCGTGGTCGAGGTGCGCGGCGACTACATGCCGGTGATCGACCTCGAACGCCTGTTCCACGTGCCGCGCGGCGACGAAGAGAAGACGACCAGCATCATGGTCGTCGTCGAAGCCGAAGGTGGCCGCGTCGCGATGCTGGTCGATGAGTTGCTCGGTCAGCAGCAGGTGGTGGTGAAGAACCTCGAAGCCAATTACCGCAAGGTCGATGACGTGTCGGGCGCCACCATCATGGGCGACGGCCGGGTGGCACTGATCCTCGATGTGGGTTCGTTGGTGCGACGTTCGCGCCATTGATTCACAGCCACTTTTACCCGCAGAAAGACACCATGAGCATGACCTCGAACAGCGCTGCCCTGCCCCCGAACGACATGCGGGAATTCGCGCTGAAAGCCGACCGCTGGATGTTCGTCGCGGTGTTGCTCGCTGCGCTCGTGGCAGTCGCGATTGCCAGCCAGTACGGCGGCATGGGCCTCGCCCTCGGCCTGTCGGTCGCCGTGGTGCTGATCGCCGGGGCCGCGATGAGCATGGCCGGCGGAACGCTCGCCTCCAGCCTGGTGATGACCGTGAGCTTCATGACGCTCGTGGCCCTGCACATCCAGCTCGGACGCGGCACGCTCGAGTTCCACTTCGGCGTGTTCGCAGGCCTCGCCTTGCTGCTGCTGTACCGCGACTGGCGGCCGATCATCGCCGGTGCCGCCTTCGTCGCAGTGCACCACATCCTGTTCGATCGACTGCAGGCCGCGGGAACGGGCGTGTACTGCGCGCCGCAGCCCGACTTCCT
>JAYVEB010000366.1:0-2500 GCA_043749095.1 Burkholderiales bacterium | reverse complement strand
CGGTGCCAAGGCCCCGCTGGCGGTAGCCGCGCGCGGCACGCAGGTGTGCAGTTGCTTCGACGTGAGCGAAAGCCAAATTCAAGCAGCGCTCGAACGCGTGCAAGGCTCGCCCGAGCAGCGGCTGATGCGGGTGCAGGATCAATTGCGCTGCGGCACCAATTGCGGCTCATGCCTGCCCGAACTCCGGCGCATCGTGCGTCTGCACCCGTTGGCGGCATGATCCAGGCACCCGGGCACACAGGCCTGAAAATTGCGTTCGTCCGGACACTGGAATCCGCATGAGCATCGCGCCCTACCTCAAGGAAATCGGCCGCGGCAAGGACGGCGCGCGCGCGCTCAGCCAGGCGCAGGCCCACGACCTGATGGCGCAGGTGCTCGACCGCCAGGTCAGCGAGGCCGAGCGCGGCGCCTTCGCGATCGCCATGCGCATCAAGGGCGAAACCACCGAGGAGCTGGCCGGCTTTACCGCCGCCGCGCTGGAGCGCAGCCTCGTGCTCGAGGGCGACGTGCTGCCGGTGCTGCTGCCCTCCTACAACGGCGCACGCAAGCTGCCCAACCTGACCGCGCTGCTCGCCCTGCTGCTGGCCCAGGAAGGCGTGCCGGTGCTGGTCCACGGCCCCGAAAGCGACCCGGCGCGCGTGACCACGCACGAACTGTTCGCGACGCTCGGCCTGGCGATCGCGCATGACGCGGCCGGCGTGCATGCGGCCTGGGCACGCCATGAGCCGGTGTTCATGCCGACCGCGGTGCTGTGTCCCGCGCTGGTGCCCTTGCTCGATCTGCGCTGGACGCTCGGCCTGCGCAACCCCGGCCACACCGTTGCCAAGCTGCTGCAACCGCGCGGCGGCCCCTGCCTGCGCGTCGTCAACTACACCCACCCCGAGTACGCCCTGGCACATGCCCGCTACCTGCAGCACACCGCCGCCCATGCGCTGCTGATGCGCGGCACCGAAGGCGAGCCGGTGGCCGACGCGCGGCGGCTGCCCAAGCTCGAGGTGTTCATCGGCGGCGCGCTGCGCAGCGAACTCGGCCGCGCCGCCACCGAGGGCGCGCTCGCCACCTTGCCGCTGCTGCCACGCGCCAGCGATGTGGCCACCACGGCGCTCTACATCCAGGGCGTGGTGAGCGGCGAAAAGCCCGCGCCGGCACCGCTGCTCGAGCAGCTCGACGTGTTGGTGCGCACGCGCCTGGCCGCGCAGCAGCACCAGGAGAGCGTCCATGAACGATCGGCCTAGCAACGACCCCGCGCTCACCGAGGCGCCGCGACCCACGGTCTGGCTGGTCGGCGCGGGCCCCGGCGACCCCGAGTTGCTGACCCTCAAAGCGCTGCGCGCGATCCGCCGCGCCAGCGTGCTGCTGGTCGACGACCTGGTGGCAGCTGCCGTGCTGCGCTATGCGCGGCGCACGGCGCGCATCGTCCACGTCGGCAAGCGCGGCGGCTGCCGCAGCACGCCGCAGGCCTTCATTGAACAACTGATGTTGCGCGAGGCCCTGGCCGGCGAGCGCGTGGTGCGGCTCAAGGGCGGCGATCCGGGCGTCTTCGGGCGCGGCGGCGAAGAGGCCGAGTTCCTGCGTGCGCACGGCGTGCAGGTCGAAGTGGTCAATGGCATCACCGCCGGCCTCGCGGCGGCCACATCGCTGGGCGTCGCGCTCACCCACCGCGACCATGCGCATGGCGTGATCTTCGTCACCGGCCATGCGCGCGCTGGCGACGCGGCGCTGCAGTGGCGCACCTTGGCGGCGGCTGCAGCGCAGGGCCTCACCTTGGTGGTCTACATGGGCGTGTCCGAGGCGCCCCGGCTGCAGCGCGAACTGCTGCTTGCGTTGCCCGCAGGCACGCCGGTGGCGATCGTGCAGCACGCCAGCCGCGCCGACCAGCAAAGCGCCGTCACCACGCTCGCGCAGATGGTGGCAACGATCGAGTCCAAAGCGCTCGGCAGCCCGGCGATCATCATCGTCGGCGATGTGCTGAAAGGCTTGGGCGAGGTCGCGCTGGCGGCGTCGCGTTCGGCACGCGCGGCCTGAGAGACGGGGGAGGCAAAGGCGCGTCCGGGCAGGCGGCAGCGCGCCTTTGCAAACACCGCGGTGCTCTGAGTTGCACACCCCCGCGCTGGTGGCTCGCGAAAGGAGCTGTCCGGCGGGGGCTCGCTCGGTGAAGGCGAAGGAGCACAGGGTTGGGGTCGGGGCGAAGCCCTTCGTCAACTGATTCGCCGCGTTCGTTTGAGCGCAGTGGAGTGAACGCAGCGAGTTATGAGGCGCGACCTCAGCCCGAGCGTCGTCGGCGCTGCACTGCTTGCGTCGGGATAATCCCGCCGATGCAGCGCTTGGACATGGTCGTCATCGGTGCCGGCGCTGCCGGGCTCTTTTGCGCCGCCGTCGCCGGCCAACTCGGCCTGAAGGTGCTGCTCATCGACCATGCCGAGAAGCTCGCCGAGAAGATCCGCATCTCCGGCGGCGGGCGCTGCAACTTCACCAATCGCGACGTCGGTCCGGGCAATTT
>JAYVEB010000365.1:0-8459 GCA_043749095.1 Burkholderiales bacterium | reverse complement strand
GCAGGATCTGGCCGTCCACCGCCTCGCGGTAATACATCACCTGGTCCTTGTCGACCGGGGTGTACTTCTGGCCCTCGGGGTTGTAGATGCCGATCTGGCGGAACAGGCCTTCCATGCCGAAGGTGCGGGCCTCGTCCACCAGGATCGGCACCACGCGTGGCCCTAAGGCCTTGTCGCGCAGCAACTGGGTGAGGAAGCGCACATAGGCCTGGGTGGTGCTGATCTCGCGGCCCTCGGGCGTGGCGTCCAGCACCGATTTGAAGATCTCCAGCGAGGGCACGGTGAACTGCTCATCGGCCTGGGTGCGGCGCTGCGGCAAATAGCCGCCCAGGGCCTTGCGGCGCTCGTGCAGGTAGCGCATCTCGGGCGTGTCGTCGGCCGGCTTGTAAAACGGGATCTTGGGCAGCTCGCTGTCAGGGATGGGGATGTTGAAACGGTCGCGGAAATGGCGCACGTCCTCGTCCGACAGCTTCTTGGTCTGGTGGGCGGTGTTCTTGCCCTCGCCGGCCCGGCCCATGCCATAGCCCTTGACGGTCTTGACCAGCAGCACCGTGGGCTGGCCCTGGTGGCTGTTGGCGCGGTGGAAGGCGGCATACACCTTCTGGGCGTCGTGGCCGCCACGGCGCAGGCTGAAGACCTCGTCGTCGCTCATCTTGGCCACCATCTCCAGCGTGCGTGGGTCACGGCCGAAGAAGAACTTGCGCACGAAGGCGCCGTCGTTGGCCTTGAAGGCCTGGTAGTCGCCGTCCAGCGTGTCCATCATCAGCTTGCGCAGCGCGCCGTCCTTGTCGCGCGCCAGCAGCTTGTCCCAATCCTTGCCCCACAGCAGCTTGATCACGTTCCAGCCCGAGCCACGGAACTCGCCCTCCAGCTCCTGCACGATCTTGCCGTTGCCGCGCACCGGGCCGTCCAGGCGCTGCAGGTTGCAGTTGATGACGAAGACCAGGTTGTCAAGGTTTTCACGGGCCGCCAGACCGATGGCGCCCAAGCTTTCCACTTCGTCCATTTCGCCGTCGCCGCAGAACACCCAGACCTTGCGGTTCTCGGTGTTGGCGATGCCGCGGGCATGCAAATACTTCAGGAAACGGGCCTGGTAAATGGCCATCAAGGGGCCTAGCCCCATGGAGACGGTGGGGAACTGCCAGAACTCGGGCATCAGCTTGGGGTGCGGGTAGCTGCTCAGCCCCTTGCCGGCGCCTTCCTGGCGGAAGTTCAGCAGTTGTTCTTCGGTGAGCCGCCCTTCCATGAAAGCGCGGGCGTAGATGCCGGGCGCGCTGTGGCCCTGGATGTACAGGCAGTCGCCGCCGTGGCCTTCGCTCTCGGCATGCCAGAAGTGGTTAAAGCCCGCGGCGAACATGTGCGCCAGCGACGCAAAGCTGCTGATGTGGCCGCCGAGGTCGCCGCCATCGGCCGGGTGCAGGCGATTGGCCTTGACCACCATCGCCATCGCGTTCCAGCGCATGTAGGCGCGCAACCGGCCTTCCAGTTCGAGGTTGCCGGGGTTGCGCTCCTCCGCATCGGGCTCGATCGTGTTGACGTAATCGGTGGTGGCCGAAAACGGCAGGTCGATGCTGTTGCGTCGCGCGTGTTCCAGCAACTCCTCCAGCAGGAATTGCGCACGCGCCGGGCCTTCGCCCGCGATGACGGCCGACAGCGCGTCGAGCCACTCACGGGTTTCCTGTGCGTCGATGTCGATGGCAGGGGCGCCGGCATCGCCGACGGGTTGATCAGGCATTGCGGACATGGTGTCTCCGGACGGGCAGGTTGTTGTTATTCAGATGCATTTTCGCACCTGCGGGACTCTGAAACGGGCATCGCCCGCTGTCGGGCTCGGGTGACGCACGGCTTTGGTCGAGCCCAATTCTGAACCATACGTGTGTGCGCGAAGGCGCGGGCACGATCGATAATTGCTGCCATGCGGTATCTCCTGAACATCGGCAAGCGATTGCGGCACGCTCCGCCGTTCGAGCGACGGATCTTCGGACGCTGGTGGCGCCGTCAATCGCCAGCGCGGCAGGACCGCTACGCGACGCTGGCCCCGCTGGCCTCGGTGCTGCTCTTCCTGGCCGCGATCATTTCGGCCTTCTGGTACCTGCGCAACGAAGAGTTCCAACGGGCGGGCGATTCGGTGCGGCGCGACACCGAGGTCGCGCAACAGCACGTCCGGTTGCGGCTGATCGAGAACGAAGAGCAGCTTGGCCGCATTGCGCAAGAGCTGGTGCTGCACCGCCCCGACCACAACCTGTTCCTGCGCAGTGCGACCGACCTGATGCGGGAGCATCCGGAAATTAGCCGCATTTACTGGCTGGACGCCGGACGGGGGATCGTCGCCACGCAGTCCGCACACGACTACCGGATCGACAACGATCCGGCGGTGGTCGTCGAACAGCAGGGCAACTCACTGCCCCACGAGGGCACGGACAGCGCGCCGGAGAATGCCTTCCGCGCCGCCCGTAAGACACGCGACGCGGTGTATTCCGCCGCCTTCACTGACAACGCGCAGATGAAGGTAGTGCAGGTGCATGTGCCGCTGATGGTGCGCAATGTCTTTCTCGGCATGCTGGTGGCCGAGTACCCGGTCGAAAGCCTGATCCGGCTGCTGGTGCCCAATGATGTCAGCGCGCGACACGCCATCAGCCTGATCGATCCGGCGGGACGCCTGCTCGCCAGCACGGTGATGCTGATGCCGGGCCAGGACCTGCGAGCTGCCACCATCTCGCATGACGTACCCGTGCTGCCGTCAGGCAACTCCTTGATGCTGCGTGGCCAGGGCTATCGCACCTCCGTCGGATTGGTCGGCAACACGCTGTTCTGGATGGTGGTCGCGCTGAGCTTCCTGACGGTCTGGACGCTGTTGATCACCTGGCGCCACATGCGTCGGCGTTCGCAGATGCAGGCGGCGCTGGTGTCGGAGGCGAACTTTCGTCGCGCGATGGAGAACTCGATGCTCACAGGCATGCGCGCGATGGACAAGGAAGGCCGCATCACCTACGTGAACCCCGCCTTCTGCGAAATGACCGGGTTCAGCGAACACGAACTGATCGGCCGCACACCGCCATTCCCCTACTGGCCGCCCGACCGCCACGAAGAAGGCCACCGCCTGCTGCAGCAGGAACTCGAGGGCCGCAGCCCGGCCGGCGGCATTGAGATCAAGGCCATGCACAAGAGCGGGGAGCTGTTCGACGCGCGGATGTATGTTTCACCTCTGGTCGACCCGAAAGGACAGCAGAACGGCTGGATGACGTCGATGACCAACATCACCGATGCCAAGCGGGTGCGCGACCAGCTGGCCGCCTCTCACGAGCGCTTCACCACGGTGCTCGAAGGTCTCGACGCCGCGGTGTCGGTGCTCTCGGTGCAGCAAGGCGAATTGCTGTTTGCCAACCGCTCGTATCGCGTGTGGTTCGGCAGCGATGCGCTGGGTCATGCGCTGCTGGCAGGCGACGATGTCGACGCGATCCCGAATGGAGAGTCCGACGATTCAGTGGACAACATGGGCGGGCTGCCCACTCAGGAGCTGACCGAGATCTACTCCGACCCGCGCGAGGTGCTGATCGAGCCGCTGAGCAAATGGTTCGACGTGCGAGTGCGCTACCTGCAATGGACCGACGGCCGGCTCGCGCAGATGCTGATCGCCACCGATGTGACTGCACGGCGCCATGCCGAAAATCAGGCCGCCAGCCAGTCGGAAAAAGCCCAGGTGACGAGCCGCCTGGTGACGATGGGCGAGATGGCCTCGTCGGTGGCGCATGAATTGAATCAACCGCTCACGGCCATCGCCAACTACTGCAACGGCATGGTGTCGCGGGTGAAGAAGGGCGCGATCGAGAAGGAAGACCTGATCGCCGCGCTGGAGAAGACCTCACGGCAGGCGCAACGCGCCGGCCAGATCATCCACCGCATCCGTGCCTTCGTGAAGCGCAGCGAACCACAACGTCAGGAGGCGAGCGCACAGACCATCGTTGACGACGCAGTCGACCTGGCCAGCATCGAGTTGCGCCGTCGCCGGGTGGCCATCCACACCTATGTCGCGCAGCGGCTGCCGCCGTTGATGGTCGACCCGATACTGATCGAACAGGTGGTGCTGAATCTGCTGAAGAATGCGGCCGAGGCGATCGATTCGGCCGAGCTGCCGTCGGCCCGACGCAACATTGAATTGCGGGTGGTCCCGCGGTACACGGCCGAAGAGGGTGATGTCATCGAGTTCCGGGTGACCGACATGGGCCCAGGGATCAGGCCGGAGGTGCTGGCGCGGCTCTATGAAGCTTTTTTCTCGACAAAACCGGAAGGATTGGGCATCGGCCTGAGCTTGTGCCGCTCGATCGTCGAGTCGCACCGGGGTCGAATGAGGGCGGAGAACCTTTACAATGGGGGGCTGGTGTCAGGTTGCTGTTTTGTATTCACGCTGCCTGTCGAGACCCGTCGAATCGAAGCGCTTCCCTCACCCAACGCGGCTGTGATCTCATGAGCTTGATTCCTAAAAAGGGCACTGTCTATGTTGTCGACGACGACGAAGCGGTACGCGATTCCCTGCAGTGGCTGCTCGAAGGTAAGGACTATCGTGTCAAGTGCTTCGACTCGTCGGAGTCCTTCCTGTCGCGCTTCGACTCACGCGAAGTGGCCTGCCTGATCGCCGACATCCGCATGGATGGCATGAGCGGCCTGGAGTTGCAGGATCGCCTGCTCGAGCGCAAGAGCCCGCTGCCCATCGTCTTCATCACTGGCCACGGCGACGTGCCGATGGCGGTGACCACGATGAAAAAAGGCGCGATGGACTTCATCGAGAAGCCGTTCAAGGAAGAGGAACTTGTCATCCTTGTCGAACGGATGCTAGATCAGGCCCGCGCTGCGTTCTCGCACCACCAGGAAGCGGCCAGCCGAGACGCCTTGCTGTCGCGCCTGACCACCCGTGAAAGTCAGGTGCTTGAGCGCATCGTTGCCGGCCGTCTGAACAAGCAGATCGCCGACGACCTGGGGATCAGCATCAAGACGGTGGAGGCTCACCGCGCCAACATCATGGAAAAACTCAACGCCAACACGGTGGCCGATCTGCTGAAGATCGCCCTTGGCGCCCAGGGAAAGTCTTGACCGGCGGCAGTCCTGAACTCCCAGCCCCTTCTCTCCCAAAAGGCCGCCTGCAGCGGCCTTTGCTGTTTTCAGGCCCCTCCGGCGTGTGGTTCTTCTCGTTGCCAGAGCAAGGGCATTGGGCTGGGGCGGCGACAAAGGTTAATCTTTGGCCCTGCAGTGGCGCTGATCAGCACGCTCTGCATGCGCACGATACAGAGTGGCTCCTTGCGTCATCCCTCATTTGATCACCCCCTATTCAACCAGCGTGCATCCCATGACCAATCCGCTGCTCAGCGCTGAAGGACTGCCCGCCTTCGACCAGATTCGGCCGGAGCATGTTGCTCCAGCGATCGAGGTGCTGTTGCGGGCCGCCGACGACGCACTCGAACGCGCCGTCGGCCCGGATGTGCCAGCGCAGTACGACGCGGTGTCGGCGGTGCTCGACACCGCCGGTGAGCGGCTGCGTTTCGTCTGGGGCGCCATTGGTCACCTCAATGCCGTTGCTGACACCCCGGCCCTGCGCGCAGCCTTCACCGAGGCCTTGCCCAAGGTCACCGAACAGTCCAGCCGCCATGCCGCCGACGAGCGGCTGTACGCCAAATACAAGGCCATCGCGCAGGCCGCAGAGAGTGGGAAAGATCATGCATTGAGTCCGGCCCGCAAGCAGGCGCTGGGCAATGCGGTGCGCGACTTCGTGCTGGCCGGCGCCGAGTTGCAAGGCGAGGCCAAGCAACGCTTCCAGCGTGTGCAGGAATTGCAGGCCGAACTGGCGCAGAAGTTTTCTGAACATGTGCTCGACGCCACCGATGGGTATGCGTATTACGCCTCGGCTGACGAACTCGTCGGGGTGCCAGCCGATGCGCGTGAGGCATCGCTTGCCGCGGCCACTGCCGAAGGCAAATCAGGCCACAAGGTGACCCTGCATTTCCCGAGCTACTTTCCGGTGATGCAGTACGCGCAGAACCGTGCTCTGCGGGAAAGGCTCTACATCGCCAACGCCACGCGCGCCAGTGATCTGGGGCCGCCTGAAAAAGACAACAGCGCGGTGATGCGCGAGTTGCTGCGCTTGCGCCAGGAAGAGGCACAGCTGCTGGGCTACCCGAGCTACGCCGATGTCTCGCTGGTGCCGAAGATGGCCACTTCGCCCAAGCAGGTGACGGACTTCCTGCGCGACCTCGCGCGCCGCGCTCGACCGCACGCGCTGCAAGATCTGGCCGAGTTGCGCGAATTTGCCCGCGGCGAACTGGGCATAGCCGACCTGCAGGCCTGGGACCTGCCGTTCGCCAGCGAGAAACTCAAGGAGGTCCGGTACGCTTTCAGCGACCACGAGGTGAAGCAGTATTTCACCGAGCCGAAGGTGCTCGAAGGGCTGTTCCGCATCATCGAGACCCTGTTCGAGGTGACGATCCGCCCCGACAGCGCACCGGTGTGGCATCCCAGCGCGCGCTTTTTCCGCATCGAACGGGCGAGTGCCGCGTCGGCCGATGGTGGCGCCGAGCTGGTCGGCCAGTTCTACCTCGACCCCTACGCTCGCCCCGGCAAAAGGCCCGGCGCCTGGATGGACGATGTGCGCGGTCGCTGGGCGCGCCCGGAAGGTCGGCTGCAGACCCCGGTGGCGCAGCTGGTGTGCAACTTCACGCCGCCGCTGCCGGGGCGAGCGGCGCTGCTCAGCCACGACGACGTCACCACGCTGTTCCATGAAATCGGCCATGGCCTGCACCACATGCTGACCCAGGTCGACGACATCGGCGTGGCCGGCATCTCGGGCGTCGAATGGGACGCGGTCGAGTTGCCCAGCCAGTTCATGGAGAACTTCTGCTGGGAATGGGATGTGGTCAAGCGCTTGACCTCTCACGTCGACACCGATGCGCCACTGCCGCGCGAGTTGTTCGACCGCATGCTGGCCGCCAAGAATTTCCAGAGCGGCTTGCAGACGCTGCGACAGGTGGAGTTCGCTTTGTTCGACATGCGGCTGCACGCCGAGCCCGGCAGCGAAGACCGCATCACCGAGGTGCTCGACGAGGTGCGCAACGAGGTATCGGTGTTCAAGCCGCCCGCGCTGAACCGCTTCCAGCACAGCTTTTCGCACATCTTTGCCGGTGGCTATTCGGCAGGCTACTACAGCTACAAATGGGCCGAGGTGCTGTCGGCCGATGCCTGGTCGGCATTCGAGGAATCGGCACTGGACGGCGGCGTGCTGAACGTTGCCACCGGCCGCCGTTACCGGCAGGCCGTGCTCGAAGCGGGCGGCAGCCGGCCCGCCATGGAAAGCTTCAAGGCGTTTCGCGGGCGCGAGCCGAGCATCGATGCGCTGCTGCGCCACCAGGGCATGACGTGAACGCCCAGCCATGCGGCACCGCCCGACGTTCCGAGGAGACATGGTCATGAAGTCACCCACACACGCCTACCATTCGACAACGCCGCGCCGATCCGCCGGCTGGGCCGCCGCCCTCGCCTGCGCCACGTGCCTCACTGGCATTACAACGCCCAGCCTCGCGCAGCAATACAAAGTCGTCGGCAGCGACGGCCGGGTGACCTACACCGACCGGCCACCGCTGGTCAGCGGCGACAAGCTGTCGACATTAAAGACCAAAGGCCCCACCGCCGGTGTGCAAGCGGCCTTGCCCGTCGATGTGCGGGAGGCGGTGCAGCGCTACCCGGTCACGCTGTATGGCTCTGCCAACTGCGGCCCTTGCGATGCGGGACGGCAGTTCCTGCAG
This sequence comes from Burkholderiales bacterium, assembly GCA_043749095.1. Classification (GTDB taxonomy): domain Bacteria; phylum Pseudomonadota; class Gammaproteobacteria; order Burkholderiales; family Burkholderiaceae_C; genus PBB1. The sequence goes on along the minus strand of JAYVEB010000365.1, from coordinate 672 downwards.
CAGCGTGGCATTCCGCACGCCGAGAAAAGCGTGATCACCGGTGAAGACGGTGCGGTGCTGTTGCGCTTGACCGGCGGCAGCGACCTGCCGGCGATCACCATCGGGGCGCAGGTGGTGCGCGGGTGGTCGTCTGAAGGCTGGGCCTCGTACCTCGATGCGGCCGGCTACCCCAGGGAGTCGAAGCTGCCAGCCGGCTACCAGTTCGCCGCTGCGACACCGCTGACCGAGCAGCGCGAAGCGCCGCAAAAGGACAGGTCGGCCCGGCTGCCCTCGCTGCTCACCGACGCGCAGGAAGTGCGTCGCGACCCGCCGCCCGGCACCGGCGACTTCAGGTTCTAACGACCGCCAGGTCGGCTTCAGCCGATTGGCGCCCGACCTGACGCGCCGCCAAGCTGCCGGTCGCCATGGCGGTGCCCATCAACCAGAACAAAGGTGCAGCACCGAGCGCAGAGCCCACCATGCCGAACAGCAGCGGCATCAACGTGCTGGCCCCGTTGATCGTCATCGAACGCAGCGCCAACGCCTCGCCATGACGTGACTGCGGCGTCAGCCGGTGCAAGGCGGTCATGATCATCGGCTGCACGCAACCCAGCGCAATGCCCAGAATGGCGCCGCAGATCGCCATCGCGAACGCCGACGTCGCCAGCGGGTAGATCGCAAACACCACTGCGG